>CASFXA010000082.1 GCA_949298535.1 uncultured Oscillospiraceae bacterium
GGGAGAAACCGTACGGATCGGCTACTTTTCCCAGGAATACGAGGCCATGCCGGAGGATAAGCGGGTTTTTGACTATATCCGGGAGATTTCCAACGCCATTGAAACTCCGGAGGGCACCCTCACCGCCAGCCAAATGCTGGACAAGTTCCTCTTTGACGATAATCTCCAATATACCTTTATCGGACGTCTTTCCGGCGGGGAGCGGCGGCGGCTCTATCTGCTGCGAACCCTGATGACCACCCCCAATGTGCTGCTGCTGGATGAGCCCACCAATGATCTGGACATCCAGACCCTGTCCATTCTGGAGGACTACCTGGACCGCTTTCCCGGGGTGGTGATTGCCGCCAGCCACGACCGGTATTTCCTGGACAAAATTGCCGACCAGATCTTTTCCTGGGAGGAGGACGGCCAGGTGAGCCGGACCCTGGGGGGATATACCCAATGGCTGGAGGAGCGAAAGAACCGGCAGCGGCAAGAAAAACCGGCGGAAAAGCAGGAAAGGGCGAAAGCTCCGGAGCGCCCCCGAAGCCGCAGGCTGAAATTCAGTTATCAGGAAGAACGGGAGTATCAGGCCATTGACGGGGAGATTGCCAGGCTGGAGGAAAAAATTTCCGCCACAGAGGCGGAAATGACCCAGTCCGCCGCTGACTTTGTGCGGTTGGAGGAGCTGATGGCCCAAAAGGCCCGGTTGGAGCAGCAGCTGGCGGAGAAGATGGACCGGTGGGTTTATCTCAGCGACCTGGCGGAGCGGATCGCCGCCGGGGAAACCGTGGAGGAAAACTGAAACAAGGAAGGGAGGCGTTTCGATGAAGGTGGAATTGCGCCCCTTTGTCCCGGAGGACCTGGAAGCCCTGGTGGAGCTGATGAACGGAGCGGACCGGCGGTATCTCAGTGACCGCCTCCCCAGCCCCTACACCCGGGAGGATGCCATCCAGTGGATGAGGCTGATCCAAAAGCAGGAAGAGGACGGAAAAGGCATCTTTCGGGCGGTTTGGGCGGAGGGATGTCTGGCGGGGAACTTCAGCGTGGAACGGAAGGAAGATATTTACCGCCTGGATGGAGAGCTGGGGTATCTTGTTGGCCGCTCCTTTTGGGGGCGGGGGATCGCCACCCTGGCGGTGGGACAGATCTGCCGGGAAGCCTTTGAAGCCCTGGAGCTGGAACGGATCACAGCGATGGTTTACGCGCCCAATATCCCTTCCCGCCGGGTTCTGGAAAAAAACAGATTTTCTCTGGAGGGCACCATTCGCCGGGGCGCTGTGAAGGAAGGCAGCATCTATGATGTCTGTATCTACGGCCTGCTGCGGCGGGAGGCGGCGGAATAGATTCCGTATCCAAAGGAAACGACAAAAAATACAGGGATGAATCCGTTCTTCCCCACTTGTCCCCGGGGAAAAGCTGATTCATCCCTGTTTGCAGCTGCAAATATTCTGATTTGGGGGCGCGCCTGTCCCGGCAGAAGGGGACGGGGTGATCCGCGGGTCCCTGAACGCCCCGTCAAAACCGGTTCAGTCCTCCCCGGGACGGGGTTGTTTTTCCGCCGTGGCCTCCCCTGTTGTCAGGTCCAGCGTCACCAGATAACTGTCCTTGCCATTGGCCACCAGGCAGGAAAAATCGGTGATCCATCCGTCGCTGTCCAGGGTCACCTCCACAATCTCCGTCACCGGCAGCTCCTCCTCCACCGCCGGCTGCTCCTCCGCGGCAGCCTGGGCATCGGAAAATCCCTGGCTGGTGAGGAGATATTCCGCCGCCTGCTCCGGGGCCTCCCCATCGCTCATCCGGTTTCCCGCCGCCAGCTGGGCGCCCCGGCAGAAGGTGCGGGCCGCCCCCACCACCTGGCTGGAACGCCCCTCCTCCACAAACTGTTCTCCAAAGGGGATGGCCAGCCACAGCGCCACCCCCAGCACCGCCAGCAGGCAAACCGCCCGGATGATGGCGCTGCGGTGAACCTTCATCAGCTGCAGCAGCGCTTCTCCAAAGTTTTGGGGCAACCGTTCCGGCGCTTCCTTTTTGGCCGTTCTTTTTTTCTGTTTGACAGGGGCTTTGGTGGCCATGGGATCGCTCCTTTATTGAAATAAAGTGAAAGTTGGGTTCAAAGAGGGCGGAGATCAGCCGCTCCTTCCATCACCGGGGGCGGAATCATCTTCACCGGCGGCTTCATATGGTTATCAGTATATCAGCTTTTGGGCGGATGGGCAACCGATTTTTCAGCCTTCCACGCTTCCCTTTCCGGAGAGGGCCGCCAGCTTTTTCCGCCAGTAGGCAGCCATGGTAAAATCCTTGTTTCCGGTCAGTTCCTTTCCCAAAAAGTCCGGCGGAACAAAGGCCTCCGCCGCCGCCCGGCTGTCGAACTCCACCTCGGCATAATAAAAAGCGGTGTCGCTCCCCGGATCCACCAGGTTGCACTCCAGCGTCAGCCCGCCGGGAAGGGGATAGGTCCGGAATTCCTTCACCACCGGCGCCATGGGCAGCAGGGGAAGCAGCGCTTCATAAGCGCTTTCCTCCAAAGGCAGCTCCACTTCGGTGCGGCAGAGGGTGCCCTTGCCCTTGATGGTCAGGCGGTACCGGCTCCCCTCCCTGTCCCGGATGGCCCGGATGCGGACGGTGGGCTTGGTGGTCAGATACCCCTGCTCCATCACCGCCTCATAGGAGGGCGTTTGTTCCGGAAAGCGGTCCAGCAAAAATTTCCGCTCGATTTCCAAATGATTCTGGTTCATTCTGTCCATCCTTTCTGAAGGCAGCTGCCGTTGCCATGGCGCAGCGGCGGCAATCAGGGCCAGCTTTTCCTCCCTGGAGAGGGATTTCACCTGTCGCTCCCGGCGCAATGCTGAATTCCGATCCGGCTGAGCTTCCCACCAGGCCAGGGTCACCGGCCTGCGGCTGCGGGTGTACTTGGCTCCCTGTCCGCTGTTGTGGGCGGCCAACCGCCGGGGCAGATCGTTGGTCCAGCCGCAGTAGAGGGTGCCGTCGGCACATTGCAGCAGATAGGTGACGGGAAGTTTCCCCATGGTCATCGCCCTCCTTCCCTTCTTTGTCACCTTATTATAATTCCTTCCGGGCCGGGGCGCAAACCGGTCCGAAGGGAGGAAATGTGACGAAATTGTAACCAAATCCGAATGAAATCCGGGATAAGCAGGTTAAAAAACCCTGGAATTGTGAATGAATTGTAAAAGATGGCATTTCTAAAAAAATAATGACAAAAACCTCTTGCAAAAGTTACAGAGTTGTAATATACTGTAACCACCGGAACGGAAATGGAGAGCCTTCCGGGAAGATTAAAATTTTATGGAGGAAAAGCACAATGAAAAAGGTACTTGCTCTGGTACTGGCTGTCGCCATGATGGCTACTGTTGCCTTTGCTATCAACCCTGGCAAGAAGATCACCCTGGGCGCTTCTGATTTCGTGGGCGAAAATGGTGGTACTCCTAACCGTGATACCATCGATACCTCTTGGGTTGATTTCGATGAGGACAACTTTGTTGTCTCCACCAAGAAGATCACCAAGGGCGCCAACCTGGTCGACAGCATCTATTTCAACGATGATGACGAGCTGGTTATCAAGCTGAAGCAGGACTACACCCTGACCAGCACCAAGACCAACCTGACCATCTCTGAGCTGTCTGTGAAGGCCAAGAAGTCCGTTAAGGATGATGATGATGAGTATGTCATCAAGAAGAACGATGAGTTCACCTACAACTATGATCTGAAGTTCACCGTTGGTTGGGATGCCAAGACTGTTGACCTGACCGATGACGGCGCTGCGATCGACCTGGAAGATGGCGACGCTCTGTATGTCGTGTACGACAAGGGCGAAGAGGTCTACTATGGTGCCAACGTTGATGAAAAGGGTACCCACAGCAACATCACCGTTTCTGAGAGCGGCGAGCCTGCTTCCTACATGACCACCGAGATCGACTTCGGCGGCGAGGCTTATGCTGAGGGTCGCGTTTATGATGGCGACGAAGTGTTCTATGGCTTCAACATGGATGCTGACACCGACATCCTGAAGGCTTATCCCGACGCTGAGATCCGCTTCCTCGAGGTTGAGGGCAACGGCTTCCCCACCACCCTGTCCTTCGAGCTGTATGCTGCTGAGGATGAGCATGTCTATGCTGTTAAGGACGGCAAGCTGACCAACTCCGGCCTGAAGTGGGACGAGGATGTCTA
>CASFXA010000083.1 GCA_949298535.1 uncultured Oscillospiraceae bacterium
ACCACCCTTTATCCCGGCCTGACCCGGGAGGAATTGCTGGAGCTTGCTTCCCTGCTGCCTCCCCTGCCCCGGTATCGTGTCAATCTCTTTCATCAGCCGCCCCAGTTTCGCCCCGGGGACCAACAGCGGCTGGAGCGGCCCTGCCTGGGGAAAAAGGATTTGGCAGCAATAGAGGATTCCATCCGCAGCTTTCAGCCGGGACTGATTTGGCAGAAGGACTGAATCCCTTATTTTCTTGTCTTTCTTACACAGAAAACAGTGGCCGGAAGTCTCACAAAAGAGGCTTCCGGCCACTGTGATTAAACTGTTATTTCAGATGGATCTTTACCCATCCCTTGCGGGGACCGTCTCAGCCTCCCAGATAGGCCTTTTTCACCGCTTCATCATTCAGCAGCTCCGCTCCGGTACCGGTGGCGACAATCTTCCCTGTCTCCAGCACATAACCCCGGTGAGCCACCGAAAGGGCCATTTGGGCGTTCTGCTCCACCAGCAGGATGGTAACTCCCGCATGATTCAGCTCCCGGATGATGTCGAAGATCTGCTCCACCAAAATGGGAGCCAGACCCATGGAGGGTTCATCCAGCATCAGCAGCTGGGGCTTGGACATCAGCGCCCTGCCCATGGCCAGCATCTGCTGCTCGCCGCCGGAGAGGGTGCCGGCAATCTGCCGCCGCCGCTCCTCCAAACGGGGAAAGCGCTTGTAAACATCTGCCAGACTGTCCTCCACCTCGGACGCGGGACGGGTAAATGCGCCCATTTCCAGGTTTTCTTCCACCGTCATCTGGAGGAATACCCGCCGTCCTTCAGGGACCTGGGCCAGGCCATGGGCCACCACCTGGAAAGGCGGCACCCCCGCAAGGGATTTCCCCATAAACTCAATGGTACCGGTGGTGGAATGGAGAAGGCCGGAAATGGTTTGGAGGGTGGTGGATTTGCCCGCGCCGTTGGCGCCGATGAGGGTGACAATCTCTCCGTCGTTGACCTCGAAGGAGATGTCCTTAATGGCGTGAATGGCGCCGTAATAAACATTGATGTTCTCTACCTTCAGCATCATCTCAGCCTCCCTTCTTGCCGGAGCCCAGGTAGGCTTCGATCACCTTGGGGTTCCGCTGAATCTCCTCCGAAGTGCCCTTTGCAATAACCTCTCCGAAGTTCAGCACACAGATACCCTCGCAAATTCCCATCACCAGATTCATATCATGCTCGATGAGCATAATGGCGATCTGGAAAGTATCCCGAATTTTAATGATATTTTCCATCAAATCATGGGTTTCAGAGGGGTTCATACCCGCCGCTGGTTCGTCCAGCAGCAGCAGCCGGGGATTGGTGGCCAAAGCGCGGACAATCTCCAGCCGGCGCTGAGCGCCATAGGGCAGGGATCCCGCCTGATGCTGGGCCAGATCCTCCATATGGAAGATGGACAGCAGCTCCATGGCCTTCTCGTGGGCCACCTTCTCCTGCTTCCAGTACCGGGGCAGACGGAACACGCCGTCCCACATGGGGTACCGCACCTGATTATGCAGACCGATACGGACATTGTCCTCCACCGTCAGGTTGGAAAACAGACGGATATTCTGGAAGGTACGGGCAATCCCCGCCCGGTTGACCTGGGTGGTGCTCATGCCGTGGGTATCCTTGCCGTTGAGAAGGATGGTGCCCCGGGTGGGCTGGTAAACCTTGGTCAGCAGATTGAAAACCGTGGTCTTGCCTGCGCCGTTGGGACCGATAAGGCCGGCAATCTCTGTGCGGCCAATGGTCAGATTCAGCTCGTTGACCGCGGTCAAACCGCCAAAGTCGATGCCCAGATGGCTGCACTCCAGCACCGGCATTTTATCCACATCCCGTTCGGGAACGATGGAGCGGCTGGGCACCGGAACCATTTTCCCTTTTTGAAATTCCTTTGCCATCAGTTCTCCACCCCTTTCATGGCGCGCTTGCTGAGTACACGGCCCAACCGGACAAACCGCTGCGCCAGGAACTGACGGATGCCGACGCTGTTGGTCAGCAGCATCACCAAAATCAGCACAATGGCGTACACCAGCATCCGGTAATCGTAAAACTCACGGAGCAGTTCCGGCAGCACCACCAGCAGCGCGGCGGCAATCACTGATCCGCGGATATTCCCCAGACCTCCCAGCACCACATACACCAGCACCAGAATGGAGGCGTTGAAGTCAAACTTCTTGGCGGCAATGGAACCGAAGCTGAGGGCGTACAGCACACCTGCCGCGCCCGCCAGCACAGAGGAGGTCACAAAGGCCATCATTTTGTATTTGGTAGCGCTGATGCCCACGCTCTCTGCGGCGATCCGGTTGTCCCGCAGGGCCAGAATTGCCCTTCCGGCCCGGCTGTGGACCAGGTTGAGGACGATCACCAGGGTAATCAGCACCAGGATAAATCCCGCGGTAAAGGAGGAAAGTTTGGTATATCCGCTTGCTCCCATGGGGCCCTTGACCACCGCTTTTCCTCCTTCAGCCAGAGCCAGCGCGGCCTGATTGGTGGCGAAGTGGATGCCGTTTTCATCCACGCCGATGTACAGGCAGTTGATGACATTTTTAATGATTTCTCCAAAAGCGAGGGTAACAATCGCCAGATAGTCGCCCCGCAGCCGCAGCACCGGGATGCCGATAATGAAGCCGGCAAAGCCTGCCATCACCGCCCCCACCGCCAGCGCCGCCACCAGGCGCAGGGAATTCACAGGGATCAGCTGCTGAAGAGCTACATTGGCCACCACTCCGGAGAAAGCGCCCACGCTCATAAAACCGGCGTGACCCAAACTCAGCTCGCCGGAGATCCCCACCACCAGATTCAGCGATACCGCCATAATAACGTAGGCACAGATGGGAATGAGCAGGCCTTCCATCGTGCTGGAAAGCAGTTCAGCCCCGGACAGCAGCTGAAGAACCAGATAGGCCACAATCACAATTCCGTAGGTCAAAGCGTTATCCAAAAGCCGTTTGCGGGCAGGAGATAATTGTTTCATCATACGCACCTCACACCTTCTCCCGGATCTGCTTGCCCAGCAGACCGGTGGGTTTGACCAGCAACACCACAATCAGCACTCCAAACACCACTGCGTCGTACAGGTTGGTGGTGATATAGGACTTGGTGAAGGTCTCGATCAGCCCCAGCAGAATACCGCCCAGCATCGCGCCGGGGATGGAGCCGATTCCGCCGAACACCGCCGCCGTAAAGGCGCGGATGCCGGGCAAAGAACCGGTGGTGGGCATCAGGGTGGGGTAGGCGGAACACAGAAGGGCTCCCGCGATGGCCGCCAGGGCCGAACCGATGGCGAAGGTCATGGAAATGGTGCGGTTGACGTCAATGCCCATGAGCATCGCGGCGCCCTTGTCCTCGGAGCAGGCCCGCATCGCCTTGCCCATTTTGGTGCCGCCGGTAAAGAGGGTCAGGGCCACCATGATGACCACACAGGTGAGCATTGTGACAATCGTGGTGTAGGCGACGGTCAGCTGACCGCCAAAGAGCTGGATGGAACCGCTGCCCACTATCGAGGTGAAGATTCTGGGCTCGGAACCCCACAGCAGCAGAGCGGAATTCTGGAGGAAATAACTGACGCCGATAGCGGTAATCAGAACCGCCAGGGACGGGGCCTGCCGCAGCGGCTTATAGGCCAGGCGCTCGATCACCACACCCAAAACGGTGCAGACCACCATCGCCAGCAGCACTCCCGCCAAAGAGGGGACCACTGTGGCAGCCAGGGATCCGGGAGCAAAAAGGCTGGAAAGTTTGCTCATGGTAAAAAAGCAGATGTAAGCGCCCACCATAATGACGTCGCCGTGGGCGAAGTTGAGCATCTTCGCGATGCCGTAAACCATGGTATACCCCAGGGCAATGATGGCATAAACACTCCCCAGGCTGATACCGTTGACCAGGTTAAAGAGCAGGTTTGTGATATTCAAGGAGTCGCACCTCTTTCTGTTGAAATCCACCGACAGAAACGATGATATGGCAGAAACCTCCGCGGTCCTCTGGCCTCCCGAAAACAGGTTGTCCTCCGGGGCGACGGGGCTGCGGACGTTTCCGCCATACATACGGATTTTGGAGCAAGCAGGCGGAAAAGGGGGCCGCCGGCTTCGTGGCAGCCCCCTTGCCGGTTAACAGGTTCCGGGTCGGTCAGTTGGCGACATAAACGCCGTCCTGAACAGTGAAGACCTGAGGAGCCTTCGTTACCTGACCAGCGGTGTTCCAGGTCATGCCGGAACCGGTCAGACCATCCACGGAAAAGTCCGCGCTGGTGAAGGTGGCGATGAGCGCATCGCAAATCTCCTCATGGCTCATATCGGCAGTGATGCCAGCCTTCTGGCAGGCCTCGTAGATGGCATACATACAGTCATAGCCATCAGCCGCGAACTGGTTGGGGATACCACCGTAGGCTTCCTGATACTCAGCGACAAACTTGGCGGTGCGCTCCTCGGTGGAAGCGGCGTTGAAGGGGGTCATCAGCATCAGACCCTCCGCCAGGCTCTTGTCAAAGCCGTCCATATCCAGGATGCCATCCATGCCGTCGCCGCCGAAGAAGATGGGAGCGTAGCCCATCGCCTTGGCCTGGTTGAGGACCAGAGAGGCGGGGGTGTAATAGATAGGCATGAACACCAGTTCAGCGCCGCCGTTCTTGGCCGCGTTCAGCTGCACGGAGAAGTCGGTGGTGGTGTCGTCAGGGAAGGTCTGCTCCGCGACAATCTCCAGTCCCAGCTCGTTGGCCTGCGCAATGAAGCCCTGGGCGATACCGGTGGAATAAGCGTCTCCGTTGTTATAGATCACGGCGACCTTGGTGGCCAGGCCCTTGTCCTTGACAAAGTTGGCGGCAGTCACACCCTGATCGGGATCGGTAAAGCACATCTGGAAAACGTTGTCCTTGCCATCGGTGACATCGGTGGAGGAAGCGGAGGGGGTCAGCTGGAAGTAGCGATCCTCATAGGTGAGGCTGGCTACAGTCAGGCAGGGCTGAGTGGTGGTGCAGCCGTAAACAATCTGCATATCCTTGTCCTTGAGAATGTTGTAGGCGTTGCCGGCCTTTTCAAAATCGCCCTCGTCGTCCTGGAAGTCCAGCGCCAGCTGCAAGCCGCCCAGAGCGTTGATCTCCTTAATGGCGATCTCTGCGCCCTGCTTGGTGGCCAGGCCATAGGTGGCGGCAGAACCGGTCAGGGGTCCGATGCCTCCGATCATGATTGCGCCTTCGGCAGCAGCGCTCTCCTCACCGGTGCCAGCGGCAGCCTCGGAAGAAGCCGCCTCGCTGGAAGAAGCAGTGGAAGAAGCCTCGCTGGAGGAAGCGCCGGAGCAGCCAGCCATCATACTGAGGACCAGCGCGCCGGTCAGAAGAAATGCAAAAAATCTTTTCATCTTAAGTTTACCTCCTTCAAAATTCTCCTGATGGGGAATTGCCCTCCTTCTTAGGAGAAAAACCTCAAAATGGTGTAACATTTAAGGTTTCTGCTATTATAATGGAGAAATTTTTCCTTGTCAACGGGTAAAATGAACAATCTGTAAACAGGCGATCCCCCTCTTTACCCCTCCAGCACCCACACTTTTGGAGCCTGCCGCCGCCGCAAAGGTTCTTCCTCCCTTTTCCCCTTTGATGCTTTGATGGTTTACTGTGAGAAACAAACTAAAAATTTGATGTCACCTTTATAAATACTGTGCGAATTTATTCCCTGAAAGGCCTTTGTCTTTTTTTGAACAGAATTGTGCTTTCTGTCCAAAAACCTTTCTGTTCTCCCACTCTTTTTCACCTTTCCCCTAGAAGAATCCTGAGAATCTCCGTCATCTTTCCCCGAAAATCCACCGGACCGGAGAAAAAGCCGCCTGAGCTCTGGCTCTGAGGCTGAATTTCCATGGATAAAAACCGGCATAAGCCAGCCAGAAATCGTCTCCCCGCTGTTTTTCAGGCGCCATTTCCTTCAATTGATTGGGGGAGCAAGCTATAAGCCCAAATTTTTTAATTCCGCTACCATCGCGACATACTCTTCCACCACATCCCAGCTCTCCCCACCCTTTTTCAGGGGGCGGCGCCGGAAATCCACCTCGTCCATGTGGGATACCCCCCGACCCTTGATCCCCCTCCAAACCTTCTGAAAGCCGGTCCAGCGGGCGGATTTCACTGTAACAAGGCCGTCGTTTTCCCCCTCCACACAGCCGATCACCAAATTTTGCCACCACAGGAAGAAATCGCTGTGAAAAGAGCTCATCGCTCCGGCGTAGCTGCGATACACAACGCCGTCGGCATCCGGGTTCTGAGCGTTGAACCGTTCCGCCCAGGAGGTGGTGAACTGAAAGCAGGTGCTGCAAAAGTCCGGACGCCGGTCCCCCACCAAACGATACCAGCCATTGACAAAAAAGCCTGCCAACTTCAGTGCCCATCGGGGCAGCCGGCAGATCACATCCATCGTTTTGGAACCTCTGTTGGGGACAGCAATCAGGTTTACCGACGCCACACAGGGCGCCATTCCCAGGGTGGAGACCAGATACCTGACATCCAGGCCCCCTTTGGAATGGGCGATCACATGGACCTTTGGGCTGCCGGTTTCGGCTAAAATGCTTTCCAACCGCTCTTTCAGCACAGCGGCGTTCCGTTTCACTGTTCCCCAGCCATCCTGCTCCCCCAGAAAGACCCGGGCCCCCCGCTTTTCCAGTTCCCGGGGGATTCGCCCCCAATAACTGATCCCCTTCCAGTCCCGAAAACCGGTGCCGTGAACCAAAAGGATGGGATAGCGGGTATGACAAACAGCTTCTGCCAAAGGATTCACCTCCCAGTTTACGGACTTTTTCCTCCGCCTCATTCTCTGAAAAATTCTCTTCCATGGAGGATGATGCCAAAAAATTTTCTGTCGCGGCCATTATAGCACAAGCCATTTCTCTCTTCAACCAGCTTTCCTCCCCTTTCATG
>CASFXA010000084.1 GCA_949298535.1 uncultured Oscillospiraceae bacterium
GGCAGCATCCGTGCGGAGGAGACCCCGGGAGGCGGCGCCACCTTCATTCTTTCCCTGCCGGTCCGCCAGCGGGGATAGGCCCGGGGCAGACCCCTTTTGCTTTTCTTGCGTCCTCCGCCCCAGCAGAGAAATCCTCCTGACGATACGCCATAGTGGACCGCCGGAACGCGGATTTTGTTCCTCCTGTTTTTTCTGAGGCAAACCTCCGGGACAGGATGTCGCTGAAATTTCCCAACAAAAACGCCCCCTTGGACGGCACAGTATGGCAGCCGCCTCAAGGGGACATTTTTTCCTGGCGCTGATGGTTTGAAAAAGAACTTTCGCTGAAAAATCCTTCGGCCTTTCTTTCCGGCGAATAAAAAAACAGCTCCGCAAAAAGCCGCCGGAAAGAAAACAGGTTTCATCCTGTCCCCTCCCGGCGGCTTGACGCGCGCTTTTGTTATTTTTCAAATTTTTCCCGGAGCTTATCAAAGAAGCTCTGGCGCTTGTTGTAATTCTTATCGCTGAGGCTGGCTTCAAACTCCCGCAGCTTATCCTTTTGATTTTTGGTCAGGCCCTTTGGCACTTCAATATTCACCCGTACATATTGATCCCCACGGCCCCGGCCACTGGGGGAGGGAACGCCCTTATCCCGCAGACGGAACACCGCGCCATTCTGAGTGCCTTCAGGGACATGGTATTCCACCCGGCCATCCACAGTGGGCACCACAATATCATCCCCCAACACCGCCTGGGTGTAGGTGATGGGAATGTCACACCAAATATTGAAGCCGTCCCGGTTGAACAGGGGATCGGGCCGCACCGACACCGTCACATGAACGTCGCCGGAGGGGCCTCCGTTGACTCCCTGGTCTCCCTGGCCCCGGACCGCAAAGGTCTGATCGTCGTCGATGCCGGCGGGGATGTTCACCTCCAGAGTCTTGGTGACCCGAACCCGGCCTTTGCCGCCGCACTTTTTACAGGGATTGCTGATGATCTTTCCCTTGCCGCCGCAGCGGGGACAGACACTGCTGGTCTGAACGCTGCCCAGACCGGGAATGGAACGAACTGTCCGCACCTGGCCGCTGCCATGGCAGTTGGGACAGGTCTCCGGCTTGCTGCCGGCGGAAGCGCCGGTGCCGCCGCAATCGCTGCAGTTCTCCAGCCGCTGGAAGGTGATCTGCTTCTTACAGCCCTTCACCGCTTCCATAAAGCTGAGCACCACCTGACAGCCCACATCGCTGCCCCGGACCGGACCGTTGGGATCCCTGGTTCTGGTGCTGCCGCCAAAGCCGAAACCGCTGCCAAACAGATCCCCAAAAATATCCCCCAGATCCCCAAATCCGCCGCTGAATCCGCCGAAACCGCCGGCTCCTCCTGGAGCCCCGGCGCCGTAGTTGGGGTCTACCCCCGCATGACCAAACTGATCGTAGCGGGCCCTCTTGTCCTTGTTGGACAGGACCTCATAAGCCTCGTTGACTTCCTTGAACTTTGCTTCCGCCTCTTTATCGCCGGGATTCAGGTCGGGATGGTACTTTTTGGCCATTTTTCGATAGGCTTTTTTCAGGTCGTCCTCGCTGCAGCCCTTGGAAACGCCCAGCACCTCATAATAATCTCTTTTTTCCGGCAAAATGTTCACCCTCATTCCGCAGGGGGCATTGCTCCCGCAATACGGACCCTTTCACTAGATTCTGTCCATGCACCCGTGAACACAGGCGGGGGCAGGACGGCACAGCCGCCCTGCCCGCAGCGCCCCGTCAAAGGGCTTTTATCAGTTGTTGTCCACCGATCTGTAGTCGGCGTCCACATAGCCGTCATCATTCTTGGGAGGCTCCGCGCCGGGCTGTGCGCCGGCGGCTCCGGCGGCCTGGGCTGCGGACTGAGCCTTTTGAGCCAGGTCGGCAAACTTGGCCTGGACATCGTTCATCTTGTTGCGGATCTCATCCAGATTGTCACCTTTAAGGGCTTCCTTCAAAGCGCTGATCCGCTCCTCAATGGCAGCCTTGTCGTCAGCAGGCAGCTTGTCGCCGATCTCGCCCATGGATTTCTCCACGTTGAAAACCAGCTGATCGGCGTTGTTGCGCAGGTCTATGGCTTCACGACGCTTCTTATCCTCTTCGGCATACCGCTCGGCATCCTTGACAGCCTTATCCACATCTTCCTTGGACATATTGGTGGAGGAGGTGATGGTGATGCCGGTCTCCTTGCCGGAGGTCAGGTCCTTGGCGGAAACATGAACGATACCATTTGCGTCGATGTCGAAGGACACCTCAATCTGCGGTACGCCTCTGGGAGCAGCAGGAATATCAGTGAGCTTGAAGTTGCCCAGGGTCTTGTTATCAGCAGCCATCTCACGCTCACCCTGAAGGACATGGACCTCAACAGTGGTCTGATTGTCGGCAGGGGTGGTGAAGATCTGGCTCTTCTTGGTGGGAATAATGGTGTTACGCTCGATGATCTTGGTCATCACACCGCCCAGGGTCTCAACACCCAGGGACAAAGGAGTGACATCCACCAGCAGCAGGCCCTTGACGTCGCCGGTAAGCACACCACCCTGGAGAGCAGCGCCCACAGCCACGCACTCATCGGGGTTGATGCCCTTGAAGGGATCCTTGCCCATGAAAGCCTTGACCGCTTCCTGAACAGCAGGAATACGGGTGGAACCGCCCACCAGCAACACCTTGTTGATGTCGGAAGGCTTCAGATCAGCGTCGGACAGTGCCTGACGAACAGGACCCATGGTGGACTCCACCAAGTCGTGGGTCAGCTCATTGAACTTGGCCCGGGTAATGGTCATTTCAAAATGCTTGGGGCCGGTGGCGTCAGCGGTGATATAGGGCAGGTTCACCTGGGTGCTGGTCATGCCGGACAGGTCGCATTTGGCCTTCTCAGCGGCCTCGCGGAGACGCTGAAGAGCCATCTTGTCGTTGCGCAGATCAATGCCATTGTTGGCCTTGAAATCAGCCAGCATATAGTTGAGCAGGCGCTCGTCGAAGTCGTCGCCGCCCAGGTGGTTGTTACCGGCGGTAGCCAACACCTCCTGCACACCTTCGCCCATCTCAATCACGGAAACATCGAAGGTACCGCCGCCCAGATCGTAAACCATGATCTTCTGGTCGTTCTCCTTATCAATGCCATAGGCCAGTGCGGCGGCGGTGGGCTCATTGATAATTCTCTTGACGTCCAGACCGGCGATCTTGCCGGCGTCCTTGGTGGCCTGCCGCTGGGCGTCGGTGAAGTAGGCCGGAACAGTGATGACCGCTTCGGTGACCTTCTCGCCCAGATAAGCCTCCGCGTCGCTCTTGAGCTTTTGAAGAATCATAGCGGAAATCTCTTGGGGCGTATAGCTCTTGCCATCGATGTTCACCTTGTAGTTGCTGCCCATATGCCGCTTGATGGAAGCGACGGTCCGGTCAGGATTGGTGATGGCCTGACGCTTTGCAATCTGGCCCACCATTCTCTCGTTGTCCTTAAAAGCCACCACGGAAGGGGTGGTTCTGCCGCCTTCGGGGTTGGGGATGACGACAGCCTCGCCGCCCTCCAGCACCGCGACGCAGGAATTGGTCGTACCAAGGTCGATGCCGATAATTTTACTCATAATCTGTTTCCTCCTATTGGCGTCTGCAACGCCTATTCAAAATTCTGATTGTAATGCTTTTTTATGGGATCCGTCCCTCCGGACGGTTGGTTGCTTTCTTCAGTTGGCTGTCTGCACCATGGCGTAACGGAGAACCCGTTCCCCGATGCGGTAGCCCTTCTGAAACACCTGGGAAACGACATTCTTTCCCAGATTCTCATCCTCGATGTGCATCATGGCATTATGGATGTTGGCGTCAAAGGCTTCCCCCACTTCGCCGAACTCTTCCAGTCCCATGGTCCGCAGCACGCCCATCAGGCCCTCATAGGTCATTTCCACGCCCCTGCGGTAATTTTCATCGCCACAGGTGGCCTCCAAAGCCCGCTGGAAATTATCCACCACCGGCAGCAGCTCCTTGACTACGTTGGCTACGGCGTCCGGATAAGCCGCTTCCTTTTCTTTGGTGGTGCGGCGGCGATAGTTACCAAACTCCGCCATCAACCGCAGGTAGCGGTCCTTTTCCTCCTCCAACTGGGCCCGAAGCTGTTCCAGCTCCTTTTCCTGGGGAGAAGGTTGCTCCTGCTGCGGCTGCTCCTGCTGTTCTCCAGCCTGTTTCTCGGCGGCTTCCGTGGTCTCCACAGCTTCCGCCGCTTCCTCCACAGCCGCTGGTTTCTGTTCGCTGTCTTTTCTGGACAAGGCGCTTTCCCCTTTCTGTATTACGCCCCGGGATCATCCTGATCCTCCAGGGTCTCGTTCAATAGTTTGCCGAGCATCTGGGAAAAATACTCGATGTGAGGCAGCAGCCGGGCGTAATCCATCCGGATGGGACCGATCAGACCCACAGCGCCCATGCTGTCCTCGCCGATCTTATACTTGGAAATAATCACGGTGGAATCCGCCAGCTCCAGCTTTTGGTTTTCCCTGCCGATGCTCACCCGAACGCCGTTTTCATCCCGGTCAATGAGATCCATCAGCTCCTCCCGGGAATTGATGACCCGGAACAGCTGATTGGCAATCTGCCTCAGCTCCCCGTACTCCAACAAATTGGAGGTGCCGCTGCGGTAAATCCTGCCGTCGCTGGCCTCACGGCACAGGTCGTAAATGGCGGTGAGCAGCGGGGAGAACACATCGGTGTATTCTCCCAGCGAGAAGGAGATGGAATTGATATAATTCCGGGTGATCTCGTTGATCCCTCTCCCCGCCAGTCTGGAATTGGCAAAGCTGGTGAAGAAATCCACAATTCTGGGCGTCAGCCGGAAGTCCACCCGGCAGACCTTGTTTTTAATCATGCCGTTGGAGGCGATGAGCAGGATCACCACCGTGTGGGCAGTGGCCGGAATCAGTTCAATCTTACGAACGGTGGCGTTCTGCTTATACATGGTGGTGGAGATGGCCGCGCAGTTGGTATACCGGGCCAGGGCTCTGGCGGAATCCTCCAGCAGCTTATCCGGGTCCGGATTGCGCCGGTTGAAAAGCGCTTCGATCTCCTGCCGTTCCTCCAGGGTCAGCGGCTTCGTGGGCATCAGCTGGTCGATATACAGCCGCAGCCCCAGGTGGGAAGGCACCCGTCCGGCGGAGGTGTGGGGCTGTTCCAGCAGCCCCAGGTCAAAAAGCGCCGCCATGTCGTTGCGCACCGTGGCGGGGGAAACCCTTCCTCCCAGCAGCGCCGCGATCAGCTTGGAGCCCACCGGCTCCCCGGTTTTGAGATATGTTTCCGTGATGGCTGCAAGGATTCTGAGCTTTCTGTCATCCAGTTCCATCACCTGTCGCTCCTTTCGTGTTTTAGCACTCATTTGCTTCGAGTGCTAACGATTATTATTTTACATCATTTTCAGCCGTTGTCAAGAGACTTCATAATTAATTTACAACTTTTTTGACACTCTCCAGAGGAGAGTGCAAATTTCTCCTTCTTCCGGAAAAGATTCAAGAAAAAATCCCTGTTCCCTTGTCTTTTTTCCCGGAACCCGATACAATAAAAAGGCGGCTTTCTCTCCACTTCAACCGCCAAAGGAGTCTGTCATGATCTTTCTGATGAATCTATTCCGAAATAAATATCTCTATGTCTTTTTTATCTCCATGCTCCCTATTGTGGAGCTGCGGGGCGGTATTCCCGCCGGAGTAGCAATGGGGTTGGACTTCTGGCAGGTTTATCCCATCTCGGTGCTGGGAAATATTCTGCCTGTGCCCTTCCTCATTCTGTTTTCCAAGCAGGTGGTCACCTTTCTGGCCAAAAAAGGGGTCTGCGGCGGCTTTTTCCAAAGGCTTATCGAGAAAGCAGATGAAAAGGCCCGGAAGTTGGGGAAATATGAGCTGCTGGGA
>CASFXA010000085.1 GCA_949298535.1 uncultured Oscillospiraceae bacterium
TACCGGTATATTCGGTAAATTGTTCGATCATATCATCCCCATAACAGCCGTTTTCCAGGGGGATCACGAGACCCACAAATCCATCTGCGGCAAAGAAGCCATCGCACTCATAATCCACCAAAAACCGGGAAAGGTCCTGCAAAATCAAATCTTCATAAAGCCTGCCATCCTGAAACCGGCGCAAAGGATTGATTCCTCCCATTCCCCCTTCTCCGGTGGTAATACCGTTGCGGTTGACAATAAAGGTTTCCGGGAGATGCTCATAAAGATAGGTGCATTTATTAATTTCGCCATATTCCGGCCAACAGCTCCAGGCCGCCTCGCATCCCTGGTAAAATTCGATCCCCCAAAGATGCAGCTGATCGATGAGCATTTTAAACTGTCGTTTGGTCCAGATTTGCGCCCCCGGAACCGCCCGCTGCGAAACCCACTGAGGCGCCAGGTACCCGTCGTCAATCACTCCTGTATGGGTATGGATCTGATCCATGTAGGTTTCATGATTGAAGATCCGATGGGGAATAAAACCCAGCTTTTCCAGGTATTTTTTGACTCCCATATCCGGTTGGGTATTGTCGAAGCATCTGAGATCTACGCTGATGCAGGATTGATACTGGTTAGTCTTTTGCAGCATATTTTTCTCCTCATTTCCCTTTCAGGCGGTTTTCATCATCAATCATCAAAGCCCAGAAAACACTGCTTTTCCACGCTCCAGGAATCCGGCTCCGGTCCAATCCGCCCGTTTTTATTGAGGCCGTCAATGGCGGCCATTTCCCCGTCCGTCAGGGAAAAATCAAAAATTTGAGCATTTTCCACGATCCTGTTCTGATGGACCGACTTGGGAATAATGATAATTCCCTGCTGCAGCTCCCAGCGCAAAACCACCTGGGCAGTGGACTTGCCGTATTTCCGGGCAATTTGAAGCAGCGCCGGCTCTTTGAGGCAGGTGCCCTGGGCAATGGGAGACCAAGCCTCTACAGCGATATGATGGTCCTTGCAGAAAGCGATCTGCTCCTTCTGGGTCAGATAAGGATGGAGCTCAATTTGATTGACCACGGGCTGGACCCGGGCGTGTTCCAGCAAATCCACCAGATGATTGATGTGGAAATTGCTCACACCGATCGCCCGGATCTTTTTTTGATGATACAGTTCCTCCAGCGCCCGCCAGGAATCCAGATACAATCCTGCCACTGGATAATGGAGCAAATACAAATCCACATAGTCTGTTTGCAGCAGCTCCAGACTCCTCTGGAAAGAAGCCAATGTTTTCTCATAGCCAAAACTGGTGTTCCACACCTTTGTGGTAAGGAAAACTTCTTCCCGATTCAGTCCGCTGTCCCGGATCGCCTGGCCCACGCTTTCCTCGTTGGCATAAAGCTCCGCCGTATCAATGCTGCGGTAACCGGCTTCCAACGCCCACCGAACCTCATTGTAGGTTTCCTGACCATTTTTAGCCAGCCACACACCCAAGCCCAATTGGGGCATCTGTACGCCATTGTTCAATGTGATAGATCTGCTCTCTGTAGGAAACATGGATTTTCTCATTCCTTTCTTTCATCCTTTTACCGCGCCGGAAACAAGGCCTTTTTGGACATACTTTTGCAGACACGCATAGAAAATCATAATGGGCAGCGAAGACATGAAGAGGCTGGTCACAAAGAAATCCCACTCAGAACCGCTGTAGTAACCGATAAACGCCGCCTGCCGCCGGGTCAGCGTCATATATGCCTGATCATCAATCATCAGCATCGCAACCAGCAAATCATTCCAGGTCCACACAACGGTGAAAACCGCCATCGTACTGATCGCCGGAGCCAGCAGGGGCAAAATAATCTGGAAAAAGGTTCTGAAGGGGCCAGAGCCGTCGATCATTGCAACTTCATCCAGTTCCCTGGGAATGGTTTTGCTGAAGCCATGGAAAATAAACACCGAGGTTGGCATATACAGCCCCGCGTACAGGAAAATCAAGGCGTGAAGATTATTGTTCAGCTGCAGGATCTGGGTCATCATCTGCGTCATTGGCACCATAATCACCTGAAAGGGGATAATCAAACCGCAGATGATAAACAGCAGCAGAAACCGGGAAAGGCGATTGTTGCTTCTCTGCAACCGATAGCCTGCCATCGCCCCGAAAATAATGGTAACAACCGCTGAACCCAGGGCGAGATAGGCCGTATTGAGAAAAGTGATCTCATAGTGCATCCGCTCCCAAACCATTGGATAGTTATCAAACGTCAAATTCTTGGGAAGCGCGGTGAAGGATGTCACAATTTCGCTGAAGGGTTTGAGAGAATTGATGACAAGAAAATAAATAGGCGAAAGGACAAACAGACCCAACAGGCCCAGAAATACAATCGTCACTGCCTGCAGCAACCGTTGGCGAACTTTCATACCTCCACCTCCTTACGGCTTGTCAGCTTCAGCTGGAGGAAGGTGATGACCACAATCATCGCCATAAACACCACTGCCTTGGCGCAGGCCAGCCCATAATCCTGGTCCGAAAAGGCGGTCATATAGATGTCCATAGTAGTGACCCTGGTTGCATAACCAGGACCGCCCTTCGTCATGGCGTAAATAATGTCAAACTGACGGAAGGCGTTTGTAATGGAAAGAAACAGATTGATGGTAATGACATTGGCAATGGCCGGAATCGTGATGTAAAGTTTCTGCTGCCATCCGGTTGCTCCATCAATGAGGGAAGCCTCCAAAATATCCTGGGGCACCGTTTGCAGACCCGCGATATACATGACCACAATAAATCCCAGCTGCTGCCAAATGGTAACGATGGAGACCGCCCAAAAGGCGGAAACATCATTTCCGAACCAGCTAATATCCAGATTGGTCCATCCCAGCTTTCCTACAATCTCCGGATATACTGCGGTGAACATAAACAGCCAGATAAAGCCTCCCAGATAAGGGCTGATGATATAGGGAATAAAATACACGTTGCGGAACAGGCTTTTTCCTCTTTTCAGCCCTTCAATAAGCAGCGCAACCAAAAGGCCCAGCAGGTTTGTGATAATCACCACCACCAGCATATACCGGATCGTAACGGAAAAGGAGGCCAAGAATTTTTCATTCGTCCAGATGTCCTGATAATTTTTTAGGCCCACCCAGAAAGAGCTTCTTTTCAGGGGGCTCCATTTTGTAAAGGAAGTTACCACTGTCCCGCCAAAAAACGGGAACAAGACGAATAAAACGTACAGGAAGGTTCCTGGTAATATAAATAAAATATAGGTCCATGCCCTGGAACATTGATCAGAAAGACTCTTCTTCATGGAAGTCATCTCACTTCCTCCTGAATATCCTGTGATCCCCTGCAGGCAGGCCGGGGCGGCAAACATGAAACCAGTTGTCAGCATACAGCTGTCTCCTCTTCCGGTTTTTTCCGGTTTGCCGCCCCATGCCTTAAAAGGGAATCGTTAAATGCCGTTGTCAATCGTTAAAAGTCATTGCGGGAAATCCATTCATAATCCAGTTTGGACAGCAGCTCCTCCCTGGTCATCTTTCCGTTGACGTAATCCTGAACCACCGGCCAGTCGGCGTCTTCTGTGCCGAACGGCATCTGATACAGCAGCCAGGGCACCGTCTTGCCGGCATTGACGATGGCCATTCCATCCTCAAAGGTATCGCTCAGCTTTTCACTGGGCATGGGATAATCAATGGCCGGGATTCTGCCCTGCAGTTCCGCCACGTTATACAATCCGCCGTCCTGCTCCACCAGATAGTCATAGAATACTCTGATGGCATCAGGATTTCTGACATTGGCGGGAGATGCCTGGCAGAACTCCGCCTCCCAAGTCATCTTGCAATCCTCAGGATCTTCCGACAGGGGGAAGGCAAAAACGCCAAAACGCAGATCCGGATTAATGGCCATAACATCCATGACGGTCCAGCTGCCATTGACATACATTGCAGCATTTCCCTGGGCGAATTGCGCAATCTTATTGGAGTAGTCGCTGTCCATCGGCTTGTCAATGGTGTACTCCTTGCACATCATGTCAAACAGCTCCAGAGCGTTATTGACCTCGGGCCAATCAGCGTAGGAGCCCTCGCCGCTGTTCATCGCTTCCACAAAGTCAGGCATCTTTTCGTCCAGCGCGGTTCCGATCATTGCTGTCAGTTCATGGTGGATCGTCCACTGAGTATTGTGGGAGACGGCAACAGGAGCAATCCCCAAAGCCTTAATCTTCTCGCAGGCTTCCCGGAATTCGCTGAGGGTCTGGGGAGGAGATTCAATACCAGCTTGCTCAAAGATGTCCTTATTGTAGAAAATGCCAAGATAACACACTGCCATGGGGAACGCATACACCTTGTCCTCATAACTGATGGTGGATTTAACGCTGTCGCTGAGCATATCTACAAACTTCTGATCCGACAGGTCATACAGCAGACCCTCCCGGGCCATGGACCAGGTCCGGTTTCCCGGCTGCAGATCAAAGACATCCGGGAGATTGTTGGCAGCGAGACGGGCATTGATGAACTCCCAATAAGTACTGTTCATCTCGATTTCCAGATTGTATTCCGGATGTTTTTCGTTAAAGTCCTTCTCCATCGCTTGGAAACCGTCCCAGCAGGTGTCCGACCACATCACAAAACGAATGGTGTTCTCGTCCCCAATGGAATCCGTTCCGTCCTCCTCCAAAGCAGGAGAGTTTCCCGCCTCCGGATTGATCGGAGCCGAAGCGGATGGTGAACCGCAGGCAGTCATCGTGCCCAGAAGAAGCATTGCCGTCAACATGAGACTGAGTACCTTTTTCATAAGCCACCTCCTAAATTATTTAACGTAATCATTGTAAGGTAACTACGTTATGACCTTATGATACTTTGCCAGCATATGACTGTCAAGACAGATTTTGACGTTTTGTGGACTGCTACAAAAGATTTCATGGAAATCGACAAGATAAATGTACCAAATACTTTAAATCAGTTTGATTTTTTTGTATCTTATGCTCAGTTTTTTCTTTGCTTTCACAATTTCTTCACACTGGTCATATATCTGCGCCGGTCATGTTGTATATTACATTACTTGACATTTTAACTGAAAGGCCTCATACTGATACCAAGATCCTGCTGCGGATACCCTTGGGATCCCATGCCGCAACTTGTGTCGGGGAGGGAATTTCAAATGCTTCTTGAAGTATGTGGGCTGACCAAAAAATATGGCAGAAATACGGCGGTGGAAAACGTCACCTTTGCCGTAAACCGTGGAGAGATTTTGGGATTGCTGGGCACAAATGGCGCCGGAAAATCCACAGCAATGAATATGATTACAGGATATTTGGCCTCTACATCGGGACAGATTTTTATTGACGGACAAAATATCCTGGAAAATCCTTTGGAAGCGCGGAAAAAAATCGGGTATCTCCCGGAACATCCTCCCTTATATCCGGAAATGAGCGTTGGAGAATATCTGCGTTTCGTTTACCAATTAAAAAAGGTTTCTCTTCCGCGGAAACAACACCTTCAGGAAATCTGCGGCCTGTTGGGCCTGGATCAAATGACTGACCGCATCATCAAAAACCTTTCAAAGGGCTATCAGCAGCGGGTCGGCATTGCACAGGCCATGATCGGATTCCCCGATCTGATTATTCTGGACGAACCTACCGTGGGGTTGGATCCCAAACAAGTCGTGGAGATTCGGGAGCTGATCCGAATGTTGGGGAAAAAACATACGGTTATCCTTTCCTCCCATATTCTTTCGGAGGTGCAGGCGCTGTGCAGCCGTATTCTCATCATCCATCACGGGAAACTGATCGCAGATGGATCCGCCCTGGAACTGACAAATCGCTCCCCTTTCCAGCAGCGGCTCAAGGTTTCCCTGGAAGGAGATGAACAAAAAGGACGGCAGATGCTGCTCTCTTTAAAAGGAACCACATCTGTTGCCGCCGGAATCATGATTGAGGATGGAGTTTATGAATACGCTGTGGAGCAGGAGCCCCTGGCAGACATCCGTCTGGAACTATTTCACCAGGCCTGCGCCCAGCAATTGCCCATCATGGGGCTGTCAAGGGCCGCCACAACATTGGAAGACATTTTTATCTCCCTGATTTCAGGAACCATGGAACATCAGGAGGAATGAGCGTCATGAAAGCTGTCTTTTTGCGGGAATTGCGAAATTATTTTACCACCCCTGTGGGGTTCATTTACCTTACGGTTTTTCTCTTCTTCGCGGGATTTTATTTCAGCGGATACTGCCTGCTCAGCGGAAGCGTCGAATTATCCGCCGTGTTTTCCAATCTGTTTCTAATCTGCATTTTCCTCATCCCTGTCCTCACCATGCGGCTTTTAAGCGAGGACCGCAAAAATAAAACCGATCAACTGCTTTTGACGGCTCCTTTAAGTCTGTGCGGCTTAGTTTTTGGAAAATTCGGCGCAGCTTTGGCCATATTTGCCGCTGGCAGCTCTGTTTTTTTCCTCTTAGGCGCAATCCTGAGCGCTCTCTCCTCCCCTGATTGGCCAACACTGGCTGGAAATCTGGTGGGGCTCCTTTTACTGGGCGCAGCGCTGACCGCCATGGGAACCTTTATTTCTTCCCTGACGGAAAGTCAGGTGGTTGCCGCCATTGGCAGCTTTGCCATTGGATTGTTCCTTCTGATTACCGACGCCGCAGTTTCCATGGTGGCCCAACCTGTTTTGCAGGAGATCCTGCGTTTTCTTTCCTTTAACAGGCACTATTCTAAATTCACACAGGGAATTCTCCCTCTGGAGGACGTCATCTTCTTTCTGAGCACAACATTTCTCTTCCTTTTCTTAACTGTTGGTGTATTTGAAAGACGACGCTGGAAATAACGGGAGGAAAAAATCATGAAAAACAAAGCCGCTCTCTCCCTGCAAAAGTTTCAAGGCGTTTCCCTTCTTGTCCTGGCCGCAACATTGCTGGTTTACATCCTGCTGAACCTGACGGCCTCTGTATTGTGTGAAAAATTCCCCCTCGCTTGGGACCTCACGGATAACCAGGCCTTTTCCCTTTCCCAGGAGACGGTGGAATATCTTTCACAAATTCAGCAGCCGCTGTCCATTACCGTTCTGACCAACCCTGACCGCCTGGAAAAAAGCGGCAGCTACTACAGTCAGGTAAAAAATATCCTGGAGCAATATGTTCGGTACGGCAATCATATTTCCCTCTCCTATGTGGATCCTACAGTAAATCCTGGTATTCTCACCCAATATCCGCAGCTGGAGCTCTCGGCCGATGACGTGATCGTCACCTGCGGAGAAAAATCGGTGAAAACAGATTTGCTCTCCTTCTTTAATCTGGGTTACGATCAATACACCGGTGTGCAGTATATCCTCTCCTCCAAAGCGGAACAGGAAATCACCACTGCCATCATGCGGGCAACGGCTGCTGAGGAGCCTAAACTTCTGCTCCTGACCGGCCAGGAGGAAACCTATTCCTCCCAATTGATTCAGCTGCTGGAGCGCAATGGGTACCGGGCAGAAACGCAAAACCTTGTTACCGATACTTTGGACACCAGCGCCCGAGCCGCTTTCCTCCTCGCCCCTCAATGGGATTTGGATGCGGAGCAAATAAAAAAGCTGGACGAATTTCTCCGCAACGGAGAACAGTATGACCGCTTCCTGTTTTATGCCCCCCTTCCAACCGCCGTAACGCCCCAGTTGGATCAATATCTTTCCCAGTGGGGAATCGCTGTGGGAGACGGCATTGTTTTGGAAACCGATCCCCAATGTTATTTGGGCAACTCGCCCTACCTCTGTCTGGCTGATTACGTCTCCGAGGATTACCGTTCCAATCTGTCAAACTCCAACGGGGTCCTCAGCCCATTCGGCAGAGAGATGTCCGTACTGTTTGACCGTCAGGGGGCTTGTGAAACCGCCGTTCTGCTGGAATATTCTCCCCAGAGCTGTGTTATTCCCACAGATGCCCCCGCAGACTGGCAGCCTTCTTCCGCGCAGCTGCAAAGCCATCCCGCTCTGATCCGCAGCAGCTACACCAAATATGAAGGGACCTTGCCTTTAACAAGCGGCATTTTGGCCTATTCCGCCTCCGGTTTTTTTGATGCCGCATCCCTTCAAAGCAACTCTGTCGCAAATCAGCAATACCTGGTTTCCACCCTTGCGGAAGTGACTGATAAAACCGATCCCCTTTGGCTGGAACCCAAGGAGCTGTCCTCCGGGCGCTTCAATATCAGCCGCGCTGCCTTCCTGCGCCTGAGCGGAGGATTGATTCTGGTGTTGCCTGGCTGCATTTTGCTGGCAGGCATATTGGTTTGGCTGCGCCGTAAAAACCGCTGAGTTTAAGAAAGGGGAAGCGCGATGGGAAGGATCTATCGTTTATTGGTCTTGCTTGCGATCGTAGTGGCACTTCTTGCAGGCGCACTTTATTTTCTGTTTGGTTGGCAGGTTCCCCAGGAAGAGGGACCCGTTTCGCAGCCTCTGTTTACCCTGGACCAAAAACAACAGCTGAAACAAATATCTGTAAGCAACGAACAAAATGGGTTCTCCCTCTCCCTGAGGGAGGGGCAGTGGCAGATGGAACAGGGGGAACTTCGTTATCAGGATCAGGAGGCCATGAACCACTGCGCGGCACAACTGCTTTCCTTATCCGGACAGCCCATGGCGGAATCAGGGGAAGATTTCTCTCAGTATGGCCTTCTCTCCCCCGCCGCTGTTGTGAATCTTCTCTTCGACGATTCCAGCGAAACCACCATTTTCATCGGCATACCCGCCCCGGGAACCAACGCCAGATATGCCATGATCGACGAAGACGATACGGTGTGGTTACTGGAAGGGAGCGAAGTTTGTTTCAAATCTTATTTGGATTTCATTTCCCTGGAAATTACAACCGCTCCAAGTCAAGCGTTTCCCGATTCCATTGTATTGGGCGGCACTGCGCGGCCTGAACCTATCCAATTGGGTTACCCGGAAAGCCAAAGTTCCGCCGGTCCCAGTCAAAGTATGGTCCTGATTTCACATCATCAGTATCCCCTGGATTACAGCAAGGCAGGAGACGCTTTGGCAGCGCTGCTTTCCATTACCGCCGACAAGGCCCTCACGCTCTCTGCCGACGGAGAAGAATTGGCAGACTATGGCCTGGAGCTTCCCTACTCCACCGCGGAATTTACCTGGAGGGATGGAGAAACGCTGTTTTACTGCCATCTTCTTTGTTCCGCTCCTCAGGATGGGTCTGTTTTTTTGCGGCAGGAGGGAGAACCGGTGATCTATCAGGTATCTGTGGAAAAACTGCCCTGGCTGGAGCTTCAATATGAAGACATCGTATCCCGTTTGCTGCTGCTGCCCTATATCCAGGAGGTGTCCTCTGTACAAATCCAAACAGCGGAACTTTCCAAAGAATATACCCTTGCCTTTTCCTCCAATGGAGACCTGGCCGTAACAGACGAAGCCCAAAACACCATCGATCCCAACGCTTTCAAGGAGCTGTATCAGTGTCTGGTGGGAATCCCCGGCGAAAATTATCTGCCACAACCGCCTGAGAATGAAAACACGCTTCTCACCATCACCTACCGCTACGCGGATGGACGCCAACCAGACCAGGTGCGGCTGCTGGAAGGACCCACCCTGCAGCTTTATCTTTCTGTCAATGGCGTGACCGAATTCACCACCAAGGAAAAATACCTGGACGTTCTTCTTCAAAACATCGATCATTTGCAACGCGGCGAACCATTGACGCCATTATACTGATCCTGCCCAGAACCAGGAAAATGCGAAAACATCCGGAAGCGCGCCTTTATCACTTGATACAGCATCCGGTATGTCCTCTGGCCCATAGCAGCCGGCGAAACTGTTTTTCGATCCGCGGCCGCACAGCCCTTCAGGGAAGATTTCATCATCAAATGGGCCAGAATAATGGATTGGTCCGCTTTTTCTCTCCTGATCCAACCAGGGGCCAAAGAAGGCGGACCACTGGACCATTATCCATTTTGCCGGGATTTTTTTGCAATCAGGCAGCAAAGCGGAGCCAATTTGCTGCCCAATAGCTGATGGCTCACAATGGAATATCCCCTCTCAGACAAATATGTCACCAATTGCTCCGTATTCCATGCGTGATAGACCTGAAAGCCAAACAGACCCATAACCCTGAGCCGGAAGCCGGCCCAACGCCCTTTGCCCCAGACAAAAGTGGGGGCAAAAAGCCAGCCGTCAGGTTTCAGCACACGCCAGACCTCTCCCAGCGCCTTCTCCGGGTGCGGCATCACATGAAGCGCGTTGGAGATCATCACCGCGTCGAAGCTCTCCGGCCCATAGGGCAGCCCGGCAGCGTCCTGGACAGAAAAGTGGAGCCTTGAGGGGCGGGGCCGCTTTTTTGCCTGCTCAATCATTTCAAAGGAAAAGTCGGTTGCTTCCCAGCTGCGTACAGATGGCGACAGCGGAAGCGATAGCCGGCCTGTTCCACAGGCCAGCTCCAACACATTCATATTTTGATTCAGGAAGGGCCGTATCCGTTCGCAAATCCGCTGACAGGTCCCCTCTGAGCGGCCTATAAAACCCGAATCATATTTTGCAAAACGATCCCAAAATTGTTTATTATCCATCGTATCTCCGCCTTGGACGATTGTTGAATTAGCTTTCGCTAATCACAGGAGACCACAGAATACATTCCACAGCAAGTCCACATTCAAACCGGATTTTGTTCCTGTGGTGTGGATAAACTATTTTCCCCTCTTTTCAAGACATAAATGCGCTTCACAGACAGGGAAATGTCTCTTGACAGAATGATCCCGTTATGATATTCTAATTTGCGAATTATTCGCAAATTTTAGGAGGCGTGCCCATGAAAAGGTACGATACCCGGCAGAGAGAGCTTTTGATTGCTTTTTTGCAGCAGCATCCAGATCAGACGCTGTCCGTGCAGCAGATCGCTCAAGAGTTGTGCGCACAGCAAATCAGTCTCAGCGCCGTCTACCGAAATCTTTCCCAGCTGGAAGGGGAAGGGCTGATCCGCAAGTCTGTAAAACCGGGTGACCGGGGAGTCTATTACCAGTATATGGGGACGTCGGCCTGTCAGACTCATCTGCATATGTCCTGTACCCGCTGCGGAAAGACCTTTCACATGGATGCGGAACACACCTCGCAATTGACCCGCGCCATGTCAGAACTGGACGGCTTTGAACTGGATCTTCTTCATACTGTTTTGTACGGCGTTTGCCATCACTGTCGCCAGGCATAACATCACTGTACAGATTCCAAAGGAGGGAGAAGAATATGGCCAAAAAAATGCGTCTTGCCGCAGCCTGCGCGGCGGTATTGCTGGTATTCGCCCTCATCTTCTCTCTGCTTTTTGTCATCACTGAAGCCGACCACCATTGTTCCGGAGAGCATTGTGCCATCTGTCATCAGATCCAGGCCTGTCAACAGCTGCTGGACCAGCTTTCCACGGTCCACACGGCAGCCGCCGGCATTGTCATGCCCTGCTTATTTGCCCTGCCGCTCATTCCGAAGATACAGGAGATCTTTTCTGCATCCTCGCCTGTTTCACAGAAGGTAAAACTGCTGAATTAAACAAAAACTCAGATACAAGGGGATCCGTCCGCCATTATGGGCAGATGTTCCAGGCCTGCGCCCGGACCCCCTTGTATTTTTGCGCCCATTTTCAGTTTTTCTGTATGAATTCGGAGGTTTGATCTTCTATGACTGATATGAAAAAAATCATTTCCCTTTTCCTTTCTATTGTGCTGGCCGCCGGAACTCTGACCGGCTGCCATACCGCTGCCAGCCCCCAAAAAGATGGCCAAAAGCTGCGGATTGTCACCACCATTTTTCCGGAATATGACTGGGTACGGGAGATTTTGGGGGACCAGATCGACCATGTGGAGCTGATGATGCTCCAGGATGACGGCGTGGATCTCCACAGCTTTCAGCCCACCGCTGACGATATGGTGGCCATCTCTGGCTGCGATTTATTCCTCTATACAGGAGGGGAATCGGACTTCTGGGTTGAGGACGCCCTGGCCGCCGCTGACCATTCAGATCCGGTGGTGATAAACCTGATGGAAGTGCTGGGGGATGGCGTAAAAACGGAGGAAGTGATGGAGGGGATGCAGGAAAGTGAGCATCACCATCACGGAGAGGAAGATCATAACGAGAATGCTCATGAACATCATGACGAACATGGTCATGGGCATGAAGATCATGAAGATTCCAATTGTCCGCCAGAATTCACCCCCCCTCACAAGGATGAACACATCTGGTTGTCCCTGAAATATGCCGCGGTACTTTGCGGCACCATCGCGGATGCCCTGGGCGCCATTGATCCGGACCATAAGGATACTTATGGGGAAAATGCCGCTGTTTATCTCCAAAAGCTGACCGAACTGGACCAAAAGTATCAGGATGCTGTGGACGCCTCTTCCAACCGCACCCTGCTTTTTGCCGACCGCTTCCCTTTCCGGTATTTGGTGGACGACTATGGACTGAGCTACTACGCAGCCTTTTCCGGCTGCTCGGCGGAGACGGAAGCCAGTTTTGAAACGGTGGCCTTTCTGGCCGGCAAGGTGGATGAGTTGTCTTTGCCCTGCGTCCTGACCATTGAAGGGGCTGCCCACGATATTGCCCGGACAGTAGTCAGCAATACCAAAATGAAAAATCAGAAAATTCTCGTGCTGAACTCCATTCAGTCAGTAACTGCCGATGATGCAGCGGCGGGAACCACCTATCTCTCCATAATGGAGCAAAACCTGGAAACACTGAAAATCGCGTTGGGCTGAGAGGAGTGCCATCACATGATCCAGATGAACTGCCGGGGGTTAGCCCTGGGCTATGATTCCGCTCTGGTGCGGGATCTGAGCTTTACCGTCCATACCGGCGACTATCTCTACATCCTGGGGGAAAACGGCGCCGGAAAATCCACCCTGATGAAAACCATCCTGGGATTGATGGCGCCTCTGGAGGGTTCCGTCACCCTGAGCGGCGGCGTGCGCGCCAATGAGATTGGGTACCTGCCCCAACAGACTCAAGCCCAGCGGGATTTTCCCGCCACCGTCTGGGAGGTGGCTTTATCCGGCTGTCAAAGCCGGTGCGGCCTGCGTCCCTTTTACACAAAGGCGGAAAAGGAACTGGCCCGGCAGTCCCTCCGGCGCATGGATCTGGAACCATTCTCCAAACGCTGCTACCGGGAGCTGTCAGGAGGCCAGCAGCAGCGGGTGCTGCTGGCCCGGGCTCTGTGCGCTGCCCGGAAGATGCTGCTCCTGGATGAGCCGGTGGCCGGTCTGGATCCCCCGTCCAGCCGGGAGCTGTACCGGATCATCGCCCAGCTCAATGAAAAAGAGCATATGACCATCCTGATGATCTCCCATGATACAGGCGCCGCGCTTCGCTATGCCAGTCACATCCTCTATCTGGGAGAGCAGACGTTTTTTGGGACCCGGGAGGCCTTCCTCCAACTGAATCCCGGCCATCGCTATCCGGAACAAAAAGGAGGCCAAACCCCATGATGCCGCTGATTGAAAAGCTCGTCCAATATTGGGCCTATCCCTTCGTGCGGTATGCCCTTGTGGTGGGGGTGTTGGTGGCCTCATGCGCTTCCCTGCTGGGCATTACACTGGTGCTGAGGCGATTTTCCTTCATTGGGGATGGACTGTCCCATGTGGCCTTTGGCGCCATGTCGGCAGCCTCTGTTTTGAGCCTGACCAACGATATGCCCCTGGTCATGGGAGTAACCGTGCTGTGCGCCATCCTGCTGCTGGGTACAGACCGGAACAGGAGGATCAAAGGGGATGCCGCCATGGCTATGCTCTCGGTGGGAGCGCTGGCCGTTGGCTATTTGATGATGAATGTATTTTCCACCTCCTCCAACCTGACAGGAGATGTTTGTACCACCCTCTTCGGTTCCACCTCTATCCTCACCCTCACCAAAACGGAGGTTTGGATGTGCGCGGCGCTGTCGGTGGCGGTGGTGCTTCTGTACTGCTACTTTTACCATAAAATCTTCGCCATCACCTTTGACGAGACCTTCGCCTCCGCCACTGGAATCAAAACCAAAACATACAACCTGATTCTGGCCGTGGTGACAGCGGTAATCATTGTGATGGCCATGAATCTGGTGGGATCTTTGCTGATCTCTGCCCTGGTAACCTTTCCGGCCATGTCCGCCATGCGCTTGTTCAAAAGTTTTCGGGCGGTTACCGTTTGCGCTGCTGTTTTCTCCGTCTGCTGCGCCGCCTTTGGAATCCTCATCTCCATTCTGGCCGGTACGCCGGTAGGATCCACCATCGTCGCGGCAGAAATCCTGCTCTTTATCTTCTGTTCCCTTTTGGGACGGATTGGAAGGAGATCGCCTGTGAAACGACAAATCCTGTATGTTCTGGCCGCCGCTATCGTTCTGACCCACACCGCCTGCAGCGGAGAGGGTCCCATGACCCTATCCCACACAACGCCTCCGCCGGCCAGCACGGCACTGATGGAACCGCAGAGAGAAAATGGGGGTTCCGATGAAAATGAAGGATCCGTCCCCTCCCCGGCATCTGATGAGGCATTGGAAAACAGCCAGGATTCTTCCTCCACCGGCTCAAACCCCAACAGGAAAGAAAAGGACAGCTCCCCCGGCGATCCGGAACTGAATTTGGCGCGGCCTTCTGCCCCATCAGTGGATGTGGACCTGACCACGCTCAGCAGCACCATGGTTTATGCAGAGGTTTTTAACATGATGATGTCACCGGACAATTACATTGGAAAAATCATCCGCATCACCGGAATATTGATCGTATATCCGGACCCGGAAACCGCCGAGGTCCACTGTGGGGTAGTGGTGCAGGATGCCACAGCCTGCTGCGCTCAGGGCTTTAATCTGATCCTGCCGGAAGGCTTCTCTTATCCCCAGGATTACCCGCCCTCTGAATCAGAAGTAACGGTTGTGGGGGAATTCCAGGCAGACCGCTCCCAGGAAGATCGCGGGATCATCTTCCTGCGGCTGGAGAATGTGACTTTTGAATCTGTCAGTCATACCCCGTAGAGCAGAATATCAAACAGAACCAGCAGGAGAATACTGTCAGCAGAAACCGCTTTAAAAGCCAGGGGCCATCAATATTCCATCCTGGAAACGGAGGTAAAATCTTCGGGATGTGAAAAAAGGATGACCCCCTTTCCCTGAAAATCCCCCGGAACAAAGCCGGGGGATTCTGTTGCATCCGCCTCAAAAGGGACATCATCGCCGGTGAAAGACATCAGGAAGATGCTTTCTGGCGTTCCGGTCCCCCTGCGCCAACTTGTCCTCCGGTTTCAGGATGAGATTTTACAGATGCCGGCCGCTTTTTCAGCGGTGCTGGGACGCTTTGTCCGGAAAAATAAACGGCCCAACCGGCAAATTGATCACCAGGCCCCGGACACCGTTCTGAGGCGATCAGGCGCGGTTCGGAACGGAGAACTTTTTTCCCAGAGACGGCAGGGAAAAATTTTTCTTGGGGCGGATTGATTTTGGGTGGGAAATGAGTTATAGTAGAAACGTAGTTAGCATCAGCTAACCGCACCTGCTCCATAGCCACCCCGGAACCGCAGATTCCCTTTCCGCAAATTGGAGACGCAGATGAAAAGCGATGTCCTGCCGGCCGCTTTTTGATCTGCCCATTGATGGCTGCGGCTCAGGGGAAACTTTGCTTCCGGCCAATTTATGATACAAGGAGGTCCTAACAATGGAACAAAACAAATCCGGATTGGAAAATATCCGCCTTGGCGCCCACGGCGAGGATTATAGAAGCTGGATGTCCAATCCGGTATTCTGCATCATCGGCGGCATCACGGCTCTGGCCGTGATTTTGGCCGCACTCTCCTTTTCTGTGCTCCACAGCACGGTTCCCGGCGTTCTGTTTTCTGCTGCTGCGGCGGTGCTGGCGGCCCTGTTGATCTGGATCACATGGATCAGGCGTCAGTATGCCTTTGGCGGCGGCGGAATGATGGAGCAGGTCCACCGTATCGTCCTCTCTCATCTGGACTATGATGGTCAAGGCACCCTTTTGGAAGTGGGCTGCGGCTCCGGGGCACTGTCGATTCGGGCGGCCCTGACCTGGCCGGAGACAAAGGTCACCGGCATAGACTGCTGGGGCGCCGTGTACCATTACAGCAAAGCTCTCTGTGAGCAAAACGCTGCCAGCGAAGGCGTCGCCGCCCGATGCGTATTCCAACATGGCGATGCCAACCATTTGGATTTTCCCAACGAGAGCTTTGACGCCGTTATCAGCAACTATGTCTATCACAATATCATGGGATCCGATATGCACAAGCTGCTGTTGGAGAGCCTGCGGGTACTGAAAAAAGGCGGCGTCTTCGCCCTCAACGATGATATGAAGTCAAATCTGTACGGCGATATGGACGCCTTCGCCCAAACGCTTCGGGAGATGGGCTATCAGGAAGTCCGGCTCATTGATACTGCGGAGGAGGCCTTCGGCTCCCGCCGCCGGGCCGCCATGATGATGCTGGGATCCTCCAGGCTTCTTGCTGGCCGGAAGTGATTCTCCAGCCCAGGAGGGATGGTTATGTCAAAATTAGGCGTCATAGAAGATACCCTTTTCGTACCCATGCTGGGCAGAATCTATGCCAGTGAACACTGCCCGGAGATTTTATTCGACAACAAGGCGTTGGAACTGAAGAAGAAATTGCCCCCCGGGCTGCTGGAACAAAACCGCCTGAGCCAGTACGCCCTGCTGGCCTCCGCCGTCCGTTCCGCCAATATGGACCGATTCATCCGGGCGTTCCTGGAGCGCAGACAGGATGGCGTGATCGTCCAGCTTGGCTGCGGCCTGGAGACGGCCTGCTACCGCTGCGACAACGGAAGAACCCGCTGGTATGCCCTGGATCTGCCCCCTGTGGTGGAATACCGCAGGGAGCTGCTGCCGGAGCCGGAGCGGGAAATCTATCTCGCCGGAGACGCCTTTGCCGGAAACTGGATCAGACAGATCCGCACAGATGTGCCGCAGGCTCCCATCCTGGTCACCGCCGGCGGCCTGTTCCACTATTTTTCCGAAACCAAGGTGATGGAACTTCTGGGGATGCTTTCAGAATTTGGAGAGATGGAACTGATCTTTGACGCTGTGAGCAAAGGCGGCATGGCCATGATGCGGAAGAAGTATATGAAGCAGCTGGGCCACGGAGACGCTCAAATGGTCTTCTATGTGGATTCAGCGTCGGAGCTGGCCAGCAAAATCGGCGGCGGGGTCAGGGTTTTGTCTGAAGAACCCTACTATCGCCACATCCCCAGAACCGGTTTGAAGCTGTCCACGAAGGTCAGCATGGAAATTTCGGATCGGTTCCGCATGGTAAAGATGGTAAATTTAAGATTGTAAAAAGAAGATCCAACAGCGCGGCAAACAGAGGATAAGTATTATCAAATCATCTGAACCGCCTGACTCCGCCACAAAGTTTCAGAAACAGAATTCTATCTCTGCGACCCGCCGCTCCAGAAAACAGAAAGAAATCCGGCCGCTTCCCACTGATGAAAAGGGGGCGGCTTTTCTTCTGGCCAGAAAATCTGTGGCAGAACAACCAACGCTGCCGCCGCTCTCTGCTTCTTAACAGCTGGAGGATCTCTCCTTCTCTTCCGGAGGGCCTTTATCGCACCATGGAACGGAAAAGGGACGGATCCCGAAGAACCCGTCCCTGACAAATTTCAAATTTTCACGCCATCCGCTTTTTGGAAGGATGCTTGCCTTCCCACCAGACCCACAGGGGACCGGTGATGCAAACGGAGGAATAAAGGCCGGAAACGATACCGGCGATCATGGGAACAGCAAAGGTGATGATGCTGGTCATATCGTACATCCAAGCAACCACAGCCACCACGATCATGGACAGCACCGTCGCAAAAGAGGTGCCAAATGCCCGTCCCAGAGACTGATTGATCGAGGTGTTCACCAGCTGGGGAAGAGGAGTCTTTTTCCCCACCAGACGCTCGTTTTCCCGGATCCGGTCATAGATGACGATGGTATCGTTGAGGGAATAGCCCAGAATGGTGAGAACCACCGCAATAAAGCTGTCATTGAGAGGAATCCGCAGGAAGACAAAGATCGCAAACACCATCAGCACATCGTGGAGCAGCGCCAGCATCGCCATCACACCGGCAGACCATCCGCCGATATTCCGGAACCGCCAGGCGATATACACCACCATCAGAACCGATGCCAGAAGAACGGCCAAAATGGACTTGAGGAAAAATTCCTTTCCAATGGTGGCGTCCACATTGTTGATGCTCAGCGTCTCCAGATTGGCGTCCGGATACATTTCCTCCAGCTTGGCGGTGATGGCGGACTGGGTATCCGCATCCACCCCCTGCTTCTGGGCCAGAGAGATGGTGAAGGTGGTCATACCGGTACCGGCGGTGCTTCCGGTTTGGACGGAAGTGACGCTGCCAGTCAGTTCCTGCACCGCGCTCTCAATGGCAGAAGGCTCCACCGTGCCGGTGTAGGAATAGGTCATCATGGAACCGCCCTTGAACTGGATGTCCAGCTCCACCCCCAGCGTCAGGCAAAACACCAGGCACAGGGCCAACAAGCCCAGAGAGATGCCGAAAAAGATTTTTCTGTTTCCAATAAAGTCAAACATTTTTCGCACCTCCATAGAACCAGGGTTTTCTGAAACACTTCAGCTGAGAAACAGACCGGAGCATCAGCCGGGAGAGATATACGCCCATAATCATGTTGGCCACCACGCCCATCAGCAGCGTATAGCCGAAGGAATAAATGGAACCGGCAGTGGCCTGTCCAAACATGAAGAAGACCGGTCTGAGCAGCTTCACGCAGATGCTGTCCGGTGGGCCAAAGGCGCCCATCAGGATCACCGCCACGATAATTACCGTCACGTTGCCGTCCAGAATGGCGGAAAACGCCCGTTCAAAGCCCTGGCTGACAGCGCCGTCCACCGTCTTGCCGCTGCGGATTTCCTCTTTGATCCGTTCAGCGGAAATGATGTTGGCGTCCACGCCCATGCCGATCCCCAAAATGATACCCGCGATACCAGGCAGAGTCAAGGTGAAGGAGTCATAAGCCGGGAAAATCCGGGTAACCGCTCCAACCATAAATACCACCTGTCCGATCAGCGCGAACACTGCCACAAAACCAGGCAGCCGGTAATAGAGAATCATATACAGACACACCAGGGCGAAAGCGATGATGCCGGCGCTCACCATGGCGTCCTTGGCGTTGAGCCCCAGGGTGGGAGAAATGGAGCTGTAATTCTCGGTGGTCATCTTAAAAGGCAGCGCACCGCCATTGATCTTCTCCGCCAAATCCTGAGCGGACTCAACCGTAAAGTTTCCTTCAATCATTCCCTCTCCCTGGCTGATGACGCTGTTGACGGTGGGGAAGGAAATGAGCGTATTGTCCATCCAGATGGAAATAATCTTGCCCAGGTTTCTTTCGGTGGCCTCCGCAAACTTGGTTTTGCCTTCGTCGGTCAGCTGGAATTCCACTACGGGACGGCTGACTCCATACTCATCCCGGATGACCGCCACCTGAGCGCTGACCAGGTCCTTTCCTTCCAGCACCACTGTACCGGTGGGATTTCCCTGCTCATCCACCGTCAGGCCTTCCCGGAAGGTGAGCATAGCGGTATCTCCCAGCTCCTTGATGGCCTGTTCCGGGTCGAATTCGGTTTCCCCCACCTTCCAGGGGAACCGGACGATGATCCGGTCTGTAGAGGTATCGGTATATACCTCATAGTCGGTGATGCCCCGGGCCACCAGGCGGATCTCCATAATGGACTCAGCGGAGCGCATCTCCTCCTCCGTTGCGTCGTAGCCGTCGGCGGGGGTGAAGGTAGCGTCCACGCCGCCCCTGATGTCGATGCCCCAGCGAATGGTGTCAGCGCCCTTGACATAGGTCTCGCCGCCGATGGTCAAGCCGAACATCGTCAGGTAGGCGACAACCAGAATCAACGCTGCCGCCACGAAAAAAGGCCATTTTTTCGCTTTTTTCATTGACAATCCTCCTCTGTCTGCCCCACGGAACGACCGCAGCCCTCCCATGGAACAAAAATGATTCCTGGACAAAAAAGAAAAGCCTGTTTGATCCAGGCGATTATGTGGCCTATTATAGGACAGCCGGCTGAGAAAGTCAACTTAAAACCATAAAAATCACAGAGAAGACGCAGATTTTTTCCTCCCGGCATGGATTTTCTCCCAAACAGGCGGTCCGCCGCCTTTCTCTGCAGGTTGCGGACGTGAAAATACAAAAACGCAGGCAGCAGAGATTGCTTTCTGCCGTCTGCGTCATGGGCTTTTGTATTGCTGTGGAAGATTTTCTCAAATGCTGATGGTGAGGTAATACTCCGCTGAGGCGATCTTTACACACAGGCAGAGCAGCTCCGTGGCCTTTCTCAGTTCTTCCACCGAGGGATAGGTGGGGGCGATGCGGATGTTCTTATCATAGGGATCGATGCCATAGGGGTAAGTGGCCCCCGCGCCGGTCAGCTTAACCCCCGCCTCGGCACACAGCTGCACGGTCCGCTTGGCGCAATTTTCCAGAGTGTCCAGAGAGATGAAATAACCTCCGGTGGGATCGGTCCAGGTGGCGATCTCCAAACCGTTCAGCTCCCGGGCAAGAATCTCCTCCACGGCGGCAAACTTGGGAGCCAGCAGCGCAGCGTGCTTTTTCATATGTTCCTTCATCCCCTGGAAGCTGCCGAAATACCGCACGTGCATCAGCTGGGTGATCTTGTCGTAACCAATGGTTTGGATAGACAGCTGCTGCTCCGTCAGGCGGATATTGGCCCGGGAACCTGCCATGGCCGCCAGGCCCGCGCCGGCAAAGGAGATCTTGGAGGTGGAACCGAAAATGAAGATCATGTTCTCCTTGCCCCGCTGCTTGAGCAGCTGGAACAGATCGGTCAGCTCTTCATCCTCCCCCCGGAAGGAATGGATGCAATAAGCGTTATCCCAAAAGATGCGGAAATCCCGGGCCGCAGGACAGAGGCGGGAAAAGCGTTCCACCGTCCGCTTGGAATAGGTGACGCCGGTGGGGTTGGAATATTTGGGGACACACCAGATTCCTTTCACCGCGGGATCGTTGTTGACATACTCCTCCACCAGGTCCATATCCGGCCCCTCCGGCCCCATGGGGATCGTAATCATCTTGATGCCAAAATGCTGGCAGATGGCGAAATGGCGGTCATAGCCAGGGGCGGGACACAGGAACTTGATCTCCGGTTCCTTGCACCAGGGCTTATCAGAGCCATACACCCCCAGATTCAGCGCCCGGGAGACGGTATCAAACATCAGATTCAGGCTGGAGTTGCCGCCGACGATCACTTCGTCCTCCTCCACACCCAGCATCTCCGCCATCATTCTTCTGGCCTCCGGGATCCCGGTGAGGGCGCCATAATTGCGGCAATCGATCCCGCTGTCTGAAAAAGCGCCTCTGGCGCTGGTCAGGGTGTCCAGCATCCCCGCCGCCAGATCCAGCTGATCTCCGTTGGGTTTGCCCCGGGACATATCGAGGGAAAGGTTCTGTTTTTGAAATCCCTCATACTGCTGCCGCAGCTCCGCCAACATTTTTTCCAGTTGGGCCGTTCTCATCTGACGCATCGGTTCCATCCTAACACCGCTCCTCTTGAAAGTCGTTTTCCCTATTGTAGTGGATACGACAATATTTTGCAAGATATTTTTTTAGATTCCTGCATATTCTATGCTCTTTTCAGAATTGTTGACAGAACCAACGGAGAATATGAAACTTTTTCTTGACGCAAAATTCAAAAAAAGCCTGCCTTTCGCAGCTTTTGAACCTTGTTTTTCCAATCAAACAAACAGAGCGCCGCTTTTACTCCCCTCTCGGACAGATTTCTGTGCCTGATGGGCGGAAGCGCCTTCCTGTGGTCTCGGGGAAATTTTTATGATAGGATGGAGAGATGAGTGAAAAAAATTTGCTCCCTCATGGATATGATGGATGAAAAGCTTTTCATAAGGAGTCGGGCCTATGGTCAAACAAGAACAATTTCTTTCCTGGGCGCAGAAATATATGGATATGATCTTCCGGCTGGCCTTCAGCTGCCTGAAAAGTCAGGCGGACGCCGACGACATCACCCAAACCGTTCTGCTGCGGCTGTACCAATGGGACGGGGAGTTTCAGGGAGAAGATCATGTCAAGCACTGGCTGATCCGCGTTACCCTCAACGAATGTAAAAAATACTGGCGTTCCCCCTGGCGAAAGGTGGAGGATCTCTCTTCCTATATCGGCGCTCTCCCCTTCCAGGATCCCCGCTCCGGCGAACTGCTGGAGGCGGTGATGGCGCTGGAGGCCAAATATCGTGTGGTCATCTATCTTTATTATTATGAAGGATATGACATCAGGGAAATCGCTGGTTTGCTCCAGCTGCCTCAGGGAACTGTGGGCACCCGCCTAAGACGCGCACGTCAACAACTGAAAAAATATTTGTCGGAGGAGGCATCTGTATGAAACAAGAGATCCAGCGGGCCTTTTCCCCGCTCCATGCCTCCCCTCACACCCTGGAGGAGGTTTTGAAAATGGCAGCTACTCCCAAAACGCCCCCCAAAAGCGGGGCCAAAAAAAACGCTCGCACCCTGCTGATTGCAGCCGCACTGGCAGCCGCCTTTTTGACACTGACCGCTTTTGCCGTAGATTATGTGCTGAACCACCGGGAAATCTTTTTCTTTGATTCCCTGGAGGCGCTGACGGAAAAACAATCTGCCGATCATCCTGATTCGGCGGTCTCCTGCGCTGTTCCTGGCTCAGCCGAGGAAAATGAGGAACTGGAAACACCTTCCCAATACGTTTCCCGTGCGATGGAGAAGGGCTTATTGGGGGAGGAAACAGTCCTTTCTCAGGAGAAGGGGACCTATGCCCAGGACGGCTGGGAGCGGCGGATCATTCGCAGCTGCGAGGAGTCCTTTTATGGAGATGTTGTGACCGAATATCGCACCGCGGCGGAATATGCGGAGCAGATTGTTGTGGACGGTCTGCTGGATTGGGATCTCTCCTTCCTAGCGGAGCAAATGACGCCCATGGAAGGGGGCCAGATTGTGGTCCTGTGCCGTTCCCGGGAGGAAAACGAACTGTTGTGGGTCAAAACCCATTTGGGTTATATTCCTCAGGAAGGAAAGCGCTTTTCCCTCTCCTACGAGTACAACACCTTTTTTGACCGGGGACAGGAGGTGCAATATATCCTCAACAGCGCCTATGACCGGGGAGAGATTTACCTCACCAAAGACAATGTGGAGGTGCTGATGCAGGAATACGATGGTCAAATCTGGTGTTCCGCCGCAAATGGATACAAGTCCGTCAACATCTACGCCACTGGCTGTACCTTCGAAGAGATGAAGCAGATTGTGGAGCAGCTGGATTTAAGGACCATCCTCATCTGACAGCAAAAATGAAATTTATTGCGAAAAATCGTTTGGTACTCTGCAAAGAATATCTTTGATCCCGGCGTATTTGGTTTCATCAGGAGTGGCGCAATGACAACAGCGTCACTCCTGATTCTGTTTCCGGTGGAGGTGCGGGAAGAAGAAGCAGGGATGTTTTGATCCGTCATCCTGCCGGGTTTGGGATATAGTTGGTTTGCCCCAGCAGCTTCGCTCTGCTTTGAAAACAGAAAAGAAGTTTTCTCCGATGACACGATCATCCATACAGATTTTCACCTCCTGTCAGGGAAGCATTTCCTGTTGACATTGGCTCCGCAGGCCATTACAATCGTCACATAACGAAAGATTATTCTATAAATCATTCATGAATTCAAATTTGCTGGTCAGAAAGGAAAAAGATGAAAAAAATTTTTGCGTCATTTCTTGCGATAGCCATGCTGCTGGGGAATATAACCTCAGCGACAGCGGATACGCCGGCGCCGGAGGGATGGGTGGTGGATCGAAACGCTCCCGGATCCTTCATAAAAACTACTTACAAAGGTGTGGAGTGTTACGCCCTGACGGTGGATCCGGAAAAGACACAGCAGGGTTTCTACCGCTATCAGGGTTATCAGTATCCCCTGGGGAGTTCCAGCTCTTGGAGTGTATCTACCCAGTTGTATGTGGATTCCACTGCTTACACGCCCACAGTCAGCTTCGATACTGGCGTTTGGCTTGCAGTGGAAGATGGAACCGGGGCTACCATTGGTTATCCTCTGGTAGGCTTCCGCAATATCCCCCCGACGGAAGAACTGGGGTGGTACAATTTTGACGACATAAACGGCAGTTGGGACAAAATTCAGCAGGCCCCTCTGAAAATCGGTTGGAATACCTTGGCTTTTTCCTGTGAAAACGGTGTCGTCTCTTTCTATATCAACGGCACTTTGGTAAAGCAGCGGGATTACGGCGAAGAGACCTTCTTGGCAGGGATTATCTTTAACTCTGCCAACTATGGAATGTCTTATACTTCCTATTATGCTGATCCTGTGATCTCAGACCAACCTATGGGATCCATAAATCCCGAAGAGCCTGCAATTCCTGAGGAACCTGTGAACCCCGAAGAGCCCGCAATCCCTGAGGAGCCTGTGAATCCCGAAGAGCCTGCAATCCCTGAGGAGCCTGTGAACCCCGAAGAGCCCGCAGGTCCCGAAGCGCCTCTGATCCCCAATCCCCTTCCCCCATATGAAGCTGTTCCGTCCGTGACCGAAAATGAAGCCAACGACAGTAAAGTGCATGAGGTGATTCAGAATGGCGGAACAGCAGAAGTACAGCTCTATGGTCAATCTGCCGGTCTTGCACTGGGGACGATGAATATTCTGGGTAATCATGACTCCTCCGCCCTGACGGTTTCTATTGGCAACATGACGGTAACGGTTGCCGGCGGTTTTGGGGAGATCAACGAACCGGGACGTATTTATTATCCCATGCATTATGCCAACCCCTCCGCACTAGACACTTCCATGAAAAAGCTGACCGGAGAGAGGATGGTGGAAACTGTACAGGCGGGAGGCGTCATGAAAATGCCCGCAGAGGTTTCCATTACATTGAATACCGCCTTGCAGGGTATCGTTTACGCGTACCACTATGACGAAGAAAAGAACGCTCTGATTTATGTGACGGACGCTCCGGTACAGGAGGGAAAAATTACCTTTGTTACAGATCAGATGGGACATTTTCTGCTGAGCGATGAAAAACTGTAACCCCTGCCCGTGAGCCAATAAATTTTATACTGACCGCCTTCCTCTTATGTTCCCTTCTCTTCAGTACGAGGGAGATTCACCATTTTTTCCCGACGGCGAAGCTGCACATAGAAACCCCAAAAAGATAAAAGTCTGGAGCATATCCGGTTCCACGACCTGCAGAACGCTTTCGCTATCATGGCGCTGCAAAATGATGTGGATGTGAAGGCGGTATCCAGTATGCTGGGGCACTACGAT
>CASFXA010000086.1 GCA_949298535.1 uncultured Oscillospiraceae bacterium
GCTTTCTACGAGCATAGCCGCAAATTTACATTCCCTCGCCGGACCGTCGAGCGGCGGACTGCCCGGCTCAGTAGCTTCCAATACAATCATGGGGCGGAAGCGCTCCCCATGATCGTTCACCACTAATCGACGCCCGAACCAACGCCGTGGTCCTCATTGGCCGGACGGCAGCCTAATTAGGCTGCAAACGCGTAACTATTGTTATCGTTTCTTTTTAAGTTGCCCGTTTTATAGAGGTCGAGCGCCTCTGCTCGCTTACCATACTTCAGAGTCCCCGTCGAAACCAGTGCGCCCCCATATCTGCCCGGCAAAGCCGGGAATACGCGCGCCCCAGAGGGGAATCGCTTTTTATGAAAAAGGGAGGCTCCCCTCCCAGGGAAAAACAAAAGCATCTTAAAGCTGTCCAATCCAGCGAACAGCCAAATCCAACCACCCGGCGGCTTCCGGAACAATCTCCTCCGGCCTTCTGGCGGTAAAGGGCAGACTGTTGGACAAAGCGTGAGGACCATAGGGATAAATGTGCATTTCCAACCCAGTGCCCGCCCGGCCAATAGCCAGCCCCAGCATCAGGGCATTTTCCACTGGCACAGTCCGGTCCTCATAGGTGTGCCAAAGGAATACCGGCGGCATTTGGGCTGTCACCTGACGCTCCAGGGAAAGAAGCTCCATCAGCTCCGGCTCCCCATACCGCTCCCCCAGCAAATTGCGGAAGGATCCCTCATGAGGCCGGTCCAAAGCGGAAATCACCGGATAACAGAGAATCAGACCATCTGGACGGTACTCCTCACGCTGGCCGCCCATTTCTTCCCACAGAAAATCCCGGTTCCAAAAGGTGCCCAGAGAACAGGCCAGATGACCCGCTGCGGAAAAACCGCACACCACCACCCGCTGAGGGTCCACATTCCACCCCTCATGCTCCCGGCGAATGAGGCGCACCGCCTCAGCCAACTGGGTCAGAGCGATGGGGAAGCGGGCGGGGGCCACACTGTACCGCAGCAGAAAGCAGTTGCATCCAGCGGAAAGGAATTTTGCCACAATGGATTCTCCCTCCCGCTCTGAAAGGAAGCCATAGGCGCCGCCGGGACAGACAATTACCGCCGGGCGGGGCTGCTCCGAAAATTCTTCCGGCAGATACCGCCCTGGCAGATATGCCGTCAGACGGCCACCATGACGGAGAGGAAGATCCAAAAGCTCCATCTTGTATTCACCTTCTGCTCCGGTCCTTCATGGCGCGGTCAATATCCCGCTGGGCGTCCCGCTTGGCCATGTCGTCCCGCTTGTCATAGAGCTTTTTGCCTCTGCACAGCCCCACTTCCACCTTGACCCGGGGCCCCTTGAAGTAGACCTGAAGGGGAACCAAGGTGATACCTTGCTGCTTGACCAAACCAAACAGCCGGTTCAGCTCCCGGCGATGAAGCAGCAGCTTCCGGGGACGTATGGGATCCCGGTTGAAGATGTTTCCCTGTTCGTAGGGGCTGATGTGCATTTGCTTGACAAACAGCTCCCCGTTTTCAAAATCACACCAAGCGTCCTTGAGGTTCAGACCGCCGCAGCGCAGGGACTTCACCTCGGTGCCAAACAGCTCGATGCCGGCTTCCAGAGACTCCTCCACAAAATAATTATGCCGGGCCTGCCGATTGTAGGAGATCTGTTTGATGCTGTCCTTGCCCATGGGCGTCGCCTCCTTCTGCCGGGCCGCTTTTGATGCTCTCCTAGTATATCATGGATGATCCGGGGATTCAAGAGGGGCTCATCCCTGGTCCCGAAACACCCACAGCCGGTTGGCAGTAAAACTGAGGAGCAGCGTAAAACCTGTGGCCAGCACCTTGGCCACCAGCTTGGGCAGTCCCCAAACATCGAAAAAGAACCACAGCAACCCGGTACTCACCAGCAGCATCACCAGGTTCAGCGCCACAAACCGCACCAGGGCAGGGCTGAAAAAGCGGTCTTTGGCCTGAAACGTCCAGCTGCGGTTGAAAATATAGCTGTTGAGCATCCCCGCGCTGTAGCTAAGCACCTGGGACAGATAGACGTTCCATCCCAATACCTGGGCCAGCAGGGCAAAAACGCCCATATCAATAAGGGTGTTCGCCACTCCTACCACAGCAAATTTCGCCGCCCGGAGCAGTTCCCGAAAACTGCGTTCCACCCTGAAAACCACCTTTCTTTGGGAGAGTATGGACCTTTAGAATCCTCCGTAATCCATCAGCATCCCTTTCATCCACATAAAAGAATCCCTGCGGTTGAAAATTCTGCCTGGAGAGAACCATCTGTTTTTCTGGCGCTCCCTTGATTCAAAAGCAAATTCAATTAAAACTATTTGTATTTTTATAATTATTTACAACAAATAGTAAATTTCAGTTTTCCCAAACTCCACTCTTTTCCCTTTGTTTCACCTGAGGGGCCGCGGCCTGCGGAAATTCTTAAATTTCACTTCTCCCCTGGAGCGCCCGGTAAAGGGTCACCTCATCGGCATATTCCAGGTTGCCTCCCACAGGAATTCCATAGGCCAGGCGGCTGGTTTTCACCCCCAGCGGCTTCAGCAAGCGGGCCAGATACATGGCGGTGGCTTCCCCCTCCACAGTGGGGTTGGTAGCCATAATCACTTCCTCCACCCCGCCCTTATTCACCCGGGCCAACAGCTCCTTGATGGTCAGCTGCTCCGGTCCCACCCCTTCCATGGGGGAGATGAGACCGTGAAGAACGTGGTAAACACCAGTGTACTCCCGGGTCCGCTCAAAGGCCAGCACATCCCGTGGATCCTCCACCACGCAGATGGTGGAATGATCCCTCCCTGCAGCGGCGCAGATGGGACAAAGCTCTGCATCTGTCAGATTTCCGCAGACAGCGCATTTCTTCATTTTGGTCCTGGCCTCCACAATTGTCTCGGCAAACTGCCGGGCTTTTTCTTCCGGCAGGTCCAGGATATAAAAGGCAAACCGCTGGGCGGTTTTGCGGCCCACACCTGGCAGGCGGGCAAACTGTTCAATCAGCTTTGTAAGGGGCAGCGCGCTTTCCATGGTCAAACACCCGTTTTCCTTCCTCTGGTTCTTCCTTCATTCCCCGGGGAAAAAGGGAGGAACAGCCGGAACCTCGTTCCAAAGCCGCCCCTCCCTTCGTCCGTTCTGTCAGAACATACCGGGGACATTGAGCCCGCCGGTGATCCGCTCCATCCGCTTGGCCGAATCCTCCTCCGCGGTGCGGATAGCCTCGTTGACCGCAGCCACAATCAGATCCTCCAGCATCTCGATGTCCTCGGGATCCACCACTTCCGGCTTGAGTTTGACAGATTTCAGTTCCTTTTTGCCGGTGATGGTCACTTCGATCATACCGCCGCCGGAGGTGGTGACATATTCCTTGGCGTTCAGCTCCTCCTGAGCTTTGGCCATCTCCTCCTGCATCTTCTGGGCCTGACGGATCATCTGATTCATATTGCCGGGGCCGCCGCCCATTCCCTGAGGTAATCTTGCTTTCATGGTTGTTGATTCCTTTCCTGTAAACTGAAATTACATGGTTTTAATCTCTATGCCACTGTCCGCCGCTGCCGCCAGCAGCTCGTCCAGAGGATTGACCTGAGGGGCTGTTCCCTCCTCCTTGGGGGCTTCATAAGGCCCGATGCCGTACCGGGTCCCCGTCACTTCGGCGATAGCCCGCTTCAACTGGGTCCGCACATCGTCGCTGCTGTTCATCAGCTCCCGGAACACGGGGTTGGGGAAATCAATGAGTACCCGGCTGCCGCTGAGAAAGGCCCGGGAACCGGTGAGGGCTCCCCGGAGAGCGGGATTGACCACCTTCAGCCGGTCCATCACCTCGCCCCAGCAGTCCATGGGAACCGCCGGCTGTGGCGCGGGAGCCGGAGAGGAGGAGGGTCGGGCTGCCTTCTTTTCCCTTTGGGGTTTGACAGCAGCCGCTTCCTGCCGGGGCTGGGAGACCTCCGCCGAAGGGGGAACCCCCTCTGCCAGCAGCCGGTTCAGCTTGGCTTCCAGCTGGTCGATCCGGGCCAGCAGCGCCTGGGGGGATTGATCCAGACGTGGATCGCACAGGCGGGCCAGACACAGCTCCAGCTCGGTGCGCCGGGAGGTGGTGCGGCTCATCAAAGCCGAGGCCTGCTGCAAGGCGCTGATGGCATAAACCAACCGGGCGGGAGTGAAGGAGGCAGCCTGGGCCTTGTATCGCTCCAGGGTCTCCGGCAGGCAGACAATCAGCTCCCCGGGATTTTTGGAGCTGGCCGCCATCAGCAGATTCCGGTAATGGGTCACCAGCTGCTGACACAACCGGTCATATTCCACCGCTTGACTGCCCAGCGTGCCGATTAAGTCCAGGGCTCCCGACAGATCTTTACGGCCCACCGCGTCGGCAATGTCAAAGAGATAATCCTGACCGATGAGGCCCGCCGCTTCGCTGACCGTCTCCAGCGTCACTTCCCGGCTGTGGGAGGCACAGAGATCCAACAGGGAAAGGGCGTCCCGCATCCCGCCGTCGGCCAGACGGGCGATCATGGTCAGGGCTTCGTCGGTGATGGGAATTCCCTCCTGGTCCGACACATATCTGAGCCGTCCGGCGATGGCGGCGCTGTCGATCCGCTTGAAATCAAACCGCTGGCACCGGGACTGGATGGTGGCGGGGATCTTGTGAACCTCGGTGGTGGCCAGAATGAAAATCACATGGGACGGCGGCTCCTCCATGATCTTTAACAGGGCGTTGACCGCCCCCATACTGAGCATATGGACCTCGTCGATGATGTACACCCGGTATTTGGTGACGTTGGGCAGAAAATTGGCTTCCTCCCGCAGATCCCGGATGTTGTCCACGCCGTTGTTGCTGGCGGCGTCGATCTCCACTACATCCACCATGGAACCGCTATCAATCCCTCTGCAGATCTCGCACTGGCCACAGGGGCTGCCGTCCCTGGGGGAAAGGCAGTTGACCGCCTTTGCGATGAGCTTGGCGCAGGTGGTTTTTCCGGTGCCTCTGCTGCCCATCAGGAGGTAGGCGTGGGCAGGTTTTCCCGCGGCGATCTCATTGCGGAGGGTGGTGGTGATATGCTCCTGGCCCACCACGTCGTCAAAGGTTTTGGGCCGCCATTTGCGGTAAAGGGCCTGATACATTTCCTCTCCCTCCTCATCTGCCAAAAAAGGACGGACAAAGCCGCTCATGTACATTATCACACGGACGTCCGGTTGGCTGCGGCACCCGCGAAACGCTGCTTAATGCTGCTCGGTTCCCCGCCTGACATGGTTCACAGCGCCGCGTCGCACAGGACCGAACATCCGCGTGACAATGGACATCAACTGTCCTGTCCATCCTTGCTTGGGCGTGATAGCTTATCTATTATACCTGATGAAAGAAAAAAACTCAAGTCCCCAGGGTGGTTTTCACAGAAATTTCAGAAAAGCCTCCCGGCAGAGAGGATTCCCGGCGGCAGGGAGCCCTTCTTTCCCCGGCCCCATGCTGCCCCCTTGCCGGACGAAGAGGTCCCCTGGGGATGGCGAAACCTCCCCTGCTGTTCCCCGGTTCAGATTCTCAGACGGTAATCTCGATCTGATTGCCTTCCAGGTCCACAATGCAGCTCTCATAATAGCCGTCCCCTGTGGTCCTGGGGCCGCTGACCACCGAAAAACCGTCGGCCTGCAACCGCTGCGTCAGGGCGTCCACCTGCTGCCGGCTGCCCACGCTGAAGGCGATATGGGCAAAGCCGGTGCGGCTTAGGGGTTTTTCCAGGTCCTCCATGGCGGGACGGGTCATCAACTCCAACCTGGCTCCCTCCTCAAAGGTGAGGAAGAAGGAGCGGAAGCCGGTTTTCTCATTGTGATACCCCTCATTGGAGGAAGCCCCAAAATAGTGAACAAAAAAGTCCCGGGCCCGGATCAAATCGGTGACATACAAGGCCATGTGCTCGATTTTCATTCAGCTCTCCTCTTTCTTTTTCCATACCGGAAGGTTGCTCTCCCATTCCCGCTCCCGGCAGAAAGGAAAAGCAGCCTCTTCATTTACTCCTGATTTTCCGGTTCTTCCTCCGTATCCTGCTGGTCGCTCTGCTGTTCCCCGCTGTCCGGTTCCCCGGTGGCGGCGCTGACGAACTCATAGGTACCGTTGCCGTTGTCCCTCAGGACCCACAGCTGCATCTTCGCCGGGCGGGTGCAAAGGGGATCCTCATAGGTGTAGACCCGCACCTCCACCGTCCCTTCCTCCGGTTGGGTCAGGTAAAGATTCTGTTCCGGCATCTGGATTCCGCCCCGGCCATAGGCCATATAATCATCTGTCTCCGGGCGATAGAAGGCGCTGCCGGAGGGATCATAGTGTTCCAATCCAAAATACCGGTAGATGGCCTGCTGCAGCTGCTCCAGGGTGAAGCCGCTCTGCTGGAAGCCATTCTCCTCGGAGAGGACCTGGAGACAGTACTCCACCATCACATCCCCGTCTAGCTGAGAGGGGTCCTGGAAATTCGGGCCGCCGAAATAGTTGAGCATCCGGCTCACCTGTTCCCCGGCGGGATGCTCCATGGTCCGGTAGGGCTCCGGCTCTCCCGGCTGGAACCGCTCCACCATCAGCTGGAGATTTTCATCGCACCGGACCCAAAGCTCCCAAATCTGCTCCCCTTCCGGCAAAAGGCCCACGCCGTTGTCCACCGTCAGCGCCACCCGGTAGGTGCCCCCGGTTTCATACTCCTCCAGGGTCTCCGTCAGCTCCGCCTGGGAGATTTGCAGGGCGCTCCATCCCTGGTAGGTTCCCGGTTCCGCTTCGGCCAGCTCCTCGATGGTTTGGGTATCCCCGTTTTTCAAGGCGGTGAGGAAATTTTCCGCCAGCTGGCGCACCTGGGAGGCGCTCACCTGGGGCTGCGTCTCCTCCGTTCCCTGGGCGTCCCCCACCTTTTTCCGGGGGGCTTCGCTCCGGGGGGTCGTCAAACGCCACTGCCCCTCTTCATTTCGTGTCGCCGTGACGGTACACTCGTACAAAAATCCATCCAGACCGGTCTCCTGCACCACAGCGGTGGCCTGATCCCCGTTTTCCTGCACCTGGACGCTCTCCAGATCCGGCTCCAGCCACTGGTCCGCCGCCACTCCCTTGGCGCTCTGGTACAGCTTGCCGTCGATGTCCCGGAACAGGGGCTTTCCCTCCTGGTCCACGGTGGCCATCAGGCGGTCCACCGTGGCGGAATCGCCATAGGTGCTCTCCAGCAGCGCCCGCAGGTCGGCGGTAGTTTTGTATTTCTCCGACACCACCGGATAGTAAGTCTCTCCGTCCACCTCCACGCCGGCGGTAGAATCCACCGTCATCCCCAGATTGGTCAGCAGATAAGCCGCCTCATAATCCTGCCCCAGCAGGGTGGGAATCGCCTCTTCCGCCGTCAGGGAAGTCTGGGGTTTTTCACTCCCGCAGGCTGCCGCTCCCAATGCCAGCACAAGCGCCATCCCCAGAGCGGCCCAGCGGATCATTCTTTTCATTCTTCCCCACCTCATCCTTATTGTGATGATCAGAAAAGCGCCTGATTCAGGGCCCCGTATTGGAAAAGGGCCTGCTGAAAGGCGCTTCTTCATGCTCCTTTTTCTTATTGTATCACGGAAAATGGGGAGGATGTGTGAAGGAAGTATAAATTTCCTCTTTCCACCACTCCGCCATACCTTTTTTCCGGGAGGACACCGGCAGTATAAAATTCTCTTGACAAAGTTTACAATTTTTTTCTTCCCCTGGAGGGTTCCCCGGCGGTATTATTTCAGTTAGCAATCACTAACTAAATTGATTCCCTCTGAAAGGAGCCCTCATCATGAAATTGCACCGGATTTTTCCCCTGGCCTTTTCCCTGCTGCTGATCCTCCTGCTGCCGGGGTGCGACGCCCGAACGGACTCCTCCGACGGGATGCAGGCCCTTTACAACCAAAGCGCCGCCGCTGAGAAATACGTCCAAAAGCTCTTCAGGCAGCGCATGGAAGCCCTGGAATATGTGGTCGATCAAACCGCCTATGGCTTCATCACCGACGAAACGCCGGTTTATGTGGTGGGCTACCTTTATCACACCGAAGAAGGGGCCGGCAAATATGGCTACAAATTGGAAGCGGACCAGCAGGAAAGCGATTCCTTTGTCATTCTGGAGGAAGGGGAGGCGGTGGCGGAATTTCTGTTTTCCCCCTGAAGCGCCGCCCCATTTTGAAAGAAAGGCAGCAAAAAGGACGCCCAAAGCTGATGACAGGGCGTCCTTGCCTGTTTTCCCCTCAGCCCTCCCGTTCAGGAGGGCACTCTGTCCCGCCGCCGGGGGACTGCGTTTGGGCGGCGGTTTTCTTCCAGTGTTCCTTCAGGCAGTTGACCGCTTCCCCATACCCCTGGAAGCCCATGCCGTAGTAGCTGTGGATGCACCCCAAAGAAATATAAGAGACATGGCGGAACTCCTCCCGCTCATAGATGTCCGACAGATGAACCTCCACCGTGGGGATCTGCACCGCCTTCACCGCGTCCAGCAGGGCGATGCTGGTGTGGGTGTAGGCGCCGGGGTTGATGATGATGCCGTCCATCCGGTCAAAATAGGCCCCCTGGATGGCGTCCACCAAGTCTCCCTCATGGTTGGATTGGTAGAATTTCACCTCGATGCCTTCCCTGGCGCAGATCTGCCGAATATATTCCAGCAGGTCCTCATAGGTCTCAGCTCCGTAAATCTTCTTTTCCCGGATGCCCAGCATATTGAGGTTGGGTCCGTGGATGACCAGCAGTTTCATTTCTCCCACTCCTTTATAATGGCGGCGGCGGTATCGGCCACCTCCCCTGTATTGTCCACCGACAGCTGCGCCCACCGTTCATAGACCGGCAGCCGCTCCTGGTACATTTCCCGCAGCCGCTCCGGTCCTGTGGACAGAGGTCGTCCTTCCCGGGCCAGCAGCTCCACCGGCCGCCGGAGAAATATTAGCAAACCGTTTTGAGCAAGGGCTCTGGCGTTTTCCTCACGCAGCAGACCTCCTCCGCCAATGGCGATGACCGTTCCGGTGTGGCTGCCCGCTTCCCGGATGGCTTCGGTTTCCCGGCGGCGGAAGCCTTCCTCCCCTTCCCCGGCGAAAATTTCCGGGATGGAGCGCCCCGCCTGCTGCTCCACCATCTGGTCGGTATCCACCAGAGGGCGGCCCAGCTGCCGGGCCAAAAATTGCCCCACGGCGGTCTTGCCGCAGCCGGGCATTCCCACCAGCACAATGTTTCGCCGCTGCCGCTCCAGCTGCCGGAAGGCGGCCTCGCATTTTTCCCAGGGGATGGCCCTGCCGGTGAACAGCTCCGCCGCCCGCCAGGCCTGGGCCGCCAGCATCAGCAGCCCTCCGGCGCAGGGAAGCCCCAGTTCCTCCGCCCGGAGGATGAAGGCGGTTTTCAGGGGATTGTACACCACATCCAGCACACCGGCGCACCGGGGAAAATCCCCTGGGTCCACCAGAAGCTCTCCATTGTGGGGGTACATTCCCACAGGGGTGGTGTTCACCAGGATCTCAGCGTCCCGGTGGTCCTTTAAGTCCTCATAGGTGACCGGCCCCTTTCGGGAAACCACCATCACCTGGCTGGCTCCCCGGTCCTCCGCCACCGTCCGGACAGTACGGCTGGTGCCGCCGCTGCCCAGGATCACCACCTTGCGCCCTTTAAAATCAATCCCCGCCCGGTCAGCCAGGGCGGCAAAGCCATCATAATCGGTATTTTCTCCATAGAGGGAGCCGTCTTCTCTGGGAATGATGGTGTTGACACTGCCGATGCGCCTTGCCCGGTCCGAAAGCGCCCCGCAGTAGGGAATGACCGTCTGCTTATAAGGAATGGTGACATTCAGGCCGGCAAACTGTCTCTCCTCCAGAAACGCCGGAAGCTCCTCCGCCGTCAGGGGCCAAAGGCGATAGGGATAATCCCCCAGCATCCCGTGGAGCTGGGGAGAAAAGCTGTGTCCCAGGCTGCCGCCGATGAGACCGCAGGGCCGCTGTTCCATAGCCGCTCCCTCCTTTCCTTGTTACTGCTCCAGATAGCTGCCCAAATAGGTGAACCGCTCCAGCTCCTCATCCAATTGGGCTACCAGCTCCACCGTCTCCGGGGCATAAATGGAAGCGTCAATATCAAAATAGAACATAAACTCAAAATCCTTGCCGGGAATGGGACGGCTCTCCAGTTTGGTCAGGTTCAGATCCAGGCTGGCAAACTTGGAGATGATCTGATAAAGGGAACCGGGTTTGTGGGGGATGGAAAGCATCATGCTGGTTTTGTTGGCGCCGGGATAGATCTCCAGCTCCTTGGAGATGCAGATGAAGCGGGTGTAGTTGTTGGCGTTGTCCTGGATGCTGTCCCCCAGAGCGGTCAGCCCATAGAGGGCTCCGCAGTCCCGGGAGGAGATGGCCGCCACATCCCACCGCTCCGACTGGGCCACCATCTGGGCTGCCGCCGCGGTGTTTTCGCAGACATGGACCTTGATGGAGGGATGGTCCTTGAGGAAGTGGCCGCACTGGTGGATGGCCTGCTCATGGGAGTAAACCTCGGTGATCTCCCCCAGAGTGACACCGGGACGGGCCAGCAGGGTATGTTCCACCCGCAGCCGTATCCCCCGGGCGATATGGAAGCGATAGCGGTTCATCAGGTCGTATACCTGGTTGACCGAACCGGCGGTGCTGTTCTCAATGGGCAGCACGCCATAGCGGCACAGCCCCTTGTCCACCGCCTGGAACACTCCCTCCCAGGTGCGGAAATAGGTGATGGACGCCTGACGGAACAGCTTGTCGCAGGCGATCTGGGAATAGGCCCCCTCCACCCCCTGGCAGGCCACAGTGGCATCCACCGGAAACTGTTGGGGGGTCCGCTCCAAGGCTCCCTTGATTTTTTCCGGCAGGGAAGAATTCCGGCTGTTTTTACCGCTTTGATAGCTGCGGCTCAGGTCCATCAGGGTGTTGTACAGCACCCGGGTATAGGTGGCCATCTCCTTTCCCGCCTGGGCGGTTCGGCTGGCGATCACCTGCCGCTCCCGCTCCCGGTCCAGTACCGGCAGGCCATGCTCCCGCTTGTATTCGGCCACCTGCTGGGCCACCTCCATCCGCTTTACAAACAAGTCGGTCAGCTGGCGGTCAATTTGGTCAATCTGCTCTCTTGCTTCCTTCAGTTCCATCTTTTATTCCATCTCCATTTGTTTGGTTTGATTCCCCGCTTGGCCTTGGAGCAAACGGGGCGCATATTCATCCGGCCTCATCAGCCCTCCAGCAGCAGATCCAGCAGCGTCACCGCCGCCGCTGCCTCCACGCAGGGTACCGCCCGGGGAACGATGCAGGGGTCATGTCTGCCCCGCACCCCCAATGTGGCTTCTGTGCCGGCGTACAGATCCACCGTCTGCTGCTCCCGGGCGATGGAGGGGGTGGGCTTGAAGGCCACACGGAAGATCACCGGCATCCCGGAGGTGATGCCCCCCAGGATTCCTCCGTGGTGGTTGGTGGAAGTGACCACCTGCTCTCCCTCCCAGAGGAAAGGGTCGTTATTCTGGGAGCCACGGAGGAGCGCCGCTCCAAAGCCCTCCCCAAACTCCACTCCCTTCACGGCGGGGATAGCGAAAACGGCGGCGGCCAGGCGGTTTTCCACCCCGTCAAACATGGGCTCACCCAGTCCCGCAGGCAGGCCGATAGCGGCACATTCCACCACCCCGCCCACAGAATCCATCTGCTGGCGGGCCTTGGCGATGGCCTCCATCATCCGCTTGCCGGAGGCTTCGCACAGCACCGGGAAGGGACGGGACCCCGCCAGGGCCAGGTCCTCAGGCGACACCTTTACAGGATCATAGGAGCGGTCAGAGATCCCGGCGATGGCAGCGATATGGGCGCCGATATAAATTCCCCGACGCTCCAGAATCTGCAGGGCCACGGCTCCCGCGAAGGAAAGGGGAGCGGTGAGACGGCCGGAAAACTGTCCCCCTCCCCGGATGTCGTTATACCCCTGATACCGGACCCAGGCGGTGTAATCGGCGTGGCCGGGACGGGGCTTCCGCCGCAGTTCCTCATAGTCGGCGGAGCGGGCGTCACTGTTTGCAATCACGGCGCAAAGGGGCGCGCCGCAGGTTTTGCCGTCCACCAGACCGGACAGAATCTCAGGCCGGTCCTCCTCCTTCCGGGCGGTGGCCCAGGGTCCCTGCCCCGGAGCCCGGCGGCGGAGAAACTCCTGGACCCGCTCCAGGTCGATGGCCTCCCCCGCAGGCAGACCGTCCAGCACCACCCCCATCCCCTGGGAATGGGATTGGCCGAAGATGGATAATTTCAGCTTATGTCCTGTCATCAGCGACATGGGCGCTCCCTCCTAACTGGATATAGTCCCGGACAAAACCGGGATAGGATTTTTCCACCGCTTCTCCCTCAGCCACCGTTACAGGGTTCTCGCTGACGGTGGCTGCCACCGCCATGGCCATCACCACCCGGTGGTCGTTGGCGCTGTGGACCCGGCCTCCCCCCAGACGGGGCACGCCGGTAATCACCAGGCCGTCAGGCAGCTCCTCCACCTGTCCCCCCAAGGTGTTCAGGCAGGAGGCCATCACCGCCAGCCGGTCACTTTCCTTGAGGCGCAGCCGGGCAGCTCCTGTGATGTGGGTGGTGCCCGGTGTCACCGCGGCCAGCACCGCCAGAATGGGCACCAAATCGGGGATGGCCGAAGCATCCACCTGCTGAGGCAGCAGCTCCCCCCGGGCAGCGGAAATCTTGCCGTCACCGGCGGAAAGGCTGCCTCCCCACTGTCTGAGCAGGGAGAGGATGGCCCGGTCCCCCTGGCCGGACTGGGGCAGAAGGCCGGTCACCTCCACCGGACCGGTGAGGATTCCCGCCGTCAGCCAAAAGGCGGCGTTGGACCAGTCTCCCTCCACGGCCACGGTCCCTGGGCTGTGGTAGCGCTGATTTCCGGGAATCAGGTACCGGTCATCCTCCCGCCGGGCGTGGACCCCAAAGGTGGCCATGGCGTCCAGGGTCATCTGAATGTAGCCCTGGGATTCCAGGGGAGAGGTGATGATGATTTCACTGTCACCCGGCAGCAGCGGCAGAGCCAGGAGCAGGCCGGTAAAATACTGGGAGCTGATGTTCCCCGGCAGCTGGTAACTTCCGGCGGTCAGCTGTCCCGTCAGCTCCAAAGGCCAGCTTCCCGCCGGGGAAAGGGTGCAGCCATGGCGTTCCAGCTCCTCCCGGAGAGGGGACAGGGGACGCTCCGGCAGCCGTCCACCCCCGGTAAAGCAGGCGCCGCATCCCAGCGCCCCGGTCACCGGCAGCAGAAACCGAAGGGTGGAGCCGCTTTCTCCACAGTCCAGCAAAGGCATGGCGGAAAGTCCCTCTGGCGGCAGCACCTCCAGGCCGTTTGGCATCATCCGGACTTGCGCGCCCAAAGCGGTCAGGCATCGGATGGTGGCGTCAATATCTTTGGACCGTTCACCCATGAGGAGCCTGGTGGGACGGTCCGCCAGAGCGGCGCAGATGAGTAGCCGGTGGGCGGCAGACTTGGAGGGAATGGCGTTTACCCTTCCGGTGAGGCGGGCAGGTTCAAAACACAGTTCCATCCCTTATCCCTCCATACCAGGCCGGAGGAAAGCCTCCAGCTCATTTACCGCCACTGGATGGAGCACACAACGTCCTTCCTCCATGGGAGCCACCAGGGTGATGCGGTTTCCGCCCCGTTTTTTGTCCGAGAGCATCCCTTCCACCAGCTCCTCCAGGGAATAGGGACAGCGGGCGGGCAGGTGATACCGCTTCAGAAGCCGCTCCAAACGGGGAGCGCAGTTGTCTTTGGAAAAGCCATTCTTCCAGCAGGCCCGGGCCATCACCGCCATTCCCATGGCGACAGCACTGCCATGGGTGATGGTATAACCGCTGCGCTTTTCAATGGCGTGGCCCAGGGTGTGGCCGAAGTTCAGCAGCTGCCGGTCCCCGGTGTCCCGCTCATCCCGCTCCACCAGCATCCCCTTGAGGGCGACGCACCGGCGGATCACTTCCTCCATGGAGTCCCCATCCTGCCGCTGTTCCAGCAGCTCCAGCAGCTCCCGGTCCAGAATGGCCCCGTATTTGATCACCTCCGCCATCCCGTCGGCAAAGGTCTCCGGCGTCAAGGTGGAAAGAGTATCGGTATCGCAGAGGACCCTTCGGGGCTGGCAAAAGGCTCCTGCCAGATTCTTTCCCGCTTCCAGGTCCACTCCCGTCTTTCCCCCAACCGAGGAATCCACTGCCGCCAACAAGGTGGTGGGCAGCTGCACCAGGGCGATGCCCCGAAGGTAGGTGGCGGCGGCAAAGCCCGCCAGATCCCCGGTGACCCCTCCCCCCAGGGCAGCCACGCAGTCGGCCCGGGTCAGCCGCTGCCGGGCCAGAAACTCCAGCAGCTGGCAATAGGTGGTCATGTTTTTGGAGCCTTCCCCCGCCGGGAAGGTGAAGCGGCTCACCTGAAGGCCCGCTTTTTCCAGAGAGGCGGCGGTCCGGTCCCCATACAACCGGTCCACCTGGTCGTCGCTCACCAGGGCTACCCTGCCGCCGGGGACGAAGGGGGCGATCTCCTCCCCAGTCCTTTCCAGCAGCCCGCCGCCGATGCACACCTCATAGGAGCGGGAGGAAAGTTTGACTGTCACCTGTTCCATGGCTTTTCTCCTTCCTCAGCCGTCCATCCGCTTGCCCACAATAGGCAGGATCTTCTGCACATCCTCCGACACCTGCCGGAAGGCGTCCGGCGTCAGGGACTGGGCCCCGTCGCAGAGGGCGTGAGGCGGGTCGTTGTGGACCTCGATCATCAGGCCATCGGCTCCGGCGGCGGCGGCAGCCATGGCCATGGGCCGAACCATCCGGGAGATGCCGGTTGCGTGGCTGGGGTCCACCACCACCGGCAGGTGGCTCATCTCATGGAGCATTGCCACGGCAGACAGATCCAACGTATTGCGGGTGGCAGTCTCGAAGGTGCGGATGCCCCGCTCGCAGAGGATCACCTTCTGATTGCCCCCGGCCATGATGTACTCGGCGCTCATCAGCAGCTCCTGGAGGGTGTTGGCCAGGCCACGTTTGAGGAGGATGGGCTTATCCAGGTGTCCCAGCTCCTTAAGCAGCTCGAAGTTCTGCATATTCCGGGCCCCCACCTGGATGACGTCCACATCCTCAAACAGCGGAATGTGGGAAGCCTCCATGATCTCTGTGACAATGGGCATCCCGGTGTCTTTTTTCGCCTCCAGCAGCAGCTCCAGCCCCTGGGCCCGCAGGCCCTGGAAGGCGTAGGGAGAGGTCCGAGGCTTGAAGGCGCCGCCACGGAGAAGTCTCGCGCCGGCTTTCTGCACTTCCTTGGCCACAGTGATGATTTGTTCCTCACTCTCCACTGAGCAGGGGCCGGCAATCAGCTGGAAATGGCCTCCTCCCAGCTTGATGCCGCCGATGTCGATCACGGTGTCGTCAGGATGGAACTTCCGGTTGGCGTTCTTATAGGGCTCCTGGATCCGCTTGGCTGTTTCCACAATGTCCATGCTTTTGACCAGGTCGATGTCCACCGCGGAGGTGTCCCCCACCAGCCCCAGAATGGTCTGATACCGCCCCTCGCTCAGGTGGGTATCCACCCCCAGGCCCTTGAGCCATCCGATGAGATTGTCCAGCTGCTTTTGGTCATATCCTTTTTTCAGTACCAGTACCATATTCTTTTCCTCCTTATTTCTTCTGGTCGGGCAATAAAAAGAGCCCCGCAGTGAGATTCACTGCGGGGCTTTACACTCTGCCTGTGGTGGGGGCTTCCCCCGTTTTTCAGCAGCTTGCGCCTTTTGCAGCCAACCTCAAAGAACCCTTGCTAAAGTAAGCAAAGGTAAAGATAAAGGTAAAGTAATATTCAGCTGCAAAAGCGAACTTGTTCATAATCTGCTCCCAGAAGCCGGGACAACCCGGTTTTTTTATTAGCTGTATGATACCACACCGCATCGCCGCTGTAAAGTGGGAAACAAAAAAGGGGGCCCTGTTTTTTCCCTTTTCGCTATTTTTTCTTTTCTCATCTGCCTGTTATCAGTCAAAAGCGACAACAGAACGTTCCTTTGTCCCCTCTTGTACAGCAAAGCGGGCGGCCGTTCCTTTTGGAAAAGAATGGCCGCCCGCCCTCAATCAAAGATTACGCCGGCTGCTGCCTGGGTTCTTCCTCCCCCAAAAACAGCTCTCCGTCCACAATCCGCACCACCCGCCGGGCGTGAGACGCCACCGACAGGTCGTGGGTAATCATAATGATGGTGTTGCCCATTTCATTCAGCTGCCGGAACAGCTCCAGCACCTCCAGACCGGTGTTCCGGTCCAAAGCGCCGGTGGGTTCGTCGGCCAACAAAATGGCAGGATGCCCCACCAATGCCCTGGCGATGGCCACCCGCTGCTGCTGACCGCCGGACAGCTCCGAAGGCTTGTGGCTCATCCGTTCTCCCAGGCCCAGCATCCGGATAGTCTCCAGACAGGCCCGTTCCGCCTGATGATGCTCCATCCCCCGCACCAGCAGAGGCATGGCGATGTTTTGCAGAACGGTGTACTTGGGAATCAGCTGGTACTTCTGGAAGATAAAGCCGATCTCCCGGTTGCGGATGTCGGTCATCTCCCGGTCCCCGCACAGGTGGACCGGATGTCCGTGAAGGTAATATTCTCCGCTTTCGCAGGTGTCCATACAGCCCAAAATGTTCATCAGCGTGGATTTGCCGGAGCCGGAGGGGCCCAGAATGGCGACAAAATCCCCCTGATCCACTGTCAGGTCGATATGCTTGAGCACCTGGAGGCGCTCTGAGCCCATCTGATAGGATTTGCACAGATCCCGCACCTGAATCATATGATCGCTGGGAACGGTAAGAGGCGTTTTGCTTCCTTTATTTGATTTGAGCATCTTCATCGTCGTTGCTCCTTTCTCAGGACAGGACCTGAATCCAGACCACATACTGACCTTCCTCGTTGCTGTCCCAAACCACCTGAACAATGTTGTCAATGGAAATTTGGGTAAAATCGGTGGAGATATTCCTGGTGCCCATAGCGGCATACACCGGCACTCCTACCGGCACCCGGATGGTTTCCTCCTCTCCGGTCAGATCCAGACTGACCGACGGTTGGGCTGCTGCAGGGGCTGCTCCAGAGGCTGTTCCGCCCCCTCCAAACATTTCGCCCATAGGGGCTTCCCCGCCCCCTTCTGCCATTGCGGGAATTTCCGCCGCTTCCATTCCGCCGCGGCCAGAATCCCCCCGGGCACTTTGACGCTCCGCCGCTTCACCTTGTTCCAGGCCGCTGGCGCCGGGGGCCATGCCGCCGCTCCGTCCTTCCTTCAGCGTGCCAACAGCCAGGGTCAGATCATTGCCTGCCACATAGGTCACCTTGCCATAGGTGACGGTCTGTCCCTCCTCCACATCGGGGATTTCCACGCCGGAGGAAGAGCTTTCCTCACTGCAGCCCGCCAGCAGCATCATTGCCGCCGCCAGCAGGGCCAGAGTTCTCTTTTTCACGCTGCTTCCTCCTTACTCCATGTTCAGCGCCTCAATAGGCACCAGGGCCGCCGCCTTCCGGGCGGGATAGAAGCCGAACACCGTACCGGTGATAACCGCAAACAGCAGCGCCAGCACATACCCGGCAAAACTGGGTTCCACCCGCATCCCGGTATAGGTCATCAGGGGCATCAGCGCCATACTCAGCCCAATTCCCACCACGCCGCCAAAGGCGCTGATGAGGAAGGCCTCCGCCAGAAATTCCAGCAGAATATCCTTGCGGGATGCCCCCAGGGCTTTGAGAATACCGATTTCCCGTGTCCGCTCCTGAACCGAAACGAACAACACGTTCATGATGCCGATACCGCCCACGATAAAGACGATACTGGCCACCGCTACCAGCAGCATCGCCAGGGTGTCAGCGGAAGAGGTTGCCGCCTCCATCTTGCTGCCTGCGTCGGTGATGGTGAAGTTGGCGTTGGTGTAGCTCTGCTCCAGCACAATCTTGATATTCTCAATCAC
>CASFXA010000087.1 GCA_949298535.1 uncultured Oscillospiraceae bacterium
TCCATCCTTCTCCGATTGCCAGAGGGGGCTGTCCGTGGTATGATGGAAACAGACCCCGTGAAAGGGGGACGGCCGTGGCGGAGGGGTTCTGCCATGGAAAAATCCACGCAGCCAGGGGGAAACAGGATGGTTTTGTTGATCGCGGGGGCCTCCCACACCGGGAAAACCGCTCTGGCCCAGCGGCTGGTGAAAAAATACGGCTTTTTATGTCTCTCCATCGACCACCTGAAAATGGGTCTGATCCGAAGCGGATATACGGATCTGACGCCCATGAGCAGCGATGAGGCTTTGACGGATTATCTGTGGCCCATTCTCAGGGGAATGATCCAAACGGTCCTGGAGAACCGGCAGGACCTGATTGTGGAGGGGTGCTATATCCCCTTTGACTGGGCAAAGGACTTCGGAGAGGAGTATCGTTCCCGGATCCGGTATTCCTGCCTGGTGATGAGCGAAGGATATATCCGAAGCCATTATGAGGACATCATGAATTATGCCAGCGTGGCGGAGCAGAGAATGGATGATTCAGACTGCACGATGGAAAGGCTCCTGAAGGATAATGCCAAAGTACTGGAACGGTGTCGGCGCCATGGTGTTCCGTACATTTTGATTGACAAAACCTATGAGGTGGATCTTTCAGTTTTCGCCGCTTCACTTTAGGAGAACAGAAATTTCAGAGGACTGCGCCCGCTTTCCCTTTCCGTCCAAAAATCCCCTTCCCTTCACAGCGGAAGTTGATCCCTTTTCCGGCCATCCCGGGGGATCGGAAAAAACGGGAAATCCTGACCGTTGAGAGCCGGGGGGAAATGGGGGCTGAGCATTTGTTCAAAGGGGGATCGCCATGAATCTTCCCCTTCTTTCCATCCTCCGCTTTTGAACCGCTCCCGCAGGCAGCCAAGCGCAAAGGGATTCGATTATTTAATCAAGGAGGTGCCTTTATGCCCTTTCATATCGTCCGAAATGACATCACCACCATGAAGGTGGACGCCATCGTCAACGCCGCCAACGAAAGTTTGCTGGGAGGCGGCGGGGTGGACGGCGCGATCCATCGGGCGGCAGGGCCCCAGCTGCTGGCAGAGTGCCGCACCCTGGGGGGCTGCCAGACCGGGCGGGCCAAAATCACCAAGGGTTACCGCCTGCCTGCCAAATATGTCATCCATACCGTGGGGCCTGTCTGGCGGGGAGGCAGCCATGGAGAGCGGGAGCTGCTGGTCTCCGCCTACCGCTCCTCCCTGGAGCTGGCGCTCCAATATCGCTGTCAAACGGTGGCTTTTCCCCTCATCTCCTCCGGCGTATACGGCTACCCCAAGGACCAGGCCCTGAAGGTGGCGGTGGACACCATCGGAGATTTTCTCCTGTCCCATGATATGACCGTCACCCTGGTGATCTTTGACCGGGCTGCCTACACCATTGGGGGCAAGCTCTTCGACGACATCGCCGCCTATATTGACGATCACTATGTGCTGGCCCACACCGACGTCCGGCGGGAACAAAGCCGGGCCGCGGTCTTCGGCGCTCCGCCCCGGGCTCCTTTCCCTTCCCCTGCTTCCTGCCCGGCTCCCCCGCCGCCTTCTCCGTCATGCCCCTCTGCGGCCCTTGGGGAGGCGGAGCTGTGGGCCCCGGCTTCCGGCAGCTTGCGGGAAGCTCTGGGGCAGCTGGACGAGAGCTTTTCCCAGATGCTGCTGCGAAAGATCGACGAAGCGGGCATCACCGACGCTCAGTGCTACAAAAAGGCCAACATTGACCGGAAGCTCTTTTCCAAGATTCGCTCGGACGTCCATTATAAGCCCTCCAAGGCCACCGCCATGGCCTTTGCCATCGCTCTGGAGCTTCCTTTGGATCAAGCCCGGGAGATGCTTCAGAAGGCCGGATTCGCCTTTTCCCATGCCAGCAAGTTTGACATCATTGTGGAATACTTTATCGCCCATCGCAACTACAACATCTTTGAGATCAACGAGGCTCTCTTTGCCTTCGATCAAAGTTTGTTAGGCGGATAACGCCGGGAAAGGAGAGAAAACACCCCACATGGATGTGACCAAAATGCCCTTTTCAAAGCTCTATCCCCTTCTGGTGCGCAAGGCGGAGAAAAAAGGCCGCTCCAGGGGAGAGGTGGACCAGGTGACCTCCTGGCTCACCGGATACACCCCCGGGGACATCGCCCGGCTGGAACGGTCGGAGATCAGCTACGGGGATTTTTTCCGCGGCGCTCCCGCCATGAATCCAAACCGCTCCCTCATCACCGGTAAAGTCTGCGGCGTTCAGGTGGAGACGATCCAGGATCCCCTGATGCGGGAGATCCGGTATCTGGACAAGCTGGTGGACGAGCTGGCCAAAGGAAAAGC
>CASFXA010000088.1 GCA_949298535.1 uncultured Oscillospiraceae bacterium
CCGCCGGACAGCAGCACCTCGGGTGAAATGCCACTCCCTTCGTCCGAACCATCATCTTCCAGCCCGTCTGTCCCTGCTGCTCAGATGCAGACCAGGGACCTTGGTGCCCTCAACGCCAGTATTGATATCCCTGCGGACTATGTGGTAAGTTCGGATGGGTTCAGCTTTATGAATGAGGACAGGGGCTGTGCGGTCACGACCAGCTTTATCTGGAATATCGGGTTCCCGATCTACTCCCTTTCAGATGTGGAGGACAACCAGCAGGCGATTGTGGCTGCCCTGATGGAAGGGTTTGAAGTGCCGGATTATACCATCCTGTCCTCCGGCTATGCCAGCATAGGGGATCAGGAGGCGTATCAGATCTATTTCGAGGGGACAGATACAGACGGCGTTTCGATGGAAATGATCTATGCGACGATGCAGGGGAACAATCCTTTTGGATGCTACAGCCTGCTGGGTGCCTTCCCCAAGGGAGACGGGGCAGGCAGGGAGGAGATTGATCAGATTATCCAGAGCTTCCAGAGCAATGGGGAACCGGAGACCACCTACAGCATGTGGTACAGTGAAAACATCGGGCTTAAATTCATCATCGACAATTCGGTTGCACTGGGAAGCGTGTGGGAGACAGACCTTTCGATGATGGGGGACAGTGCGGTAGAGCTCATCGCTATCTATCCGACCGAGGCCGCGCAGGAAGCCGGCCTTGGCGGTGTCGACAGTTCGGACGCCGGTGGGGTGGAAGTCGGATATGCCGCACAGTACGGCTATACGACGCCTGAAGAGGTGCTGGACGCCCATATCGGTACGGCCGAAGCGGTTGGCGGGACGGTGGGGACGAGGTACACCGCGTCCCTGGGCGGGGTGGAATGGCTCTGCCAGGACTACCTGATTGACGCCTACAATTTCAGCAGCGCCGCGGGGTTTGTCGACGGCCAGCTGGTCTATCTGAGAGCCATGTACAACGACTCCAACCAGGAAGCGGTGATGGCGCTGTGCAACCAGGTGCTGGCAAGCGTCCGCCCCTGGTAACCTGAGGGAGTGCTTCCGGCGGCCAGGGATACCCGGCCGCCGGAGGGGGAGATTGATTTTGCGCTGGCGGTTGTGCAGGATGGGGTTGGAACGGACGGAAGGAGAAAACCGGAATGGATTTGGCAAGAGTGTGTTACAGCTGTTTTCAGGAAAAGCCGGATGATTCCCCTGTCTGCCCATATTGCGGGTTCAGTTCAGAAGAGGAACAGCCTTTCCTCGCCCTTCCAATGGGAACGGTGCTCCATGGCCGGTATCTGATGGGCAGGGTATTGGGGGTTGGCGGCTTTGGTATTACCTATCTCGGGTACGATATGGTGCTGGAAATCCGGGTTGCCGTCAAAGAATATATGCCTTCCGGCCTTGCGGTGCGCCACGCCGACCGTTACCGGGTGGTGCTGGCCGGGCGCAGGAAAGAGGATTACGAAAACGGGCTGGACCGGTTCCTGGAGGAGGCAAGGATCCTGGCCAGGCTCCAGGGGACGCCCAATATCGTCTCGGTGCAGGACTACTTTACCGAAAATAGTACTGCCTACTTTGTGATGGAATATGTGGACGGGATGAGCCTGAAAGCCTATCTCGCCTCCCAGGGCGGGAAAATCCCCTGCGCCCAGGCGCTGGCCATCCTCAAACCGGTTATGGAGGCGCTGGAACGGGTCCATGGGCTGGGGCTGACCCACCGGGATATCAGCCCCGACAATATCTCCATCACCTCGGGCGGGGAAAGCAAACTGCTGGATTTCGGCGCGGCGCGGTTTTCCTCACAGGATGATCAAAGCGTTTCGGTCATCCTTAAACATGGCTTTGCCCCCGAGGAACAGTATTCCAGCCACGGCAGCTTCGGCCCCTGGACGGATGTGTACGCGATGGGCGCCACCCTTTACCGCTGCGTCACAGGGCAGCTGCCGCCGGATGCGATCGAAAGGGTCCGCCGCGATACCCTGAAAAAGCCGTCGGAGCTGGGGGTCTCCCTGCCATCAAACGTAGAAGCGGCCATGATGAAAGCCATGGCGGTGAAGGCGGAAGACCGGTTCCCTTCGATGGCGGACTTTTTATGCGCCCTCACAGCCACGGGTGCCGGGACTGCTTTTCCGAAAATCGCTAGGGGGAAAACCGGCTTCCGGCATGGGAACCCGGGGACA
>CASFXA010000089.1 GCA_949298535.1 uncultured Oscillospiraceae bacterium
GAAGAAAGAGGAAGTGGCCCGATTCAACGCCGAAAACAAGCGGTACAAGAGGGGCCTGGGTGTATCTGTCGGCGGTCATGTGAACAACTTCTATCCTGGCAAAACCGATTATGCCCGGGTGGAGATGCGGCTGAATGAAAGCGGCACCGTCCGCTGCAACATGACCCTCCACGATCACGGCTGCGGCACCGTCATGGCCATGAAAATGATTGCCGCCGAGGCTCTGGGCCTCCAGCCGGAGCAGGTGCGGATCACCGAGGGAGATACCGACGTCACTCCTCAGGACGTAGGATGCTTCTCCAGCCGCACCACCTACGTTTTGGGCCGGGCGGTGGAGGATTGCGCCGCCAAACTGAAGGAGCGGATGGCGCAGCACATCAGCGAGTGCACCGGCGTTCCGGTGGAGGACCTGGCAGTGGAGAACCAAAAGGTCTACTCCAAAAAGGATCCCAGCCTTTCCTTTACCTGGCGGGATGTGGCGGAAATTTCCCAGCAGAAGATCAAGCGGGAGGTCTTTGTCAGCCATGAACATATTCCCACCTCCAATCCCGGCGTGGCAGGCGCTCATTTCGCTCTGGTTGAGGTGGACACCTACACCGGTATGACCAGAATTCTGGAGTACCTGGCGGTTCACGACATCGGTCAAACCATCAATCGTGAGATGTGCGTTGCCCAGACCCAGGGCGCTGTGGTGATGGGGGCGGGAGCTGCCCTTTCGGAACACGTCCTCATCCGGGAAAACGGCGTGCCCAGCGGCAGCCTGAAGGATTACCACGTCATCAACTCCTTTGAGGCCCCCAGCGTCAAGGTGGAGTTCATTGAGGACGGCGGCACCGAGGGCCCCTACGGCTCCAAGTCCATCGGCGAGGTGGGACATAACCCGGTTTCCGCCGCGGTCATGGGCGCAGTCAATGACGCGCTGGACAGTGAGCTGAACTTCATCCCCCTCAATCCCGACGCCATCACCAAGTATCTGAGATCCAAGGAGGCTCAATAAGATGAAACTGACCTTTGTATTAAATGGAAAGACCACTTCCCTGGAGGTGGCTCCTGACAAGCGGCTGTTGGATCTCCTCCGGGAGGACCTCCACATGACCGGCACCAAGGAAGGCTGCGGCGAGGGAGAATGCGGCGCCTGCACCGTCATTATCGACGGGGAAGCGGTCCATTCCTGTCTGGTGCTGGCCTGCCAGCTGGAGGGCCGCAGCGTCCTGACCATTGAGGGACTGGCGGAAAACGGGGAGCTGGACCGCATCCAGCGGAACTTTGTGGAGGAGACCGCCGTCCAGTGCGGCTACTGCACCACCGGCATGATCATGTCCGCCAAGGCGCTGCTGATGCACAATCCCCATCCCACAGTAGAGGAGATCCGGGTGGCCCTTTCCGGCAATATCTGCCGCTGTTCCGGTTACAGCCAGATCATCCGGGCTGTCCAGCGCACCGCACGGGAAATGGAGGAGGAGCAGGCATGATGAAGAACTATCATCCCAACAATATGGAAGAACTTTGCCGGGATCTGGGTCAGCTGACCCCTGAGAGCAAGATCATCAGCGGCGGCACGGACCTGATTATCCGTCTCCACAGCGGAGCGGTAAAACCGGACGCCCTGCTGTATATGGGCGGCGTCAAGGAGTGCCGCACTGTGGAGGAGAAGGAGGACTATATAGAAATCGGCGCCGCCTGCACCATGACCCAGCTGGAAAAATGCCCTCTCCTCCGCCCTGAGCTGGGAGCCATTCCAGATGCGACAGGGGATGTGGGCTCTCCTCAGATCCGCAACAACAGCACCATCGGCGGCAATATCGCCAATGCCTCCCCGGCCGGAGACACCCTGCCGGTGCTGTGGATGCTGGAGGCTCAGGTGGTTATCGCCAGTCCGGCGGGACTGCGGGTAGCCCCTATCCATGAAGTGGTGCTGGGCCCTGGCCGTACCTCCCTGGGCCATCAGGAAGCTATTGTGGCCTTCCGGGTGAAAAAGGGCGCAGGCCGTACCGCCTTTGTGAAGCTGGGCTTCCGGGGCAAGGTGACCATCTCCCGTATCGGCCTGGCGGTGCGGCTGGATCAGGATGAGCAGGGTGTAGTTCGCTCCGCCCGGATCATTGCCGGAGCCATTTCTCTCACTCCTGTGGAGGTGACCGCAGCGGAGGAAGCACTGGTGGGCAAGGCTCTGACCAATGAAACAGTGGCCGCTGCCGGCAAGGCTTTGTCCGATCTGATTATGAAAATCACCCCTGAAAAGTTTGACCGGGATTACAAGGTCTGGGCCGCCAAGGGTGTAATGGAGGACGTACTGGCCAAATTCCACTGAACGATGAAATGCCGTTCTTATGGCGGAAGATGAAAACCGGTTCCATTGGAAATTCGGTTGAATGGATCCACAGGAACCGGCTTCTGCCCTGACCAATGCTTTCTCCCAAAAAACGGAAAGCAGATCCGAAAGGCAAAAAGCAGCAGCCTGGCCAGTTTTCCACCGTTTTGCAAAGAACTGGTGGAAGAAACGGTCTGAAATTTCCTGGGCCGTTGAGACAGAAGAAAAGAGGAGAGCAACATGGAACGCAAACAAACCGATTATTTTCGCTTCACCCTGCTCAGCGTCCTGGGAATTGTGCTGTTTTTTGTCCCGGTGATAGGGGGCAGCGCCCCCATCGTCTGGGCCTCGGCACAGTTCAAGGTCCTCCTGGGCCAGTGGGTGACGCTGTTGCCGGTGCTGTCCTGCCTGTCCTTGGCGATATTTGCCATACTGGGTAAAGGGCTGAAGATGGAACCCTTTCGCCATTATCTGGAACGGGAAGGTCCGGTGAAGGTGGGCTTCTTCTTCTCCACCGCCCTGCTGATTGTACTGATTCTGCTGGGTGTGGGTCCGGCGCCTCTCCGGGACCCCAATGTGGGAGGAAAGGTGCTGGAGCTTGCTTCCACCGTTATGACCACCATCATCCTGGCGGGATGGGGCGTGGTATTCATCCTCAAATCCGGTGTGGTGGAGTTTGTCTCCATTCTGGTGGAACCGGTGATGCGCCCGTTGTTTCATCTTCCCGGTGAGGCGGCAGTCAACTGTCTGTCCTCCTTTGTCTCCTCCGCCTCGGTAGGCGTGTATTTCACCGAACAGTATTATCTCTCCAAAAGCTATACCCAACGGGAAGCCTGCTCCGTCATTGTCAGCTTCAGCGTCATCAGCGTGGGCTACATGGGGGTGCTGGTGTCCATGGCGGGCATTGAGGGGATGTACAGTCAGGTGATTCTGTGGAGCTTTATCCTGGTGCTGGTGATGGCGATGATCTGCGTCCGGATTCCGCCCCTTTCCCTGAAACCGGAGATTTATGCCGACGGCACGATCCAAACCCCTGCAATGCGCCGCCCGGAAAAAATGACCTTCAGCCGGCGGTGGCGCAAGGCCCTGGACGCAGGCGCGGAAAAAAGCCGGGAATTTACCTGGAAAGCCTTTTGGGGCAGTTTGGTAAGCGCTCTCTGCTTTGCCCAAAAGATCATCGGTGTCATGATCACCTGTGTGGTGCTGGTGCTCACCCTGGTCCACTATACCCCCCTGTTTCAGTGGCTGGGCAAGCCCATCGCCCCTATCCTGGCGCTTCTGGGGCTGCCGGACGCCGCCAAAATTGCCCCCTCCGTCCTCATCGGCATTGTGGAGGTGAGCCTGCCTTCCATCAGCATCGCCGGCCAGGGAGTGGCTCCCCAAAGCGCCTTCTTTGTAGTGCTGCTGTCGGTGGTGCAGATCATCTTCTTTACCGAGGCGGGCAATGCCATGCTGGGCTCCCAGGTGCCCGTCCGTCTCAAAGACCTGCTGTTGACCTTTGTGGTGCGTACCGCTCTGGGAATTCCTCTGGCGGCGCTGGTATCCCATCTGGTATTTTGAAGTTATAGTGAGTCGGCCCCCGGGCCGAATAGAGAAAGGGTGTACTTATTTATGACCGAGAAAGTCGGAACCAAAGGCATCGCAAAATTTGTGATCCTCAGCCTCATCGGCATTTTCCTGTTCCTCATCCCCGTCAGCGGCGCGACAGTGCCCATCGTGGTGTTCATCAACACCATCAAGGCGTTCCTGGGGCCGATTCTCCCTATTTTGGTGGTGATCTCCCTCTCTGTTCTGATGTTTACCATCTTTATGGCCAAGGTGGTCAAATCCCCCAAGTTTGTGGAGTTCCACAAGGATGACAAGCCCTCCAAATTCGTCTTTTACATTCTGGCCTTTGTTTTTATCCTGTGCATCCTTCTGAAAGTCGGCCCTGCCTCCATCTTCCAGAATCCTGACATCGGCGGACAGGTGATGACCCTGGCCCAGAACGTCATGCTCACCGTCACCATCGCCGGCTGGCTGATCATCTTTATGCTCAAGTCCGGTATCGTGGAGTTCCTGGGCACGCTGCTGGAGCCTCTGATGCGCCCCATCTTCAAGATGCCCGGCCAGGCCGCCGTCAACTGTCTGTCCGCCTTCATGGTCTCTCCTGCTGTAGGCGTTTATATGTCCGATCAATACTACGCCTCCGGCATCTATACCCGGAAGGAAGGCATGACCGCCATCACCAACTTCTCCACCGTCAGCGTGGGTTATATCAGCGTGTTGGCCGCCATGGCCGGTGTGGAGGAGCGGTACGGCCAGATGGTTATCATTACTCTGCTGCTGGTGTTCTTCATGACTGCTGTCACCGTACGGATTCCCCCTCTCTCCCTGGTAAAGAACGAATATATTTCCGGTGAAGAGGAAAAGCCTCAGCTGGTTCAGGAAGGCAGCCGCTTCCAGCGGGCTCTGGCCGCCGCAGCCGCCAGAAGTGAGGAGTTTACCCTCAAGGCCTTTGTGGGCAGCCTCCTCAACGCCCTGAAATTCTCTCAGCGGATCATCGCCTATATGATCCCCATTGTGGTGGTCACCCTGACACTGGTCCATTTCACCCCTGTGTTCACCTGGCTGGGCAAGCCCATTGCCCCCATCCTGTCCCTGCTGGGAATGCCTGACGCTGCCGCCATCGCTCCCGGCGCCCTGCTGGGCTTCATCGAGGTGAGCCTCCCTGTCATCGCTATCTCCGGACAGGGTGTGGCTCCTCAGAGCGCTTTCTTTGTAGTGATGCTGGCCATCATGCAGATCGTCTTTATGACCGAGGCAGGCAACGCTATGCTGGGCTCCTCCATGAAGGTAAAAATGAGTGAGCTGGTGCTGGTGTTCATCGTCCGTACCATTATCGCCATCCCTGTTTTGGCCCTCATCTCTCATCTGCTGTTTTAAAATAAGTGAAAAAGCCTCTTCCGTGGGAAAGATAGAGGCTTGTTCGCCGCCCGCCCTCCGAGGATGGCCCTTCCACTGCCTTCCAAAGCGGACGGGCGGATCCTTTCCCCAAGGTATCCAGGAACCTCTTTTTACCTGCCCCCGAATCACCGTTCATCTGTCAAAGGAGGGAGTTTCATGAAAAAGGACGCTGAAAACAAACAGGTATTGCTTATCGGCAGCGGCCATACAGCCTCTCGCCTTCGCCGGCAACTGGGCAGCCTTTGCGGTCAGCGGCTGTTTGTGCTGGATAAGAAAGGACCGTCAGCGCCCCGTGAAAGCTGTACAGGGTTGGATCTGGTGATTGCGGCGGATTTTCCCCTGTGGCTGGATGAGGAAAAAAGCTTCCCTATCCCACAGGGAAAAATACGGTGATTTTGCCGCTGCTCAATGATCCCAATAAGGGGGAGTATCTGGCACGTCTGGCAGGTTCCCAGCTGCTGCCGCCCAATGTGTTTCTCCGCCATGGAGGGGGAGAGAGCGGCGCAGGGCTGATTCTGTTTTCCAGGACCCAGCTGGACCGTCTGCGGGGCAACTATGGTTTTGCCCTGACGCTGCTGAAGGAGGCGGGGATCGCCTGCCGTTTTCAGTGACAGGGCAGCCAGGATCGGCAGTTGCCAATACAATGAAAGTTTTGCATCAAAGGCCGTCCCCGATCAGAAAATGTTCCTGTCAGGGGCGGCCTTTTATGAGGCAAAACCATTTTTATGAGGGGAAAAACAACTCCTGGCTCAGTTCTTCCACCAGAACCTGTTCTCCCATGCCCTTTTCCTGAGGGAAATCCACCTGAACCAGCCGATAACCCTCCGAATCCAACAGGCGCAGGAAACCCACGCCGTCATTGGTCAGCAGCAGGGAATCTCCCCCGCCCACCAGATTGGGCGTTCCCTGAAAAAGGGAGGAGGGGAGAGTATAGTGCCAGCTTTGGCCTTTGTCCGTATCATAGAGGTTTACCCAGAGAATACCGGAACTGTCCTCAAACAGTCCGGTCAAGATCCACCGGCCATCGGCGCTGATGGCGGCGGCGTTTTCTTCCCCCCCGTTCTTGAGGGTGAATTTCTTGACCTGACCGGCCTCCAGATCCACCAGGGCCACTGTTCCGTCGCCCTGGGTTTCCTGATCCTGGGACACAAGGATTCCCTCCTGCCAGACTGTGGGATAAGTTCCATTCAGCTGTCCCTGGAAAAGGAGCTCTCCCTGGCTGTTTATAACAGAGGTGTATTTCTCTCCTTCTTCTCCCCGCAGGGCGACGGCGAAAAGCCCCTCCTCCAGAGGACGAACCAAGGTCACATTCCGGGATTCTCCGGGGAGGAGTGTGACCGGCTCCCCATTTCCTTCCAGCGGGATCAGCCGCAGCCCTTTCCCCGGCACCGCCAGAAAGGCGCCGTCCCCGGAAACACGGGCCGATGGCAGAGAGATATCCTCCGCTGTGGGGAACGTCCATTTTTCTCCGGTTTCCAGGTTCTGCTTGATTACGGAATCTTCTGTGAGAAGATAAACTTCATCATTCCAGCAGTCCATCCGCAAAATCCGGGAATGCTCCGCTATAACCGTTTCTTCCTGAGAGGACAATTCCAGTGACACCAGACGGCTTTTTTCCCCTCCTGTAAGGAGCAAAAGAATCTTGTCCCCGTCTGGGGTGAGGGCCATCTGTTCCAGAGAAGGGAATTCTTGGGACAACACCAAGCTGGTCAGGTCGGTAAATACCGCCTCCTCCGTATTGGGGCCGGACGGGGTGGAAGAAGCGGAAGCCCATTGAGAAGAGGAGGGAGAATCCGGCTGAGAAACTTCCGGGGAGACGTTTTGCTCCGCCGTTGGAGCGCAGCCGCTCAGTACCATAGCCGCAGCCAGCAGCAAAGACAGAAAAGAAAGAGTCGTTGGGACTTTCATCATGATGCCTCCTTACTCTTGATGTGCTTTGTGAAAAAGCGTGTTCTCCTTCACTATAGGAAACGAAAAGAAGTTGGATTTTATTGTAAAATCCAACTTCTTTCTTTCCAAAAGTTTCCCCACAACCGTTCTGTTCCAGCAATCTGTCAGAATCATCCAGGCAGCCGGAAACATCGCTTCTGATTGGGCTTGCTTTTCCATGATATCTTTTTTATAGCGCTGGTTCCCCTCACAGGAAACAGGGAAGAACGTTTTGCGACAGGATGAGTGTCCATAAGGTAAAAGGGCGGTTTCAAATCCCAAAGGCTGACAGGACGGTCACTGCCACCGGTGGAATCAACAGGGCGGGGAGAAGATTGAGGGTTTTGATCTGCTTGATGCCCAGGATTCCCAGACCGGAGGAGAGGATAAGGACCCCTCCCACCAGGCTGATTTCAGTCATCAGTGTGTCGGTGACAAAAGGGGCGATCAGCCCCGCCAGCAGATAAATGCTCCCCTGCCAGCAAAACAGAACCACCGCCGCCAGGGCGATGCCGATGCCGAAGGTGGAGGAGAGGACGATGGAGGTGATACCGTCCAGAATGGCGTTGGTGAACAGATAGGTATGATCCCCCTGGAGGGCGCTCTGGATAGGCCCCAGGATGGAAAGGGTGCCGGCACAGTAGAGCAAAATAGCGGTGGACAATCCCCGGGCCAGATCGGAGCCATGGGAAAGATGGGAAACCGCCCGTTCAAAGGCGGTATCCAGAGAGAGCCGGGTGCCGATAACGCCTCCCAGCGCCAGGCTGACGATAAACAGCACATGGTACTTGGACTGAGGCATAGCCTGAACGATGGAATTGATCCCCAACGCCGACGCAGCCAGTCCCATAGCGTCCATGAGGACCGCTTTATATTTTTCCCCGATGCCCTTGCGCAGCGTGCTGCCGATGATGCAGCCGGTGAGGATGGTGGCGGTGTTGGCGATGGTTCCGATCATAATGGTTCGCTCCTTTGCAGTTTTCCAAACGTTATTTTTATTACTGTAAGCCTAACGGGCGGCAAAGTCAAGTTTTTTGAAAAAGCCGAGAGGAGGCTCCGTGGAGGAAAAACCGGTGAAAACCGCAGAAAAAGCGGGTTCCCAGCCCAATGGGAACAGGGGAAAGCGATGAAAGGCGGAAAGTGGAGATTTGAGAAAAGCGGAAGATGCCCACCTGGCTGTTCTGGTTTTGGTTCAAAGCTGATTCTGGCGGAAAGCGTTTTTGATCCGTTCTTTCCACAAAAGGAAGGAAAAAGGGCCTTGTATCCCGGACCAGCGGCGTATCCAGAGGGACCCCGTTCCCCTGGAAGCGTGTCGAACTTTTTCGATACGCTCAGGGGCCGGACCTTTTAAAAAGGTCCGGCCCCTGTTTCATAGGTGAATGGAATGTTTACTGCATGGAAGAATTGGAGTTCTCATAGGACTCCACCATCTTCTTGACCATCTCGCCGCCGATGCTGCCGGCCTGACGGGAGGTGAGGTCGCCGTTATAGCCCTGCTTGAGGGTGACGCCCACAGTCTGAGCAGCCTCGTTCTTAATCTTGGTCAGGGCTTCCTTCGCTTTCTTGTTAGCCATAATGAAATACACTCCTTAAAGCAGTTGTTAAAATGGATGTTTCGGCGTTTGCGCTATTATTGTGTGCGGCCCTTTTCGGGATATAACAGTCAGTTTTTGACAAAAAATGAAACAAAAAATACAACTGATTGGGAGTGGAAAAGGCAAAACGACGGCATCTGTCAGACAAAAATGGAAATCCCTGCTGGCAGTGACGAAGCATCTGCGTTCCCCAGGAAAAAGTTCTTTTCCCCCGGTACGTCAATGGACGGCAAGGACGCGCTGCCCGTCGGCGAAGCTGTGGCAAGGGCGACGATTTCGGCGAAGCGGTCAATAGCCGCAGACGGATGTTTTCTGCAAGCTATGCTTGGGCGGCGGCTTTTTCCACGCAGGCGAGAGCGTTGAGGCTCCGGGGATAGCCCACATAGGGCAGGCATTGGGAGACCACTCGTTTGAGAAAAGCCTCATCGTTGCCCAGGTTCATATTCCCCTTTGCATGGGCGGTCAATTGCGGCTCGCATCCCCCCTGCGCCGCCAGAAAACAGAAGGTAATCATTTCCCGTTGGGCGAGGGTGAGACCGGTGCGGGTATAATAATCTCCAAAACAATTGGCCGCCAGCCAACGGTTGATATGCCCCTTTTTCCATGCGTCATTCATGGCCTCTCCGAAAATCTGCACCTGAATTTTCACCCCGGCTTCCAGCCGGTTTTCCATGGTGGTGGTGGCCTGTCCGGGAAGGGGAAGGGAGATTCCCCTCTGGATCAAGATTTCGTTTGCAGCGTTGAGGAAAGGGAGGATCCGGCCAATCCCCAGATAATCCACCCCCTGATAGAGGATCTCCTTGGCCATAATGGACGAAAAACCGTCATCCAGCGCCCGGCAAAGGATGAAACGAAACGCTTCCAGCCCCTGACAGCCCATCAGGGAAGCGAGAATCGCCATATACCGGGTTGTGTCGTCCAATTGTTGTCCCTGTTCATGCACCACTTCCTCAAACAGAAACTGCTCCAGGCGTTCCGCAAATTCAGGATCGGTTTGGGTGAAATCCATGGTATTTTCTCCTTTCATTCTGCATCGGTTTTCCGGCAGACTTGCTGGCAACAGTTTGTCGGTTCCTTCTGAGCTCTTCCGGGATCATAGGGGAAAAGGGAAGGAAAAACCGGCATCATTCCTCGGGTTCTTCCGCCAGATGATCGTACAGCTCCGCCGACACCGGCTCCAGCCATTGATTGGAAGTGTTTTCCCCAGGGACCTCCACTGCGATGTGAGAAAACCAGCTGTCCTTTTTGGCGCCGTGCCAATGCTTCACCCCCGCCGGGATGGTAACGACCATGCCGGGTTTCAGACTGACCGCTGCCTTTCCCTCCTCCTGGTACCATCCTTCCCCGGCGGTGCAGATCAGCAGCTGACCGCCTCCGCTTTTGGCCTGATGAATGTGCCAATTGTTCCGGCATCCCGGCTCAAAGGTGACATGAGCCAGGAAGACGGGGCATTTTCCAGCTTCTGTTAAAGGCTTCAGGTAAGAATTACCGATGAAATACGGGGCGTAGGCGGTGTTTTTTTCTCCCAGGCCGAATAAGGTGTCCCGTGCAAATTCCTCCTGATGGGAGATTTTCATAGCGATTGCTCCTTTCGTGGTGGTGTTGAGGGCGCTCTGTCCTCCCCCGCAGCACATTCCCAAGGATTTCATGACCCTTTTCAGAGAGATTCGTCCTCAGCAGCGGCAGAGCGATGTTGAAAAAAGTGGAAATATCGCCGGATATTGTTTTTTCACCGCTGCTTCTTCCCGACAGTCTCCCGTGGGAAAGAGGCGGCGATTGGTGGGATCATCTTTATTTTATCCCGGGGCGAGTGGACTGTCTAATACTTATATGGAATTCTTTCAAATAGAGAAAAGGCATAGCCGGCAGCCTCTATCAGCTGCGCCGACGTGGTCCGTTTTTCCGGAAACAGACCGCTGCCCCGGCGGTTTTCAGAAAAAAGGGCGCTTGAAAAAGAACGGAGATGAGGCGGGAAAGAGGAGATAGGTCCTTTGTGCGGAGAGGAAGGCTGATTTTTGCGGCAAAAGTCCTTTAACGCCCTTGAAGAAAGGAAAAAGACTGGTTTTTTTGTGCGTTTGGTACTATAATAGGGGCTATTATATAGGCGTTATCATCAAGACCTGTGGAACCGGGGGATAACCTGCTTGTGGGTGAAGAAGGAGGAAAAGGCTGTGGAAAGGGTAAAAAGTGGTTGGCGGAGCCGGCTTGCTGCTTTGCTGAAAGCTGTCAAAGCATTTTTGGCGCGGAAGGATATTGTCATCTCCCCCCAGCGCTATGGAGTGGATGCCATGGGCGCCATGGCTCAGGGACTTTTCTGCTCTTTGCTCATTGGAACCATTCTCAACACTGCGGGAACTCAATTGGGGCTGCCGTTTCTCAACCAGGTGGGAGCGGATGCCTCCCAGATGAGCGGGGCCGCCATGGCGGTGGCAATTGGATACGCCCTTCACTGTCCTCCGCTGGTATTGTTTTCCCTGGTGCCGGTGGGCTTTTCCGCCAACACCCAGGGAGGGGCGGGAGGTCCCCTGGCGGTGCTGATTATCGCCATTCTGGCGGCGGAGGCCGGGAAAGCGGTGTCCAGGGAAACCAAGGTGGATATTTTGGTAACCCCCCTGGTGACGGTGTTGCTGGGCAGCGCTTTGTCCGCCTGGTGGGCGCCTGCCATCGGCCAAGCCGCTTCCTGGGTGGGCCAGATCATCATGTGGGCCACCGATCTGCGGCCGTTTCTCATGGGAATCGTGGTGTCGGTGGTCATTGGCGTCGCGCTTACATTGCCCATCTCCTCAGCGGCCATCTGTGCCGCCCTGGGCCTCACCGGTTTGGCGGGGGGAGCGGCAGTGGCAGGCTGCTGCGCCAATATGGTGGGCTTTGCAGTCCTTTCCTTCCGGGAAAATCACTGGGGCGGTTTGGTGAGCCAGGGATTGGGGACCTCCATGCTCCAGATGGGCAATATTGTCCGCAATCCCCTCATTTGGCTGCCCGTTATTGCAGCCTCTGCCATCACCGGCCCGATGGCCACCTGCTTGTTCCACCTGGAGATGAATGGTCCGGCTGTTTCCGCGGGAATGGGTACCTGCGGCCTGGTAGGCCCAATCGGCGTCTGGTCCGGCTGGGTCTCGGAAATGGCCTCCGGGGCCCGGAGCGCCGTCACGGCAGCGGATTGGTTGGGACTGATTTTGATTTGTTTTGTGCTGCCAGGAGTGTTGAGCTGGCTGTTTGGGCGATTTTTCCGCCGCCGTGGCTGGATCCGGGAAGGGGATTTGACATTGAAGTGAAAGAGAGGCTCCTCTTGGTATGAGAGGTTCTGTGGCTTTTCCCGGCTTAGATGGATCCTCCTGGCGCAGAACGTTGGGGAAGGGATGGGGGAGCGCCCTCCGGAGCATTGGATGGCTGCAAAACTGTTTGAGGAGATGCGTTCATCTGGCGCTGTCCCATCCCGAAATCACATTCTCGGGGGGCGATGCGGGGAAAAGCTGTCCCTGGAGGCGGATTGAGCTTTTGGATGAGGTTTGTGGAAACGCTTCTCCAATGGACAAAAATGAAACTGGATCAAAATCAAGACGTGTGTCAGATGCTGTCTCCATCGTCCGGAACCACCGGGGCGCGAAACCGATGGAATCGCTTCTGGCGCTGGTGGATCCAAAGAAAGAGCGCAGAACCGGTATGCACAAAGCCCCGGCCCATTTATGGGCCGGGGCTTGTATGTTGTCAGATTTTGATTTTTTCAGGACTCCTGGGGGATGGCCCACCAGGAGGGTTCATAATCCAAAAACAGCAGGTTCAGATCCACTGGATAGTTGATTCCGTCCACCCGGGCTTCATAGTCATACTGCCAAATCTGGAAATTGTAAGGGCAGAAGGGCACCGGATAATACTGCGCCACCCACAGGTCATAATCCTGAAGCTGGGAAATATCCAGATTTTTGGTCAGGAAGCTGGTATAGGAATAATACATGGTATCGTATCCCGCTTCCCAAATGGTGTCGCAGAAAGCCATCACCATATTGGTGTTGGTCTGGGTGGAAACGCCATATGTACGATAGGCAGAAGTTTGAGCCCCTTCAATATCGTAAACCACCGGCAGCTGCAATTCATAACCTTCCAGAGCATCCAGCACGAACTCCGCTTCCTCCCGGGCTTCAGAGGAATTGATGGACTGGGAATAGAAATACACTCCCACATCCAATCCGGCCGCCTGAGCGCCTTCGATGTTCCGATAGAAGTAATCGTCGATGTTCAGCGCACCCTTGGTATATCCCCGGTAGCCCAGACGGACAAAAACGCCGTCCACACCGTCCTCCGCCACAGCATACCAGTCGATCTTTCCCTGATGGGAGGAGACGTCGATGATCCGCAGCGCCCGGGATTCTCCGTCCACAATGTAATCCTTTCCCCACTGATCGCTGTACAGGTTGTCCCAATCGTAGGAATGGGTGGCCAGGGAGTAGTCCACCGGAATATATTCATAGGAATTGCCCATTTTGAACACAAAGCTGTCATCAATGAAACGCTGGAGGTATTTGGCGGGAAGGTTATATTCCAGCGCGTATTTTTTCAGCCTGCTGACGGAAACATCCTCCCTCATGGAAATGGTGTCCAGAAAGTCCTCTGAAATGCCGGTGTAATCTTCGGCCACCGTCAACAGATCGCTTACCTGGATATAACCATCCTGCTGATAGGAATTAAGGGGCCGCAGCAGTTCCCCTGAAACAGGTGAAGAAGCGCCGGAAGCCAATGCGCTGAAAGCGACTGCCAAGCCGCAGATAAGGGCGGCGCCCCGTTTGGAAAGACGATTGATACCCACCTGGTTACCTCCTTGCTACCTGAGGAAAGAATTCCCTCCCATTTTCCGGTTCAAAAAACGACAAAATAATCCGATATTATTTTTTATAACATAGGATGCCATTTCTTTCAATCACAAAATTGTTAATTTTTTGGAATTCTATGTGAAATCTGTTATTTTTTGTCTGGCTTCAAAAGAAAAAAGCATCCCCTTTACCGCCTGAAAAAGGGGATGGATCCTAGGTTTGCTGTTATGGAAGATGAGTTTTTTGCTCCCATCGCCCGGGGGAAAGATTTCCAGTACTTTCCTCTGGAAAACGGCAAAAAAATCCCGCCGGGGGCAGGAGAAATCCTGTTCGGCGGGATTTTCAGAATACCGGAATGAGATCTTGAAAAAGGAAGCTCATCCCTTCCGTTTTTCCATCCGTCCTTCAATGATGTTGGAGGTAATGAGAATGAGCACCGTAGCCAGAATCATCAGGGTGGACAGGGCGTTGACATCGGGGGAAACTCCCTTGCGCACCATGCCGAAGATTTTGATGGGCAGGGTGGTGCTGTTGGGTCCGGTGGTGAAGAAGCTGACGATGACGTCGTCCAAAGACATGGTCAGCGCCAGCATCGCCCCGGACATGATGCCGGGAGCCAGGATGGGCAGTGTCACCCGGCGGAAGGTGCGCCACTGATTGGCCCCCAGGTCCATGGCCGCTTCCTCCATGGATTTGTCGTAGCCTGCCAGTCGGGACCGGAGGGTGATGACCACAAAGGGCAGGGAGAAGGTGACATGGGAGATAATCAGCGTTCCCATTCCCATCTGCACCCCCACCAGGGAGAAAAAGGCCAGCAGGGAGATGCCCAGAACGATTTCCGGGATCACCACAGGGATATACAGGGCGTTGTTGATGACGTTTTTCATCCGGAAATGGAACTTGTACATTCCCACCGCGGCGATGGTGCCGATGACCACCGAGAGGCCGGTGCTGGCGGCGGCGACGATGAGGGTGTTTTTTAAGGCGTCCATCAGGGAGCGGTTTTCAAACATCTTCCAGTACCACTCAAAGGTGAAGCCCTCAAAGACGATGTTCATCTTGGAGGTATTGAAGGAAAAAGCGATCACCACAAAGATGGGCAGATACAAAAACAGGTAGATCAGGCAGGCGTAAATGACCGCCTGCGGGGAGAGGGCGCGCCGTTTCTTTTGTTTCATTTCGCTCCTCCTCATACCATATCCTCCATTTTACCCACCCGGCTGTAGAGCTTCATCAGCAGCAGCGTCAGCAGGATCAGCAGAATGGACAGGGCTGCTCCCAGCGGCCAGTTTCGGGCGGAGAGAAACTGATTTTTGATGAGGTTGCCGATATACATGGTTTTGCCGCCGCCCATCATGTCGGAGATGAAGAAGTATCCCAAAGTGGGGATGAACACCTGAATGGTGCCGGCAAAGATTCCCGGCGCTGTCAGGGGCAGCATCACCCGCAAAAAGGACCGGACCCGCCGGGCGCCCAGATCCCCCGCCGCCTCCATCAGGGCGGGATCCAGTTTTTCAATGGAGCTGTACAGAGGCAGCACCATGAAGGGAAAGAGGGTGTACACCATGCCCAGCAGCACCGCCCCGTCGGTATACAGCAGCTCCAGGGGCTTTTGGATCAGTCCCAGCCGCAGCAGCAGGTTGTTGATGATTCCCTCGCTGCGCAGCAGAGTATTCCAGCCATAGGTACGGATCAGGGAGTTGGTCCAGAAGGGGAGCATAATCAGCAGCATCATGGCCGGCTTCATCCTTTTGTCCGCCTTTGCCATCACCACCGCGAAGGGATAGCCCAGCAGCAGACAGATGAGGCTGGTTTCCAGCGCCAGAAGGATGGATTTCCAGAAGACGTTGAGGTATTCCAGATCCAGCATCTGGACATAGTTGCCCAGAGTAAATTCCATCACCACGCCGCTGTATACGCCGCGGTTCATAAAGCTGATGGCCAGCACATAGATCAGCGGTACCACAATAAACAGCGCCAGCCATATCACAATGGGCCCCACCATCACCAGCGCTGGCAGCCGCTGTTTCAGGGAGCTTTTCACAGGGCCTCCCCCTTTCCCAGCATACCGGACTCGATGAGGTTATAAAGTTTTTCCTCCTTGGTGTGCATCAGCACCGCCTTGTCCTTTTCCCAATAGACATACACCAGTTGTCCCAGCTGGGCCAGTGGGGTAAAGGGCAGGGAGAGCATTCGCAGAATCTGACCGGTAGGCAGTTCGATCATGGTTTTGATGAGGTTGCCCACATAGATGTGTTCCCGGACGATGCCCCGCACCGCGAAGCCGGGTACCGGCGTCAGGGAACATTTTAAATTTTCCGGACGGACAGAGAGGTAAACCATTTCCTCCAGCACAAAGCCGGGTGCGTAGATGGTGGCGTGGCCACATTCCATGGTGGCGTGAAGGCAGTCCCCGTCCACCGCGTCCAGATAGGCTTCAATGATGTTGGTTTCCCCGATGAACTCCGCCACGAATTTGCTCACGGGATGTTCATAGATCCGGGAGGGGACGTCCGCCTGCTCCAGCACCCCCTCGTTCATCACGGCGATGCGGTCACTCATGGTGAGGGCTTCCTCCTGATCGTGGGTGACATAGATGAAGGTGATGCCCAGGCTCTTTTGGAGATGCTTGAGCTCTGTCTGCATCTGCTTGCGCAGCTTCAGGTCCAAAGCTCCCAGGGGTTCGTCCAGCAGCAGTACCTTGGGATTGTTCACCAGCGCCCGGGCGATGGCCACCCGCTGCTTCTGCCCGCCGGAAAGCTGGGAAGGCATCCGGTCCCCGAACCCCTGGAGCTGCACCAGGCGGAGCATTTCTTCCACCCGGGCCCGGATCTCCTTTTTGCTCACCTTTTTTTCCACCAGCCCGAAGGCGATGTTGTCAAACACCGTCATGTGGGGAAAAAGGGCGTAATTCTGGAACACTGTATTGACATTCCGCTCATAGGGGGCCTTCCCCTTCATGTCCTGCCCCTCGATGAGCAGCTGGCCGCTGGTAGGCTGTTCGAAGCCGGCGATCATCCGCAGGGTGGTGGTTTTGCCGCACCCTGACGGACCCAGCAGGGTCAAAAACTCCCCTTCCCGCACCTGCAAATCCATATGGCGCACCACCCGGGTGTCCTCAAAGGATTTGCAGACATCCTTCAGTTCAATAATGACCGGGCGCTCCTCCCCACCGCCGGCGGGGGGCACCTCTTTTTTTTCAGTCATGATACAAAACCCCTTCCCTCAGCAGCGTTACAGCACCTTGTGTCCCCGTTCCCCGGTGCGGATACGCATGACGTCGATGACCTCGGAGACGAATACCGTGCCGTCCCCCACATTGCCAGTGGAGAGTTTCTCGTGAATTTCGGTGAGGATCTCCTCCATATCTTCGTCCAATACCACTGTCATCACATGGATTTTCGGCAGAAGGTTCACTTCCATGGTTTCCCGCTCCGATTTATCCGCCAAGGTTTTCTGATGGCCGCAGCCCATGGCAGCCGTAACAGTCATTCCGTTATACTCATTTTTGACCAGGATGGCCTTGAGGGTTTCCAGCTTCTCCGGCCGAATGATAATTTCCAGCTTTTTCATCGCCAATATCCTCCTTTTTCTTCCCATATCGGAAAAACGCCCGCGTATTCCCTTGCCCTCAGGCGGAAAAGACGCGGCGCGATTGACGACTACATTATAGGATGGGACAGGTGTAAAGTCAACAATTTTTGAGATATTTTGAAGAATTCTGGGGACCATTTTGATTTTTTACGCTTTTTCCGGATTTTCTGTAGAAAAAAGCAAAATATGCAGATTTTTGCGGAAAAGTTTAAGCATCTTTTTGCTCTGCGATCATTGACGGGGGGGACCCTTGCCATTATAATGGTACCGAAAAGGCCGCGGGGCCTTCCCAAAGAGATATTCATGGGGAGGTCGCACGCCTTTTTCTCCGTTTTTCATCATTTTTTGGGAGGGTTTTGTATTGAAAAAAATCGTTGTGTCCATTCTTGCGGCCATGTTGGCCCTGTCCATGCTGTCCGGCTGCGGCAGCGCTGATTCCGGCGTTACCGAGGAGGGCTACGCCAAAGAGCTGTATCTCTATAACTGGTCCGAGTATATGCCTGATGAGATTCTCGCCTCTTTTGAGGAGGAGTACGGCATCCGGGTGGTTCAGTCCACCTTCACCTCCAACGAGGAGCTGCTGACCCGCCTGACTGCCGGCGGCACCAGCCAGTATGACCTGATTGTCCCCACCAATTTTATTGTAGAAGCGTTGGTGGCTCAGGATCTCATCCAGCCGCTGGATCTGGATAATATCCCCAATCTCCAAAACGTCAATCCCCAGATGCTGGATCTGGATTTTGACAAAGGCAATCAGTATACTGTGCCTTATATGGCCACCATCACCACTGCGGTGGTCAACCAGAAGAAGCTGGAAGAGTTGGGTGTGGAAATGCCCACCTCCATGGATGATTTTCTCAATCCCGCCTTTGAAAACAATCTGGTGGTGATGGACGACAGCCGGGGACTGATCGGTTTTGCCCTGTCCCGCAGCGGCAAGAGCTTTAACGAGACCGACAAGGACACCATCTATGGCACCCTGGAATGGCTGGAACAGCTCAAACCCAATATCAAGGCATTCGATTCCGACAGCCCCAAAACCATGCTGATCGCCAATGAGGTGGCGGGCGGCTTTGTCTATGGCGGAGACGCCGCTGCGGCCATTGCTGAAAATCCCGATATTGTTATGGTGGATCTGAAGGAAAATGTCTCCCTTTCCCTGGACTGCTTTGCCATCACTGCAGAGGCCCAGCACAAAAAGGAGGCGGAACTGTTTATCGACTATGTACTTCGTCCGGAAAACGGTAAGCTGCTGGCGGAAGCGTTTCCCTATATCTGTGTCAACGATGCCGCAAAGGAGCTGCTGGGAGAGGATTATCTGAACAACCCGGCCTGCAACGTCTCTGACGAGCAGCTGGCCAAAGCGGAATTCCTCAATGATGTGGGGGAGGCCGTCACCTACTTTGACGAGGTGTTCACCCAGCTGAAGAACTGATGCCCGGCCCTTTGGGAGCGGCAGCGCCCGCGAATCACAATGGCGGAGAAAAAGCGGGCAGAAGGGTCCGCTTCAGACTGGAGAAAAACCTGTTTCAAGGAACCAATAAAATTCAAAATCATAAAAATCAGGAGATATGCCTGTTTTTTATTCCACGATCCAGCGGCGCTTCCAGGGGGTATGGGATAC
>CASFXA010000090.1 GCA_949298535.1 uncultured Oscillospiraceae bacterium
GTGTTTACCGTCCTGGTTCTACCTACAAGCCGTCGGTGGCCATTGCGGGACTTTCCGAGGGGGTCATCACCCCCACGGAGACCATCACCTGCAACATGGTTTACACCCGGTTTGCCGATTATCAGCCCAAATGTATGCACGCCGACGGTCCCATCACAGTGGTCACCGCCCTTCAGCGCAGCTGCAACGTCTTTTTCTATGAAACAGGCTGGCGGCTGGGAATCGACAAGCAGAATGAATATGCTGCCCACTTTGGTTTGGGCTCCAAGACAGGGGTGGAACTGCCGGAGGCGACAGGTCAACTGTCCAGTCCTGCTACCAGGGAAGCCATAGGGGAGACCTGGACCTCCGGTAACGTCATCCAGTCTGCCATCGGGCAGCTGGACCACGGATTTACTCCCCTCCAGATGGCAAACTATGTGGCAACTCTGGCCAACAATGGTACCAGGATGCAGCCCCATTTTGTCAAGGCTATCAAGAGCTATGATTTCAAAACCACCATCAGTGAGACCCAGCCTGAGGTGGTGGATCAGGTTCCCGCACCGCAGTCAGCTTTTGAGACAGTTCATAAAGGTATGGTTGCTGCTACAGCAGATGGCGGTACCTCCGGTTGGCTGTGGACCGGATTTCCTCTGACAGTGGCTTCCAAGACAGGTACCCCCGAAGGCGACTCTACTTTGACTTCCTGCTATATCTGCTATATTCCCGCAGAAGACCCGGAAATTGCCATTGCGGTGGTTCTGGAAAATGGCGGACAGGGCTATACAGGTGCTCCTGTAGCCCGGGCTATTGCCGAAGAATACTTTTTTGGAGGCTCCAAGACCGAATCTGTACAAGACAGCGGCACACTTCTTCCATGATTCTCCACAAAAATTTGAAACAAAATTGATTTTTAGCGAAAACCCGACAAAAACACGTTTTCAATCCCTCACTTTTGTGTTACACTAATAAGTGATTGAACAGTCCGGTTCAATTTTGAGGCAAATCAGCGGATTGCGCCATCGGAGGGATCGCCTTGGCGGAAAAGATTATGATCGTGTCCGGAAAGGGCGGAGTGGGCAAAAGCACCATCTGCACCGGCATCGCGGCGGGATTGTCCGTCCGGGGAGGCCGGGTCCTGATTCTGGAGACGGATAACGGTTTCCGGGGGCTGGATATTTCCCTTTCGGTGGAGGACACAGCGGTATATGATCTGGCCGATGTACTGGAAAGCCGCTGCGAGATCGGAGACGCCTTGCTTCGGCACAACCGATATGGAATGGAGCTGCTCTGTGCTCCGCTGGACCCTTCTTACCTCCCCAGAGAAGAACAGCTGAAAACGCTGGTGCTGTGGGCGGACAGAAATTACGACTGGCTGCTGACCGACTGTGGAGCGGGTTTTGGAAGAATGGAGACCATGCTGGCGGGAGTGTGCGATCAGGCGCTTATCGTGACCACGCCGGAGCCTGTGGCGGTGCGCTGCGGGGGAAGGGTGTCCGCGCTTTTACATCGCGCCGGTCTGCATCAGCAGCGTCTGGTCATCAACAGAATCCCAAAAGTACTCAGAAAGAGTAAAAACGTCCGTGACCTGGATGACGTCATCGATTTGGTGGGAGCGCAGCTGCTGGGAGCTATCCCCGAAGCGGAGGAGCTGGGGATGCCCAGCCCGGATAAGCTGTCCTTCCCCGCTTACGCAGAGCTGGACCGCATCGCCCGCCGCCTGATGGGGGAGGATGCGGAGCTGGTCCTGTATCACTGAACGGAAAGGAGCGTATCTATTCATTATGAACATCGCACTCATCGCCCATGACACGAAAAAAGAGCTGATGGTCCAGTTCTGCATCGCGTATTGTGGTATTCTCAGCAGACATAACCTTTGCGCTACCGGCACCACTGGCAAAATGGTGGCGGAGGCCACCGGACTGAGCATCGTCCGCTTTATGTCCGGCTCCCAGGGCGGCGACCAGCAGATTGCCTCCCGGATCTCCTGCAACGAGATCGACCTGCTCCTCTTTTTCCGGGATCCCATCGGCGCCAAATCCACTGAACCAGACGAGGCGAATCTGCTGCGCCTGTGTGACGTCTACAACATTCCCATGGCCACCAATATCGCCACCGCTGAGGCGCTTATCCATGCCCTGGAGCATGGGGATCTGGACTGGCGGGATATTGTCAATCCCAAATAAGAACCTCCTCTTCCTGGGAAGAAGGGGGAATCACACTGTTTTCTCTACCGGCTGTAGGGCAGACCGCGGGTCTGCCCTTTCCTATGGGGCCGGATGAAGTTTTTTTGGAGGTCTCACACTATGGCACTACTCACCACGGCTCCCCGGGGTACCAAGGATATTCTCCCCCGGGACAGCGCAAAATGGCAGTATATCGAACGAACGCTGCTCAATACCGCCTCCCTTTTCGGCTACAAGGAGATGCGGGTGCCCACCTTTGAACACACCGAACTGTTCAACCGTTCTGTGGGAGAGACCACTGATGTGGTCAATAAGGAGATGTACACCTTCCAGGATAAGGGGGGCAGAAGCGTCACCCTGCGCCCGGAAGGTACCGCCGGTATGGCCCGGGCCGCCATCGAAAACGGTCTGCTGGGGGACGCGCTGCCGGTGAAGCTCAGTTATGTCCTTTCCTGCTTCCGGTATGAAAAACCCCAGAGCGGACGGTTCCGGGAGTTTCATCAGTTTGGCGTGGAGATGTATGGGGCCAACTCCCCTGCCGCCGACGCCGAAGTGATCGCCCTGGTCCATGAGATCTACGATACCCTGGGGGTGGAGGGAATCCAGGTGGAGCTCAATTCCATCGGCTGCCCCACCTGCCGCAAGCGGTATCATGAGGCCCTCAAGGCCTATTTCTCCCAGTATACCGACCAGCTGTGCGGAACCTGCCTGGAGCGGCTGGAGAAGAACCCCATGCGGATCCTGGACTGCAAGAGCCCGGTATGCAGCGGTATTGCCGAAGGGGCGCCCAAGATGCTGGACTATCTGTGCGAGGACTGCGCCGCCCACTTTGAGCAGGTAAAGGCGCTTCTGACCCAGGCGGGCATTGGCTTTGTGGTTAATCCCACCATCGTCCGGGGCCTGGATTATTACACCCGCACTGTTTTTGAGTGCGTCTTCACCGACAAGGAGGGCAACCGCCTGGTCTGCGGCGGCGGCGGCCGTTACGGCGGCCTGCTGGGCGAGCTGGGAGGCCCGGATTATGAGGGCATCGGCTTTGCCATGGGTCTGGAACGGCTGCTGAAGGTGATGGTGGACCAGGGGTGCGACTTCCCGCCGGAGGAAACCTGCGACGTTTATATCGCCTCCATGGGGGACAAGGCTGGTCTGAAGGCGTTCCAGCTGGTGAACCTGCTGCGGAGCGACGGCTTCCAGGCCCAAAGCGATCTGATGGGCCGCTCCGTCAAGGCGCAGATGAAATATGCCAACAAGATCGGCGCGAAATATACCATTGTCCTGGGGGACAATGAGCTGGAGCAGGGGGAAGCGGTTCTCAAGAGTATGTATTCCGGTTCCACCCGTCAGATCCCCCTGGATGAACGGTTCTCCGACGCTATCTATGAGGAGATTATGAATACCGCTTACGCCGACCTGGAGGAGGCTATGGACCATCTGGAGGAAAAGTGATCCCTCCGGAGCGTTTCCACGGGGCTTCCGGGAAAATTTCCCCGGCCAATTTTTTTAATCCTGCCTGAATACAGGCATTTTTTGGAGGAAGCAGTTATGGCAGATACCATGTCAGGACTCAAGCGAACCAACTATTGCGGCGAGACCACCTCCGCCCTGGTGGGCAAGGAAGTGGTGGTCTGCGGCTGGGTGCAGAAGATCCGGGATAAAGGGATGCTGGTCTTCATCGACCTGCGGGACCGCACCGGCATCGTCCAGCTGGCTTTTGACGACCAGACCGCCGAGGATCTGAGGACCAAGGCCCAGAGCGTCCGCTCCGAATATGTCCTTGCCGCCAAAGGTGTGGTGCGGGTCCGGGAAAGCGTCAATAAAGACCTGCCCAACGGCGATGTGGAGGTGTATGTCTCCGATCTCCGCATTTTGGGACAGGCTCAGACACCCCCCTTCGAGATCGTTGAGAACAGCAACGTTAAAGAGGAATTGCGCCTCAAATACCGTTATCTGGACCTGCGGCGGAAGAACCTGCAGCAGAATATCATCCTCCGCCACAAGATCGCCAAGGTAACCCGGGATTATTTTTATGAGAACGGATTCCTGGAGATCGAGACGCCCATGATGATGAAATCCACCCCCGAGGGAGCCAGGGACTATCTGGTGCCCTCCCGGGTCCATCCCGGCTGCTTTTACGCCCTGCCTCAGTCCCCCCAGATCTACAAGCAGCTGCTGATGCTCTCCGGTTTTGACCGGTACATTCAGCTGGCCCGGTGCTTCCGGGACGAGGACCTGCGGGCGGACCGTCAGCCGGAGTTCACCCAGATTGACCTGGAGATGTCCTTTGTGGATGTGGACGACATCCTGGAGATGGTGGAGGGCTACATCCATCGCCTGTACAAAGAGGTGCTGGATCTGGACATCCCCACCCCCCTCACCCGCCTGACTTATGACGAGGCGATGACCCGCTTTGGCAGCGACAAGCCGGACACCCGCTTCGGCATGGAGCTGATCGATCTGTCCGACCTGGTGAAGGACTGCGGCTTCTCCGTCTTTTCCTCCGCTGTGGCGGCAGGGGGTTCGGTCCGGGCCATTGTGGCCAAGGACGCTGTCAAGACCCTCACCCGCAAGGAGATCGATAAGCTGACTGAGGCTGCCAAGGGCATCGGCGCCAAGGGCCTGGCCTTTATCCGCTATGTGGAGGAGACTCCCACCTGCTCCTTCGGCAAGTTTATGACCCCCGAAGAGATGAGCGCCATTCTGGAGCGGCTGGACTGCCGCCAGGGGGATGTGGCCCTCATTGTGGCGGATAAGAACAAGGTGACCCTCCCTGTGCTGGGCGCTTTGCGGAATATGCTGGGCAAGCAGCTGGATCTTATTGACAAGAGTAAATACAACTTCCTGTGGATCACCCAGTTCCCCTTCTTCGAGTGGGACGAGGATCTGGGGGAGTGGGTGGCCATGCACCATCCCTTCACCATGCCCATGGAGGAGTGTCTGGAATATCTGGACACCGATCCCGGCAAGGTAAAGGCCAAGGCCTACGATCTGGTGCTCAACGGCGTGGAGCTGCTCTCCGGCTCCATCCGCATCAGCGACTATAAGCTCCAGGACAAGATGTTCACCTCCCTGGGCCTCACCGACGAGGAGATTGAGGCGAAGTTCGGCTTCCTGGTGGACGCCTACAAGTACGGCGCTCCGCCCCATGGCGGCGTGGGCATCGGCCTGGACCGTCTGGTGATGACCATGATCGGCGCCGACAGCCTCCGGGATGTCATCGCCTTCCCCAAGGTGCAGAACGCCAGCGAGCTGATGTCCGGCTGTCCCAGCCCGGTGGACGACAAGGCCCTCAGGGACCTGTCCATCAAGGTGGATTTGCAGGAAAAATAAAGGCTTTTCAGCGCAGGTCTCCACAAGGCGGCGGCAGTTTATCTGCCGCCGCCTTTCAGCTTTGCTGGGAAGCCCAAGGGGAAATAAAACGGGAGCATGAGGCGGATTTTGCTTTTGCTTCCCACGTCCCGGCGGGGCGCGCTTCACTGAAGGGATATTTCGGAACCGATTCCCCCCGGCGGTGTCGGAGCGGGGAAGGGTTCTCCTATAGTTGTGTTGACAACTATACAGGTTCCCCGATATAATAGAAAAGAAGAGCTTTCGCCTGTCCTCCGGGGCGGGCGGTTTCAGTGCTATCATCAGAGAAAGGACTGTTCAGAGTGAGCGAGCATTCCCAAAATTCCGCTGAACTTCAGGACCGGAAATTTCGCCAGATGGTGGAAACTCCCATCCCCAAGCTGGTTGTCACACTATCCATTCCGACCATTATCAGTATGCTGGTCAGCTCTATTTACAACATGGCCGACACCTTTTTTGTGGGCCGTCTGGGCACCAGCGCCACCGGCGCGGTGGGGGTCGTCTTTTCCCTGATGGCGCTGATTCAGGCTATTGGTTTCACTTTGGGCATGGGATCCGGCAACTATATCTCCCGCCTGCTGGGACAGAGAAACCGGGAAAAGGCAGAGGTGGTGGCCGCTACTGGCTTTTTCACCGCCCTGGCCCTGGGGGCGGTGCTGGGAGCTTTGGGCCTGATTTTTCTGGAACCTTTGGTGCGGATGCTGGGGGCCACCGACACCATCCTCCCCTACGCCAAGGATTATGCCTCCTATATCCTCATTGGTTTTCCCTATATGGCCGCTTCCTTCGTCCTCAATAATATCCTCCGCTATCAGGGCAACGCCATGATGGCCATGACCGGCATTGCCACCGGAGGAATCCTCAATATTGTGCTGGACCCCATTTTTATCTTTGCCCTGGATATGGGCACCGGCGGGGCCGCTTTGGCCACCATTCTCAGCCAGTTGGTAAGTTTTTGTATTCTGCTGTATCACTCTTTGGGGCGCAATGGCAATTTGGGGCTCCATATCAAAAACTTCACCTTCAGCTGGGCCATCCACCGGGAAATTCTCCGGGTGGGGCTGCCCTCCTTCTATCGCCAGGGGTTGGCCAGCCTGTCCACCATCTGCCTCAACCTCAGCGCCGGTCCCTTCGGCGACGCCGCCATCGCCGCCATGTCAGTGGTCAGCAAGGTGTTCATGTTTGCCCTTTCCGCCCTGTTGGGTTTTGGTCAGGGTTTCCAGCCGGTATGCGGTTTCAACTACGGCGCCTCCCGGTATGACCGGGTGCGGGAAGCCTTCTGGTTTTGCGTCCGCACGGCTTTTGCGGTGCTGGTCTTTCTGGGGGCCCTGGGCTTTGTTTTCGCCCCCCAGATTGTGGAGCTGTTCCGCAAAGGGGATCCGGAGGTGATCCGCATCGGATCCCTGGCTCTGCGCTGTCAGGCGGTGGTATTCCCCCTCTGCGGCGTCACCACCATGATTAATATGCTCACCCAGTCGGTGGGGGCCAGTGGTCGTGCCTCCATTCTGGCAATGTCCCGCCAGGGGATCTTTTTCATCCCTCTGGTGGTGCTGCTGCCCCGGTTGCTGGAGGTGACCGGCGTGGCCATCAGCCAGCCCCTGTCCGATCTGTGTACCTTTTTGCTGGCTGTTCCCCTGGGGCTTTTGACCCTGCGGGAACTGACCCAGAAGGAGCAGGCGGAAAAACAGCGTAAGGAGGAGAGTTCCTATGCCTCAGCAGAAGGCTAATCGTTTCATCTCCATCCTCTACCGCTACAGCCAGCGGTATTTTGCCCAGCAGCTGCGGCGCATCGGCTGTCCCATCGAGGTGGGAGAGATGCCTTGCCTGCTTCAGGCTTGCCGCCATCCCGGCATCAGCCAGGACGGCATCGCCGCCAATCTGCATATGGATAAAGCCACTGTGGCCCGAACCTTGCAGCGGTTGGAGCACAGCGGCTACATCCGGCGGGAAGCCTGCGAGATGGACCGGCGGATGAATCTCATCTATGCAACCCCTCAGGCGGAACCCATTTTTCGGCAGGTGCAGGAGCTGATCGAGCAGTATCACCAGATGCTTTATGCCGGCATGACCGAGGAGGAGATCCAGGTGGCGGTGCAGATGCTGGTGCGCATGAAAGAGAATGTTTCCAGGACCCTCCTCTGCCGCCAGGAGGAGGAACTGGAGGAACGGTAGAGAGAAAGAAAATATGGGGGTCAGCCCGGGGCTTTTCCGGAGATGTTTCGGTGAAGGGGAGGCGGAAGGGGCGGCCCCTCCCTCTCCCTCACGAGAGAAATTTCCCTGGGACGGACGACCGTTGGGGTCTTGCTTTTCCAGCCGATTTGTGGTAGAGTAAAGGCCACAAGCATAAACGCCGTGACACAGGAAGAAGTACCCTTTTCCGCGGCCTGTCCAGAGAGGAACGCCCCGGCTGCAAGCGTTCCCAAAAGCGGGAAAAGGAGAATGCCCCTGCCAGCGCCGGGAGGAAATTCCCTGGCGGATGGCCCCCGTTACCGGGCCGGACCGTTGCAGACGGTCTTTGAGTGAAAAAACGAAGTGGAACCGCGGTTTTGCCGCCTTCGCCGTCCCCGCCGGGGATGGGAGGGCGGCTTTTTTGTTTCTTTTTCCCTTAAAGCTGTTCTGATTGATTCCCGCCCGACATATCACAGAAAGATGGAGGAGATTTTTGATGAAAGTATTCAACACCCTGTCCCGACAGAAGGAAGAATTCATCCCCCGGGAGGAGGGGAAGGTGAAGATGTACGCCTGCGGCCCCACGGTGTACAACTTTATCCATATTGGTAACGCCCGTCCCCTTTGCGTTTTTGACGTGCTGCGCCGTTATTTGGAATTCCGGGGCTACCAGGTGCGTTTTGTCCAGAATTTTACGGACATTGATGACAAGATTATCAACAAAGCCAACGAGGAAGGAACCGACTACAAGACCATCGCCGAGCGGTATATTGGCGAATACTGGACCGATGTCAAAGGGTTGGGGGTGCGTCCTGCCACCGTTCATCCCAAAGCCACAGAGACCATTCCGGAGATCATTTCCATTGTGCAGGAGATTGTTGAGAACGGCTATGGCTATGTAGTGGATGGAAGCGTCTATTTCCGTTCCCGGAAGTTTAAGGACTACGGCAAGCTGTCCCACCAGCCGCTGGAGGAGCTGGATGCCGGCAACCGCATTGAGGTGACCGACGGCAAGGAGGACGGATTGGACTTTGTGCTGTGGAAGGCCGCCAAACCCGGGGAACCCAGCTGGGAGTCCCCCTGGGGCCCCGGCCGGCCCGGCTGGCATATTGAATGCACCGCCATGATCCGCAAGCATCTTCAGGATCCCATTGACATCCACTGCGGCGGTCAGGATCTGATCTTCCCCCACCATGAAAACGAGATTGCCCAGGGGGAGTGCTGCTCCGGACACAATGAGTATTCCCGCTACTGGATGCACAACGGCTTCATCAATGTGGACAGCCGGAAGATGAGCAAGTCTCTGGGCAACTTCTTTACCGTCCGGGAGGTGGCCAACAAGTACGGCTATGAGCCCATCAAGTTTATGATGATCCAGGCTCATTACCGCAGCCCCATCAACTACACCCTGGAAGTGATTGAACAGTGCCAGGCGGGGTTGGAGCGGCTGTATACCTGCCGGAACAATCTGGATTTCGCCCTGAAAAACGCTCTGGACGGGGAACTGGACCAGAACTTTGCCGCCCAGGTAGATGGACGGCGGGAGCAGTTCATCACCGCCATGGATGACGACCTGAACACCGCCGATGGTCTTTCCGCCGTCTTTGAGCTGGCCCGGGACATCAACAGCTACACCGCCCAGCCCCGGACCAAGGCCTCCCTGGAGTACGCCGCCCAGGTTTTCGATCAGCTGACCGATGTGCTGGGGATCCTTTACAATCGGGGGGAGGAGAACCTGGATCAGGAAATCGAGGATCTCATCGCCCAGCGGCAGGCGGCGCGGAAGGCCCGGGATTTTGCCACTGCCGACAAGATCCGGGACGATTTGAAGGCTCGGGGTATTATCCTGGAAGATACGCCCCAGGGGGTCAAGTGGAGCCGTCAGAAATAAAAAAGACAGGGAGGCGCTTTGAATGCGTCTGGCGACAGTAGGTACCAGTTGGATCACCCGGGATCTGATTGCCGCTGCGCGGCAGCAGGGGGAATTGGAGCCCTGGGCCGTTTGCTCCCGGACGATGGAGCGGGGCAGAGCCTTTGCCGGGGAAAATGGCGTGGAACGGGTTTATGACGATTACGAGGCGCTGTTGGCGGAGCCCCAGGTGGATGTTGTCTATCTGGGCACGCCTAATTCTCTCCATTTTTCCCAGATGAAGGCCGCCCTCCTGGCAGGAAAGGCGGTTATCTGCGAAAAGCCTTTTGTATCCAACATGGAAGAGTTTGAGGAGATCCGGGCGCTGGCGGAAAAGAGGGGCGGGATGGTTTTTGAGGCCATCACCACTTGCTATCTGCCCAATTTCCAGCGGCTGCGCCAGGGCATGGAGCTGATTGGTCCCATCCATGCCGCCCGGTTGGAATTTACCCAGAAATCTTCCCGGTTCGACGCCCTCAAAGGGGGAAACCGAATCAGCGCCTTTGACCGGAACTATTCCGGCGGCGCGCTGTATGACATTGGCGTTTATGCGGTCCATCTGGCCGCGGGACTTTTCGGCAGCCCGGAGCAGGTTTTCTGTATCAGCAACTGGCAGCAGTGGGACATCGACACTTCTGACGCCCTGCTGCTGGGTTATCCTCAGATGGTTTGCTCCATCCTCTGCTCCAAGGACAGCCATTCCGACCAGCACAGCGTGATCCAGGGGGAGAAGGGGTATCTCCTGCTTCGGGGTTCCCCCTCGATTTGCGACGATATTCAGCTGTGTTTGGCAGGACAGGAACCGGTGACCCTCTCCCAGCCCCGCCGGTGGGAGCGGATGACCTATGAGCTGGATCATTTCGCCGCCGTTTTCCGGCAGCGGGATCTGGAGGCGGTCCGGCTGGGGTTGGAGCAAAGCGAACGGGTGATGGACATTCTCTCCAGAGCCCGGGCTCATTGCGGCCTCACCTTCGCCGCGGACAAGAGATAAAAGACGGGGAGGGGAACGCTCCCCAGACATTGCGTTCCATGGTGCGCTTTCACTGGCGATGCTGCTGGTGGAAGCGCCTTTTTTCTTGGGGAGAAGGGGGGAAAGAGGCATTGAGCCGCCGGGAAAAGGCGGATGAGGAAAAGAGGGTGTTTCCGACGGATGACGACAGCCAACGCCCTCTTTTTTTGCTAGAATGGGCAGAGGAATTTCCTGCGATCATCTCCGGCGCTTCTGAAAAAAGGACAGGCAGTTTCGCCGTTCTATACAGCTTCCGGCCTCTTTTGGAAGGGATTTTGGAACTTTTTCTGATTCGTAACGGCTGTTACAATTTTTTTACAAATTACAAGGGAAAAACTCTTGACACTTTGTAGTTCAAAGTAATATACTGATGCAGTCAAATCAATGGCAAGTTTATCTGCCGCGGCCTCCGTTGGATGGGGCCGGAGAGAGGAGTCTGTCCTAATGAGCTTTACCATCGCAGGTACCGGCAGCTATCTGCCTCAGAAGGTGGTCACCAACGATGACCTGGCCACTTTCCTGGACACCAGTGACGAGTGGATTTCCACCCGCACCGGCATCCGTTCCCGCCATGTGGCGGTGGCGGAGACGGTGACAGAGATGGCTGTAGCCGCGGCCCGGGCCGCCCTGGCCGACAGCGGCAGCGCTCCGGAACAGCTGGACCTGATCCTTTGCGCCACCCTGGCGGGGGAGTACATCACCCCTTCCCTCAGCTGCATGGTTCAGAAGGAGCTGGGGGCCTGCTGTCCCGCTTTTGATCTCAACGCTGCCTGTTCCGGTTTCCTTTACGCCCTGGACGTTGCGGCGGGCTACTTTGCCCGGGGCCGGGTGAAAAAGGTGCTGGTGGTCTGCGCCGAGGCCATGACCCGACTGATGGACTGGACTGACCGAAGCACCTGCGTCCTCTTTGGGGACGGAGCTGCGGCGGTGGTGCTGGAGCCGGGAGAGGATCTGCTGGCCATCCGGCTGTCCGCCACCGGCAACAGCGACGCCCTTCACATTCCCCATGTCAGCGGCAACTGTCCCTATTCCGGCTATGACCGGGGCCCGGTGAGCTTGGTGATGAACGGCCAGGAGGTGTACAAGTTTGCCGTGGCCGCCATGAGCCAGGGTGTGGAGAAGGCAGCGGCGGAGGCGGGGATCGCTCTGGAGGACATCGCCCTGGTCATCCCCCACCAGGCCAATATGCGGATTCTGGAAGCCGCCCGGAAAAAGCTGCGGATGCCTGCCGAAAAGATCGCCAGCAATATCGGCCAGTGCGGCAACACTTCGGCAGCCAGCCTGCCCATTTTGCTGGATCAGCTGAACCGCCAGGGACGCCTGAACAAAGGGGATCTGCTGGCCCTCACCGCCTTTGGCGGCGGCCTGACCACGGGAGCCTGTATCCTCCGGTGGGCCAGGGAGCGGAAAAAGGCGGAAGAACCTGCGTTCTGAAAATGAAAAATCAATTTTTATATGATTGAGGAGGAAAATAAGATGTCTACCTTTGAAAGCATTGCCAAAGTCATCAGCGATTACCGGGAGATGGATCCCGAAGAAATCACCCTGAACACCACCTTTGAGGACCTGGCTCTGGATTCCCTGGATATGACCGAGATTCTCATGGGCCTGGAAGATGAGTTCGGCATCACCATCGAGCCGGAGGAAAAGATGGAGAATGTGGAACAGCTGGCCGCCTTCATTGACGAGCAGCTGGAGAAAAATGCCTGATGAAACACCTGGACCGGGGCGCTTGAAAGGGTGACTCCGGCAGGGGGAGACCTGGGGAACATCCCCCAGGCAGCGAGGCTGGTTTCCTAGGGGACCAGCCTTGTGTTCAGAAAAAAGACTGTGGGGATCCTTTTCCTCTCCCATAAGGGCGGAAAAGGAAAATCCGGTTTCAAACTGTTGGACGGACCGATGGGGTCCGCGGAAAAAGGAGCATCTGTCGTTATGATTAAAACACCGATTTGTGATCTGTTGGGTATCGAATATCCGGTTTTCCAGGGCGGTATGGCCTGGATCGCTGACGCCTCCCTGGCCTCGGCTGTCTCCAACGGCGGCGGACTGGGCATCATTTCCGCCATGAACGCCAACGGCGAGTGGCTGCGGGGGCAGATTCGGGAAGCCAAGAAACGCACCAATAAGCCCTTTGGCGTCAACATCATGCTGATGAGCCCCTTCGCTGACGAAGTGGCCAAGGTAGTGGTGGAGGAGGGTGTTCCGGTGGTCACCACCGGCGCCGGTAATCCCGCCAAATATATGCCCGCCTGGCTGGAAGCCGGCATCAAAGTGATCCCTGTGATCCCTTCCACCGGTATCGCCAAGCGGGTGGCCCGGGCAGGAGCCGCCGCGGTGATCGCGGAGGGCGGCGAGTCCGGCGGACATATCGGCGAGCTGACCACCATGGCGCTGGTGCCTCAGGTGTGCGACGCGGTGGATATTCCTGTCATCGCCGCCGGCGGCATCGCCGATGGCCGGGGCTTTGCCGCTTCCATCATGCTGGGAGCGGTGGGGGTCCAGATGGGCACCCGCTTCCTGGTGGCCCATGAATGCACCGTTCACCCCAACTACAAGAAGAAGATCCTGGAGGCCGGGGACATCGACACCGCTTCCACCGGACGCCGGCTGGGGCATCCCGTCCGTTCCCTGAAAACCCCCTTCACCCGGGAGTACATGAAGAAGGAATACGATCCCAACGTCTCCAACGAAGAACTGGAGAGTCTTGGAGCCGGCGCCCTGCGGAAGGCCGCTGTGGAAGGGGACGAGAAGGCCGGATGCTTCCTGGCCGGACAGATCGCCTCCATGGTGGTCAAAGAGCAGCCCGCCGCTGAGATCATCACCGACGTCTGCACCCAGGCGGAGGAGATCCTGAAAGGAGCCTGCAAATGGGTAAGATAAGTTTCCTTTTCTCCGGTCAGGGAGCCCAGGTTCCCGGACTGGGCCGTCAGCTGGCGGAGCGTTCCCCCGCTGCCGCCCAGGTGTTCACTCTGGCGGACAGCATCCGCCCCGGCACCTCCGTCCTCTGCTTTGAAGGGACCCAGGAGGAGCTGAACGTCACCATCAACACCCAGCCCGCCGTTTTCTGCGCCGATCTGGCGGCGGCGGACGCTTTGGTGGAAGCGGGCATCCGTCCCGACTTCTGCGCCGGTTTCTCCCTGGGAGAGGTGGCGGCTCTCACCTTCGCAGGAGCCTTTTCCCGGGAGGAGGGCTTCCGTCTGGTTTGCCGCCGTGCGGAACTGATGCAGCAGGCGGCCCAGGAGAACCCCGGGGCCATGGCCGCGGTGCTGCGGCTGTCCAATGAGCAGGTGGAGCAGCTTTGCGCCGAAATCGGCGGGCTGTATCCCGTCAACTACAACTGTCCTGGACAGCTGGTGGTGGCCGGCAGCCGGGAGGGCCTGGAGGAGCTGGCCAAACGGGCGGCCCCCCTCAAGGGTCGGGTGATGCCGCTGGCGGTCAGCGGCGCTTTCCACAGCCCCATGATGGCCTC
>CASFXA010000091.1 GCA_949298535.1 uncultured Oscillospiraceae bacterium
TGATTGACCGCTATATTCACTTCTACAACCATGAGCGCATTCAGCTAAAAACGGGAGAGGCGCCGCTGGCGCGACGCCTCTCCGCCTAAAAACTTAATATTTCCTGCCCGGGGGCTTTTTTGTACTGTCCGCACAAGATGGGGCAGTTCAATATTTCCCCTTCCCAAACGAAGGGCAAAGCGTCGGACGGGAGAAAAGGAACTTTGTCTCCCTTCTCCTCCTTGATGGCCTTCTGTTTTGTTTCCTCGCTCGGTTCTTCAGAGCTTTCCACAGATAGGATTGGCTTCCGGCAAGGCTGACAATGCAGTCTTCCTTCCGAAAGGAAAGGAGCGAAACGCCGTTGGAAGGGCCGGTTTCGGAAAGCCATTTTGTCCTTCATTCAGTGATGGGATGAGACTGTTTGAAAGAAAACAGATATACGATAGAGATCGCTTAAAAATAGTCAAGGTATGAATGGCAGGAGCCAAGTTGCAACCCGGATCCTGTGCAGTGAGGCACGCCTTTTCCATCCCACGGAAAGGCGTGTTTTTTTGCGGCCTTATGCAGGAGCGGAACAGTAAGAGGGAGGAATTTCATCTATGAGTATGACCGAGAAAAACGCCTCTATGGACGGAGAAGGCGTGTTGGGCGGCCAGACCCTGGGGCAGCAGTCCCAGAGTGTGGATCATGTGGATCAGGACTTTTCCCTGGAAAGCGTTCCCATGTCCGCCAGAAAGGCATTTATCCCCATGTTTTTCATTATGCTGGGCTTCACCTTTTTCTCTGCCAGCATGAGCGTGGGCGCAAAGCTGGGCAACGGACTTGATCTCGGTGGCTTTGTCTGGTCCATCCTGTTGGGAGGCGTGCTGCTGGGAGCCTATACCGGCGTGTTGGGCTACATCGGCAGCGAGACCGGCCTTTCCCTGGACCTGCTGGCCCAGCGGTCCTTTGGACGGTATGGTTCTTATCTCCCCTCGGCGCTCATCAGCTTCACTCAGATCGGTTGGTTCGGTGTTGGTATTGCCATGTTCGCTGTCCCCGCCGCTGAGCTGCTCCATGTGAGCCCCGTGGTGCTGGTAGCGGCTGCCGGCGTCTGCATGACCAGCTCCGCCTATTTCGGCATCAAGGGCCTGGAAGTGGTTAGCTATATCTCTGTTCCCCTCATCGCGGTGCTGGGTATTTACTCCATGGTCACCGCCACCGTTCAGGGCGGCGGCCTGGAGGCCATCTTCAGCCAGAGCGCCGGCTCCCTCACCGTCTTTACCGGAATCGGCCTGGTGATCGGTTCCTTCGTCAGCGGCGGCACCGCAACCCCCAATTTCACCCGTTTCGCCAAAACCAATAAGATCGCTGTTATCTCCACGGTGGTGGCCTTCTTCCTGGGCAATACCCTGATGTTTGCCTTCGGCGCTGTGGGCGGCGCTTTTACCGGAAAGGATGACATCTTTTATGTGATGATCGCCCAGGGCCTGGCTCTTCCCGCTCTGGTGGTGCTGGGCGCCAATATCTGGACCACCAACGACAACGCCCTGTACACCTCCGGTCTGGGCCTGTCCAACATCACCAAGATCCGCAAGCGCCCCATGGTGCTGGTGGCCGGCGTGGTGGGCACCGTGACCGCCCTGTGGCTGTACAACAACTTTGTGGGTTGGCTCAACTTCCTCAACGCCACCCTGCCTCCTGTGGGCGCCCTCATCGCCCTGGATTTCTTCCGCCATCGGAAGGATTATGCCCAGGGCGCCGAAGCTCGGAGGGATTTCAACTGGGGTTCCATCATCGGCGTGGTGGCCGGCGCCCTGGTGGGCAACTATCTGCCTGCGGGCATCGCCTCGGTCAATGCCATGATCGCCGCCTGCATCTGCTATCTCATTGCAGAAATGGTCGGAAAGAAGTAAAATAAATACCGGAAGGATCATGCCCCTCCGGAGAGAAAAGGAGCAGGGGCTGTATAAAAGCCTTCTGCTCCTTTAAGCTGCCATGAAAGAAATTCTTAAAATTGCATCCTTGTGTTTGAGTGAATGAAAAATTCAACAAGAATGAGGGTGTTTGTGGAAAGGCTGCACCACCAAGAGAAGCGTCAAAAAAATCAAAGAAACACACCAGAAAGGGGATTATTGAATGCTGCTGAAAAACCTGTACCTGGAAAACGCGCCGGAAACCTGCGATATTCGTATCGAGGAGGGACGGTTTCAAGAAATTGCGCCCTCCATCGCCCCCCGGGAAGGGGAGGAAGTGGAGGATCTGGGCGGACGTCTGGCTTTGCCGCCTTTCATTGAATCCCATGTCCATCTGGACACCTGCCTGACGGCGGGGGATCCCGTGTGGAATATGTCCGGAACGCTTTTTGAGGGGATCGAGTGCTGGGCCAAACGGAAGGACAAGCTGACCAAGGCGGACGTCCGGGAGCGGGTGAACCGGGCGGTGCGGATGCAGGCGGCCAACGGGATCCAGCACGTCCGCACCCATGTGGATGTCACCGACCCCAAGCTGACCGCTATGGAAGCGATGCTGGAGCTGAAGGAAGAGCTGCGGGATGTGATGGATATTCAGATCGTGGCCTTCCCTCAGGAGGGAATCCTCAGCTATCCCAATGGCAGGGAGCTGATGGAGAACGCGGTGAAGATGGGCGCCGATGTGGTGGGCGCCATTCCTCATTTTGAATTTACCCGGGAGTACAGCGTGGAATCCCTGAATTTTGCCATGGAGCTGGCGGAAAAGTATGACCGGCTGGTGGATGTCCACTGCGATGAAATTGACGACGAAGCCTCCCGGGGTCTGGAAACCCTGGCGGCCCGGGCCTATGAGATGGAGATGTTTGACCGGGTGACTGCCAGCCACACCACCGCCATGCACTCCTACAACAACGCCTATGTTCTGCGGCTGATGCGACTGCTGAAGCTGTCCCGGATCAACTTTGTTTCCAACCCCCTGGTGAACACTCACCTTCAGGGCCGGGTGGACACCTATCCCAAGCGCCGGGGCGTCACCCGGGTGAAGGAGCTGACGGCGGAGGGGCTGAATGTTTCCTTCGGTCACGACGATATTTTTGATCCCTGGTATCCTCTGGGCAACGGAAACCTGCGGGACGTGGTGTTCATGGGGCTTCATGTCTGCCAGATGATGGGCTATCAGGAGATCATGGATTCCTACAAGTTCATTTCCACCAACGCCGCCAAAACCCTTCACCTGGGGGACAGCTATGGCATCCGGGAGGGCAACAGCGCCGATCTTATCATTCTGGACGCCAAGAATTATTACGACGCCCTCAACTATAATTCCCCCGTCCTCCGTTCTTACAAAGGCGGCCGCCTCATCGCCGCCGCCACCGCCGGGGAGAAACAGGTGCTGTTCTGACAGCGGGAAGCGGAAGAAATTCCTGAGGGTGCAACCCTCGCCGCCGCAAAGTCCGCTGTGCTCCAGCGCCCTGGATGTGGGGTGTTTTCACTTTGGAAAAAAGCATGAAAGATTGCAGGCCCGGCGGAGCCGGGGAGGCACACTTTTTGTGGTATCGCTAGTTTGTAGCCCTCATGCCGGGCGGGCACTTCCTTTGTAATGAAACAAAGGAAGCAAAATTCACCAGCGTGCCGCTGGACCGCCCCGCTCTCGCAGCCGCAAAGTCCGCTCTGCTCCGGTCCCCTGTACGGGGACCATCCGCCCGCTCCCTTGCGTCATCTCCGGCCTAAGAGCCGCCTACGGCGGTTGGCCTCCGAAATGCGCCTGCGGGCGCGATGCTTCTCCGGGAAAAGTCACGCTTGCTCCGCCTGCTCGGTTGGCAAGCGCCCTCACGACGGCTCCGCTGCGCTAGCAACTTTTTCCGGGCATTGGTAACTTTTATTCGATGCGGAACCGGTATGCCGTTGCGCGGATAAGGTAGAATTCAAATCCGCCCGGGGCGGATAGAACTTGAAACGAAAGTGAGCAGACAGGACCTCTCTTCTGCAAACCGCCAGCTTGGTTCTTTTGTGGGCGGCGGTAAACCGCCGCCAGTGAGTTTCCCTTAGCTTTTCAGAAAACCACAGGGTTTGTGGGCTGAAATGAGATGATAAATCCCTTTTCCTGCAAACCGTCGCTTCCATTCTCTTTGGGGGCGGCGCATTTGCGGTTCAGCCCAAGTTCCCTGACCAGCATCACTCCAGCACAATCACGTCCAGGTCGTCGGGGACCAGGAGATTGCCATGATAGAAGGTGCGGCCCTCGGCGGTGTACCGTTCCTTCCGGTGGGGAATGTCGCTGTCCTCGGTGTGCCACAGCACCAGATTGGGCACCTTCAGCCCCGCCGCCAGCTGGCAGGCCTCCCGGACGGTGCTGTGATGCTTTTCGTAGGGCTTGAAGCGGTCCCGGTCCCCATAGAGGCAGAAAGCCTCGCACAGCAGCCAATGGCAGCCTCTGACATAGCGTTCGCACAGGGGATTGTAGGGCTCGTCCCCCAGACAGGTGAGAACTTCCCCCTGGGGAAGGGTCATGGAGAAGCCGAACTGACGGGCTTTGGTGGAATGAATATCAAAAAACACCGTCTCCCTGCCCGCCAAAGCCTCCCGCTGGCCGTCCTCCACCGGATGGAAAATGATCCGGTCCCCGAAAAGATTGGTGAATTTTTTCTGAAGGGTGTAGCCGCAGATGGCCTGGATGGGCTTCACCAGACCATCGTGGCAGTAAAGATGGAGATTCCCCTCATATTTTCCGCTGCGGATCATGGTGCCGATTTTCCGCACCATCCACACCACCCCCAGCAGATGGTCGCAGTGTTCATGGGTGACAATGAGGTGGTGAATCCGGGCGGGGTCCATCCCGGCCTGCTCCAGACGGGAGAGGATGCCGTTGCCCCCTCCCGCGTCCACCAGCACCGCTTCGCTGCCGTCGTCAATGGCGAAACAGGTGTTGTAACAGTGGGTGGCCAAAGCGTTTCCGGTGCCTAAAACAATCAATTTTTCCATAACCAGGTTCATCCTTTCCTTTCAACAAGCTCCGGAATTTTGTCCCCTGAAACGGGCTTTCCCATTTCCCGGAGACGGGGAAAACGGAACAGAGGGAAGAACCCGGATGCCGCGGGATCTTCCCTGTGCCAGTTCCAAAAGGATTAAAAATGTCGTCCCGCGCCGCTGCGTCTGCCGGAGGAGCGGGAACCGCCCCGGGAAGAATTGTTCCGGGGGATCACCCGGCTGGTGACAGTCCTGCCCAAAAGGATATTTTCCGACTGGGTCAGCTCCACCCGCCCCAGCTGACGGCAGGGATACTCATACTGAACATCCCGGAACTGATAGTTCCGCACCACCCAGACGCAGAAGCCGCCCGCGGCGATCAGAGGCACCCCCAGGCAGACCAGCCAGGCCAGCAGGCTCATCCGGGGAAACATCAGCTCCCCGGAAGCGCGGCGGGCTTCCACCTGAGCTTCCTTGAGAAAGGTTTCCGCTGCCGCGGCAAAATCGTCCCGCTTCAGCTGGCCGTAGACGAGATCCAGCAGCAGCTCCATGGTTTCATCCGGCAGCAGCTGGGCTCCCCGCCCAGTGCCGGAGAGCCAGGCGTACCGGTCCTCCATATCCAGCAGCATCAGCGCGCCGTCGGTCACTCCCGCCTTCCGGAACTCCTCCCCGGCGTACCAGTCGGCGCTCATGCTGCCGGTGCTTTCCTTGGTGACAATCATCAGCTCCAGGCCGCAGGCGGCGGAATACTCCTCCGCCAGGCTCTCCAGCCGGGCCAGTTCCTCCTGGCTGAAGAGGTTCGCTTCGTCGATCACCCGGTTTTCCAGGGCGAAGGCCAGGGCGGTCCCCCAGGCCAACACCAGGATGACCGCTGTCATCAGGGCAAAGATCCGCTTTTTCATCCCAGCAGCCACCTCCCCAGAAACAGGAGCAGGGCCAGAAGGCCGTAGATGGCCCCGCAGAATCCCGCCAGACGGCCATAATCGATGGGCAGCTCTCCGCACACCTTTCCCGTCTGGCCGTTCATGGCGTAAAAATAGGTTTTGTCTCCCCCCTTGGGGCGGTAGGTAAAGGCCCACACCGGCAGCAGCAGATACTGCCACCGCTGGTCCTGATGATTTGTCTCCAGACGGGTGACGCTCACCGTTGTCAGATCCCCCGGAACGGTATCCCGGAACAGCTGTTCCGTGTAGTTCCTGATCTGCTGTTCCAGGGAGGGGGAGGCCTCCTCCCGTTCCACATCCCGTTTTTCCGCCTGAAAGCCGGTGAGATAGAGAGGGGTGAAATCCTTCATCTCCTGCCGCTCAAAGGGCAGCACGCTTTCCACCAGCTTTTGGTCCGCCTTTTTCAGGGCGGGCTTCATGATTCCGTCCAGGGAAACCCGTCCCTGACGCAGAATCTGGTAGCGGCTGGTTTCGGTGTATTCGGTGTTGCCGCTGCGCCACACCCGCACCTTGCTGGCAGTGGCCTCCATGGCTCCGTCCAGCCTGCAGTCCACCATCCAGTAGGGGAAATAGACCCCCGTCAGCTTTTGAATCCGGGATTTGTGAAAAAAGTCCCGGGGTACAAACCGCTTTCCCCTGGCCCACCGGAGGAATTTTTCTTCCGCTTCCTCCCTGGGGATGGCGAAGGGGATGACATACTGGGGACGGTATTCCCCGGACAGCCGTCCCGACAGCACCACCGGATTGTGGCAGTAGAAGCAAAGGGTGGCCGCGGTGGTGGCGTCGGTGACAATCTCCGCGCCGCAGCTGGGGCAGTGGTAGACGGTCATCTCCTCCGCCTGCTGCGCCGCCTGACCGCCTTCCTCCGGCTCCTCCCGGGGGGACGGCTCCGTGGTGGCTGCGGCGCTGTCCTGCGTCTGGCGGGCCTCCTCCTGGGTAAAGCTGCTGCCGCAATAATCGCAGTGAAAGGTCTGGCTCTCCGGATCGAAGGTGAGCCCTGCCCCGCAGCTGGGGCATTTATAGGTGGTTGCGGTATCCATCATCTTCTCCCTTTCTCCGGTCCTCAGCTTTGGCCGCCCTGCATGGGTGTGCCGCACTCAGGGCAGAACTTGGGGGATTGCCCTTCCTCCGGCTCATAGCCGCAGCCCGGGCACCGGAGGACTTCCGGTTTTTTCTTTCCACATTCGCTGCAGAACTTGCCGGTGTTGACCGCGCCGCAGGAACAGGTCCACTCCTCCCTTGCGGGAGCCTGGGGCCGGGGCTTGCCGCACTCGCTGCAGAATTTCCCCTGGTTGACGGCGCCGCAGGAGCAGGTCCATCCCTCTTTGGCCGGGGCGGGCGCGGAAGCCGCCTGGGCCCTGGCCGCCGCCTGAGCCGCCTGCTGGGCCTGGATCTGCTGCTGGTTGGACTGGGAAGCGGCCCCCATGAAGCCGCCTCCCGCCTGCATCCCGAAGCCCATGCCCATAAAGCCGGCCATGCTGCCGGCGGAATTGGAGCCTGCCGCTTCCAGACCCCGGGCCACAGCCCCCTGGACATATCCCTCCCGGACGGAGGGATCCCCCAGCATGGCTCCCTGATTGCGCATATTGATGAGCTTTTGGGAGTCTTCATCATAGGAGATGCTGGCGATGCCCACCGCCTGGATCTCCATGCCTCTGGTCTGCCGCCAATCCTCGTCCAGGATGCCGGACATATATTTGCTCAGCTCCCGGCCCCTGGAGGGGACGAAGGAGACCCGGATGCCGTCGGCGGACATCTGGTTGATGGCTGCCTGGAGGGCCTCCAGGAATTCCGAAAGATACTGTTCGTTGATGTCGGTGATCTCCACCCGGTCTTTGTTGCGGGGGATGGCCTCGGCGTAAAACAGCAGGGGATCGGTGACCTTGATGGAATAGGAGCCGTGGGTCCGCAGGAACAGCTCGGCATTGTAAAAGCTGTCAAAATAGTTGATGGGGTTGCGGGTGCCGAACTTGATTCCTTTGATTTCCTGGAGGTTCACATAGTAAACCTTCTGCTGCCGGGGGGTGACGCCGGCAAAGCGGACACGGTCCAGGGAGTCTTTTAAGGAATCTCCAAACTGACCGTTGAACAGGGAGGGGGCGGAGGAATTGTTGACGGTGTAATATCCCTCCTCGGCGGTGTAATCCACCACCTTGCCCCCGTCCACCAGCATCATAAACTGGTTGGGATAGACGTGGATCACCGAACCGTTGGAGACCAGATTGTCGGTTCCCTTGCGGTTTTGATTGCGGCGGTCATCCCGGCGCACCGGCACGCCGGAGGTGAAGACGGTGGTATCCCCCATTTCGTCCGGTTCAAACACTTCCAGCCACTGGTCCGCAAGGCTGCCGCCAATGGCGCTGGTGATGGCTTTGATGATTCCCATGATGATTTCCTCCTTTGTTCTGTCCCACCGGGGCGGATGGCCTTTTTGCAGGTGGGTGATGGTGCGATGACGTTTGACTGAGGGACAAAATGTTACCGGAACGGCGGCTTAAAAGGGGTGCTTTCGCTGCCGTTCCCCCTTCCTCTTTCCCGGCCCGCGGCAGAGAAGGAAACGGTCTGATCCGCCTCCCTTTTTCCTCACACCACTTCCCGGAAGTGCTGATACTGCCAGCAGCGGATATTCACCGGCTCCACCACTCCGCCGCAATATTCGCATTTGTGGCTGCCCAATTGGGTCACCGGAGCGCCGCAGTTGGGACAGGTGGTTCCCACGGCGTTGCCGTCCCCCGCCTTTTCAGGGTCCTGAACATAACACAGCTCCAGTTCATATTTGGTTTGCTGAGGCTGGTCCCGGGAGCCGCAAACCAGCTGCTCCCCCTGGGTGATCCAGTGGAGATGCCCCACCGCCGACTGAAAGGTGATGACGCAGGTGCCCTGACCCTTGCGGTAGCGGGCGATGGCGGTCTGATGGACCTGCACCTCCTGGTAGGTTTCATCCCGGCCCTGCTGCCTGAGGTCCTCCAGGCGCTGCCGGGCCTGTCTGGAAAGCTGGGAGGGCAGATCCTCCAGGGAGTCTTCCTCCCCGGTGCTCAGGGCCAGCAGCATCTTTTGCAGCACCTTTTCGGTCTCCCGAACTGCCTGCTGATAGTTCCACTCCGGAAAATCCCGCTGAATCTGCGGAAGATAAATTTTGGTCATCCCTGAAACGGATTTGGGGGTGACGGCCAGCCGCTGCTGCTGAAGGGCCAATCCCTGGGTGAAGGAATCCACCCCGAACACCGCTCTGGACAGACGACGCAGGCGGTATCGGATCACCCCTCCTGCAACCGCCGCCGCAACCAGCAGAAAACCCGCCACAATCAGGCCGACGGACATAGGCATCCTTCCTTATGTATCCATGAAGTTTCCGGGGCGCTGAGCCCGGATGAGATTATTTTACAACAGTTTCCTGCCCCCGTCCAGTATTTGAAACAAGGAATCCCTCCTGCCGGGGGGAAAACGGAAGGGCGGCGGTTTTGGGGCCCGGGGGGGCGGACGGTTCCCGGAAGGAGGGCCGTCCCGCCCATTTCCCCTGGCGCGAAGGGGGGCAACGGTGGTACAATAAAGAAAAAAGGGGGCGATGACCATGAAACGACTGATCCTCATAAACGGCACGATGGGGGTGGGAAAATCCACCGTCGCTCCGCTGCTGGCAAAGCGCCTTGCCCCCGCCGTCTGGCTGGACGGTGATTGGTGCTGGAAGATGGAACCCTTTACCGTCACGGAGGAGAACAAAGAGGTGGTACTGGAGAATATCCAGACCCTGCTGGGGAACTTTCTTCGCCGGGGCAGCTGGGAAACGGTGATTTTTTGCTGGGTGATGGACCATCCGGAGATCATCCGCCAGGTGCTGGAGCCGCTGAAGGAGGAAAACATCCCCCTGTGGATCTTCACCCTTATCTGCAGCCCCCAGGCCCTCCGGCAGCGGCTGGAAAGGGATGTGGCCGCCGGAGGGCGCGACCCCGATGTGGTGGAGCGGAGCCTTCTGCGGCTGCCCCTCTACCGGGGGATGGACACGGTGCAGCTGGACGTTTCACGGCAGATCCCGGAGCAGGCGGCCCAAACCATGGCGGAGCTGGTCCTTTCCGGTCAGGGAAGGAGGCGGTGGCCATGAGGCTTTTTGTGGCGCTGCTGCCCTCGGAGGAGCTGCGCCGGGCCCTGGCGAGGCAGGCTGCCGCCGCCTGTCAGCTGGCGGGGGGCGGAACCCCGACTCCGGCGCGCAACCTCCATCTGACCCTGGCGTTTCTGGGGGAAACGGACCGGGTGGAGGCGGCCAAAGGGGCGCTGCAACAGGTGAAGGTTCCCGCTTTTGAGCTGGCAATGGGGCGGGAGGGGATGTTCCCCGCCAAGGGGGGCGGCCTTCTTTGGCAGGGGGTTCTTCCCTCCCCGCCGCTGCTGACCCTGGAACGACGGCTGTCCCAGGCCCTGGCCCGGGAGGGCTTTCTTCCGGAGCTCCGGCCCTTTGTTCCCCATATCACCCTGGTGCGCCGGGCGCCCTGCCGTCAGGCGCCGCTGCTGCCGCCGCTGTCCTGCGGGGGATGCCGGGTGGAGTCCCTCTGGCTGATGGAATCGATATTGGGATGTGGTCCGGCGGCGTATCTGCCGGTGATGGAGCATCCCTTGCAGCCCCGGTGAAGGGGAAAAGGCGGCACGAAAAACCGGCTCCCTGCTCCCCGGCCAGGGGGAGAAAATCCGCCACCTCTGACGGGGACGCTTCCGGAGGCCCTTTACAGGAGAAAAAGAGGGGAACCGCAGACCCCTTCCCGGCCAGGGGACGCCGGGGAAGGGAGCTTTCCCTGAGGAACAGGGAACCGCTGCCGGAAGGGACGGGGACTGAAAGGGGCAGACTGCGGATGCAGCCGCCTTGCCCGGAACTTCCCGGGAAACGCCGGGGCTTTCCCCGGAAAAGGGGCCTGAAGCAGCAAAAACTTTGTCCCCCGGCAATATTCCCGCCTTCTCTGTCGTTTTATCTGATAGAATGATGGGGAGGGGAATCGGATGGGAGAAGGAAAGCTGTTTTGCCAATATCATCCCGTTTGCTACTGGCTGTCGGAGCGGAAGGAGCGGCTGCTGCGGCTGCTGAAGGATCTGGCGGGTGGGGCCCGTTTCGCCGCCCTGCAGCAGGAACAGCTGCTGCCGGCGCTGGTGGTCAGCCACCGGTCCATGATTCTGCGGCCCCTGATGGGGGTGGATATGGCGCTGCAGCAGAACAAGGCCACCAATCTGTGGCTGGCGTCGGTCCATGTGGACCGTCTGGTGATCCGGCCAGGGGAGACCTTCTCCTTTTGGCGCAGGGTGGGGGACTGTACCGCCGCCAAAGGCTATCTGCCGGGGCTGACCATTGCGGGGGGAAAACTTTCCTCCGCAGTGGGCGGGGGACTGTGCCAGCTGGCCAATCTGATCCACTGGATGGTCCTTCAAAGCCCCCTGACCGTGACCGAGCTGCATCATCACACCGACGCCATCTTTCCTGACAGCAACCGCCGGGTTCCCTTTGGCACCGGCACGTCGGTTTATTACAACAATGTGGATTATCGCTTCCGCAACGATACCCACCACACCTTTCAGCTCCACATCTGGCTGGAGGGAGGGGATCTGTGCGGGGAGCTGCTGTGCGATCAGCCCCTTCCCTGCCGCTGGCGGATCGAGGAGCGGGAGCATCACTATCACCTGGAGGAGGACGGCTGGTACCGCAACAGCGAGATCTGGAAGCGGACCATTCCCAAGGACCCCGGGGAGGCTGGGGAGGAAAAGTTGATTTTCCGCAACCATTCCCGGGTGCTGTTTGATCCGTCCCTCATTCCCAAGGAGGAGATCCGATGACTGAGACAATCAAACGTTTTCTTGCCCAGGCGGCCAGAACCCCCGAGCGGGTGGCCTGCCGGTATGGAGATCAGGTGCTGACCTATGCTCAGCTGGAAAACCGTTCCGCCTCCCTGGCCGCGGCCCTGGAATCGGCCCTGGGGGAGGACCGGAGGCCAGTGGCGGTATATGGAGGCAGACAGCCGGAGATGATTCTGGCTTTTTTGGGCTGCGTCCGGTCAGGGCGGGCCTATCTGCCCATCGACGACAGCTGTCCCATTGCCCGCCTCAAAGCGACCCTGGCGGCGGCGGGCGCTTCCCTGCTGCTGTGCTGCCAGCCCCTGCCGGAGCCTCTGGAGGAGCTGGAGGTGTGGGATCACCGTCGTTTGGAGCGGGAATGGTCCCAGCCCAGGGGAATTGCTCCGGAATTGGCGGTGACAGGGGAGGAGCCCTTCTATCTTCTTTCCACTTCCGGCAGCAGCGGCCACCCCAAATGTGTGGCTGTCAGCGGCAACAATCTGGACGCCTTTCTGGAGTGGGCCGGGCCCCTGTGCGGGGACGGGGTGATCCTGGGCTCCTCTCCCTTTTCCTTTGACCTTTCGGTGCCGGGGATTTACTGCGCCATCACCAGCGGCGGCACCTTGGTGACAGTTTCCCTGGACGAGATGAATTATCGGGATCTTTTTGAACGGATGGCCCAGTCCCAGGCGGACCTCTTTATCGCCACCCCCTCCTTTGTTTCCTTCTGCCTGGCGGACAAAACTTTTCATCAGGATCTGATGCCCCGGCTGGAGCGGTTTCTGTTCTGCGGGGAGACCCTGAGCCCCCGCCAGTCCCGGGCGCTGTTCCGCCGCTTCCCCCGGGCGGAGGTGTGGAATTCTTACGGACCCACCGAGGCGACGGTGGCGGTGACGGCGGTGAAGGTGACCCGGAAGATGGCGGAAAGCGGGGACCCCCTCCCCGCCGGCGCCCCCATGGGCCGCAACCGCATCTGGATCTCCGACAAGGAGGGCAACTCCAAGGAGGACGGACGGCTGGGAGAGATTATGCTGGAGGGCCCCCAGGTGGCGCTGGGCTATCTGGGGGAGGAGCCGGGCTTTTCCCTGCTGCCCGACGGCAGCCGTCTCTATGGGACGGGGGACCTGGGCTGTCTGCGGGACGGTCAGCTGTGGTTCCACGGCCGCCTGGACCGCCAGGTGAAACTCCGGGGCTACCGGGTGGAAGCGGGAGGCGTGGCGGAGCATCTCCGGAGCCTCCGGGGGGTGGCCGCCGCCGAGGTGGTGCCGGTGCTGGACGGGGAAGGACGTCCCCAATGGCTGGCGGGCTTTGTGATCCCGGAGAAGGACTGCCCCCCGCCGGAGCGGCTGGCCAAGGAGCTGCGCAAGCAGCTGTATCCCTACATGGTGCCCCGGCGGATCCTGCTGGTGGACGCTTTTCCCCTGACACCCAACGGCAAATTGGACCGAAAAAGGCTGGTGGAGCTGCTGTGAAAAGGGAACAGAAGGACGCTGTGATTCTGGAGGAAATCTGCGCCCTGGCGGCGCGGGTCTGCCAGGCCCCGGAGGTGGCGGAGCAGCCGGACCGGGAGCTGTATGAGGATGGACTGCTGGATTCCCTGGCCTTTCTCCAGCTTCTTTACGGCTTGGAGGACCGGTATGGGGTGGAGATCTATCCCACCCGGATCCGGCGGGAGGAGCTGTCCAGCCCCAGACGGATCGCCGCCCTGGTGGAAGGTCTGATGGAGCGGCAGTGAGCCGCGTTTCAAAAAAACAGAAGACAAAGCGCCTCTCTCCCGGTGCGGGAAAGGGGCGCTTTGTCAGTTCGTGGGTTTTGTCAGATTGATTGGGAATATGGCAAAAATTCAGAAAAAATCTTGGGAACAGGTTCCTGCCCGCCCCTGGCCAAGCCGGGAATGGGGAGGAACCTGTTTCTCCGCCGGATAGATTCTGCCGGAGGGTCCCGGGGCTGCGGCGATGATTTTCACCAGCGCCCTGGATGCTGTGGAGGGATTATTTCCCCCGGTCTCCCACGGCGTCCTCCCGGAACAGCATGGAGATGCACCACACACCCGCCAGCGCCACCAGCGTATAGATGACCCGGCTGAGCATGGCTCCCTGGCCGCCAAACAGCCAGGCCACGGCGTCAAACTGGAACAGGCCGATGCCTCCCCAGTTGAGGGCGCCGACGATCACCAGGATCAAAGCGAGTTTGTCCAGCACTTTCTTCACTCCCTTTCTGTGTCCCCTGGGGACAGGGCTCCGGAAAACCCTCTGTGAACGGTTTTCCGCGCCGCCCCTTTCAGGTGGAAAAATGCTGAAAAAACAGGGCGGCTCCTTTATTGTATGCCGCCCCTGTTTGAGTATACTCTGGAAGCGCTGGAAAAGGCTTCCCTTTGATTTTTCAGCCGGAAAAACAAAAATTTTCAAAGGCCCCGGAAAAAGCCTCCCCTTTAAATGGGATCGATCTTCTCTTTGCGGCGGCTGCCCTCCTCCAGCAGGGAATACACCCGCTGGCGGTCCCCCTCTGCGATGGCCTGGCGCAGCTGTCCCAGATGAAAGGTCAGCTGGTCCATCTCCTCCAGCAGGGCCTGGCGGTTCCACAAAAACAGCTCCGACCACATGGCCGGGTCCAGCCGGGCCACCCGGGTCAGGTCCCGGTAGCTGCCGGCGCTGTAGCCGTGGTGGTCCGGGGCGCAGGGGCTTTTGATGTAGCAGTTGGAAACGGCGTGGACCAGCTGGGAAGTAAAGGCGATCATCCGGTCATGATGCTCCGCGGTGGTCACCTGGATGCGTCCAAAGCCCAGGGCGGTGAAAAAGGCGGAGGCCTCCTCCAGGGTCCGGGACCCGGTGGCGGCGGTGGGCACCAGGATCATGCTGGCGCCCCGGTACAGGTTGGTGAGGGAAGCGCCGTAGCCGGACAGCTCCCGTCCCGCCATGGGATGGCCGCCGATATAGGAAAAGCCCCCCTCCAGACAGAGCTTTTCCAGCACCGGGCAAACAGCCTCTTTGACGCCGCACAGATCGATGACGGTGCAGCCGGCCCTCAGCTGCCGGCTGTGGCTGGCGGCAAAGTCCATGGCCTGACCGGGGAAAAGGGCCAGCAGCAAAAGATCCGCTTTTCCCAGGGCGTCCCAGTCGTTGGCGCTGTGGATGGTCCCCTCCTCCAGGGCCTGGCGGCAAACCTCCTGGCGCAGCTCGTATCCCAGCACCTGAGCCTCCGGAAGATATTGGCGGATCGCCTTGACCATAGAGCCGCCGATGAGGCCCAGCCCCGCCACTGCAATGGTTTGAAACATGAAACAACCTCTTTTCCGCCGGCCCTGTGTCTTCCCATGGTCAGGGCGCCTTTGGCCTCAGGGATTTTGGAACCTTTTGGTTTTCCCCAGGGCCTTCTGCCGCCAATAAGGAAGCGGTCCGGGGAAGGACTCCACCGGAAGCCGTCAAAGAGCCGCAACTGATGGTAATACTATACAATCACCAGCGGGAAAAATCAAACAAAAATCCAAAAATTTTTTCGCAGACGGAGAAAAAAGCCTGTTTTAAAGGGAAAGATCCCCCGAATATCGTCAAAAATTCGGAATCTTCTGATTTTTTTGGCCGTCCGCTCCTGCCGGTCCTGTGTCCGCCAGGGAGGAAGATGGGGGATCCGGAGAAAAATCCCCTTCCGGAGGGAAGCGCTTTTGGAAACGGAAAGTCCGGCGGAGAGAAAATGAAAAGTCTCCCCGTTTCCTTGGGACGGGGAGACTTTAAATTGTGGCGAAACCCGGTTGGGGAAAACCGGAAGAAAACCAAGAGACGTCCGGCTCCGGGGATGATCGCGCCCGGACCTGCCCCGGGAGAAGGCGGAGAGCGCCGCCGGCTCGTCCGGACCATCAGCTGCTTTTCTCCGATAAATCTTCGGCGGGAGGCGGCCCCTGGAGGGGGAGGGTGACGGTCATCACGGTGCCCTGACCGGGGCAGCTTTGAACCTGAATGGCTCCATGATGGCGCTCCACAATATGCTTGGCGATAGACAGCCCTAGGCCGGTGCCTCCTGTCTGCTTGGAACGGCTTTTATCCACCCGGTAGAACCGCTCAAAAATCCGCTGCTGATGCTCCGCGGGGATGCCGATGCCGGTGTCCTCCACCTGAAGCAGGGCGTTCTGGCCCTCCTGGAGGGCCCGGATCGTTACCGTTCCGCCGGGATGGTTGTATTTGATGGCGTTTTCACAGAGGTTGAAGCACAGCTCCGAAATCATGGAGGGACAGGCCACCAGATTCACCTCCGGGCTTTCCTCCAGGGTCAGGGTGACCTGGCGCTTTTCCGCCACCGGTTCCAGAGAACCAATGGTATCCCGGGCGATGGCCTGGAGAGAACAGCGGCACAGATCCATCTGAGCCCCCTCCTCCAGGCGGGAGAGACGGATAATGTCGTCGATGAGGGCGATGAGGCGGGAGCTTTCCCGGACGATGCGTCCGGCGAACATCCGGCAGTCCTCCGGCGTGGCGGCCATGCCGCTTTCGATAATCTCGGCGAAACCGGAGATGGAGGTGAGGGGGGTTTTCAGCTCATGGGAAACATTGGCGGAAAAATCCCGGCGCATCCGCTCGCTTTGCTGCTGCTGGGTGGCGTCCATCAGCAGCACAACGGCGCCGCTGCAGGAGCCGGACTGCAAAACAGGACTGGCAAAGATGCGGCAGCACTGCCCCTGTTCCAGAATCTGGCCGTCGGCGGATTCCCCGGACAGGGCGGCGCAGACGCAGCGGTGCAGCTCGTCGCTGCGGCTGAGGTTGAGATAGCTGCGCCCCTGATAGTTGCCGGCGGGGGCGTGGAGGAGGGTCAGAGCGCTGGGATTGAGGGAGAGGATCCGCTGATCCGGGGCGATGGTAATCAGCCCCTCCCGCATATTGCCGATGATGACCGAAACGGTGTCCCGTTCGTTTTGCAGCCGCTGGATCTGGCGTCGGATCTGCTGCCGCTGGCGGCGGATCTTGCTGACGAAGGGGGCCAGCTCCTCATAGTATTCCGCCGGCAGTTCGCCGTTGAGGCTGCTGCCCAGCTTGGCGATGGGGGCCAGAATCAGCCGGGTGAGGCGGGCGGAGATCAGCACCGACGCCAGCAGCACCCCCAGCAGCACCAGACAAAGGGAGGGGACAATGGGGGCCAGCATGGACAGGGCGCTGCCGTAGCTGCGGGACATCCGCAGCACTCTGCCATCTTCCAGAAGGATGGCGTAATAACAGGTCTCCTGTCCCAGGGTGTCAGAGTAACGGATGCTGGAGCCCTCGCCCGCTTGGAGGGCCTGCTGCACTTCAGGGCGGTCCAGATGATTCTCCATAGCGGAAGGATCGCCGCTGCTGTCCCAGATGACGCTGCCATCCTCCCCCAGCAGGGTGGCTCTGGCCCGGGAAGGGAGAACCCCCTTCTCCAATCCTTCCTCTGGAAGGGCTGCGGCCAGCAGTCGGCATTCATCCCGCAGGTCCGCCTGAATCACGGAGGTGTACTGTTTGGAAAAAAAGCAGATGGCCAGAAACATGGCCGCCAGCACGGCGGCCACGGCAGTCAAACAGATGCTGCGGTAGATGCGGTTTTTCATGTTTTTCCGTCCTCCTGCCGGACGGGTCGGACAATTTTATAGCCCACCCCCCGGACGGTCTGAATCATGTCGCTGCAGGAGCCCAGCTTTTGCCGGAGGGATTTGATGTGCATATCCACCGTGCGGCTCTCCCCTTCAAAATCGAAGCCCCATACGGTCTCCATCAGCCGCTCCCGGGTGAGGACCAGGTCCTCGTTGCGCATCAGGAAGGCCAGCAGCTCAAATTCCTTGAAGGTCAGAGTCACCGGCTGTCCCTCCACAGTGACGGTGCGGCGGGCAGGATCCAGCACAATGGGATCCAGCCGCAGCACCCCGGCGGGAACGTCGGCCCGGGTGCGCCGCAGCACCGCCCGCACCCGGGAAACCAGCTCCATCACGCCGAAGGGCTTGGCGATGTAGTCGTCGGCGCCGGTGTCCAGCCCGGTCACCTTGTCGTATTCCGAGGTTTTGGCCGTCACCATAATCACCGGGATCCGGGCGGTACGGCTGTTTTCCCGCAGCCGCCGCAGGATGGTCAGGCCGTCCTCCCCCGGCAGCATGATGTCCAGCAGCACCAAGCTGGGCAGCTGCTGATCCAGAACGGCGAAAAAACTTTCCCCGTCCTCAAACCCACAGGTTTCAAATCCGCTGGAATGGAGCGCATACAGCACCAGTTCCCGGATGCTTTCGTCGTCCTCCACGCAGTAGATTCTGTCCATAACCCTATAACCTCCGTCCTTCGTCTCCGGACACCAGATGTTCGGAAAGGTTTCCTGCTTTCCCGTTGCGGACTTCCAGCCGGATGCCACGGGAGAGGAATTCGCTTTTTAGTATAACCTGTCTGCTCCCCGGGCACAAGCCCGAAGGGGGAGCGCAGGCGTTCTTTTTCAGGAAAGAGGGCCGGATCCGGCGGGAGAGCCGTCTGGTGGGTCCGGCCGTCTTTCAGTATATCGGGGGTGTGTAAAGACCAGGACCTGCCTCTGGTAAAAAGAATGTAAAGCCCCTCCCCACGGGGATCCTGTCCGGAACCATGGACAAAAGGGGCGGAGAAAAAATCCCGTCCTCCGGGATAGCGGAGGCCCTCCATCGGGGGCGGGAGTTCTTTTGCCCCCTTCTCCCGGAAAACAACCGTGGCCCCCGGCGTCCGCAAGGGGATGCCGGGGGCCACGCTCCCTGAAAGGGGATGGAATCTCCTTCGCCGGGAAGGAAAACTCATCAGCCCAGGGTCAGTTCAATGTCCACTTTGTTCTCGAAGGAAGCCTTGATGGCGGAGAGGATGTCGCCGTGGCTGTCCTGGAGGCTCATGGTGGCGGCGGAGGTGACGTCAGCCAGCATCGCCTTCTCCTCGTCGGTGAGGGCGTCATACTTGGCCTTGTCCTCCTCGTTCTCCAGACCGTCCTTCAGGGGCCGTCCGTTGGAGCCGGCGCAGTACTTGGCGAACCAGTCCTCCACTTCCTCCACTGTCATGCCCACAAACAGCTGCTGGAACTTGTCCATCTGGCTGCTCCAGGTGCCGGTGCCCATGACATAGTCGGCGCCCCGGTCCCTCTTGGTGACCCAGGAGGCGATCTCAGCGTTGAAGTTGTCCTCGGTGTCCTCAGTCTT
>CASFXA010000092.1 GCA_949298535.1 uncultured Oscillospiraceae bacterium
CAACTACAACTGTCCTGGACAGCTGGTGGTGGCCGGCAGCCGGGAGGGCCTGGAGGAGCTGGCCAAACGGGCGGCCCCCCTCAAGGGTCGGGTGATGCCGCTGGCGGTCAGCGGCGCTTTCCACAGCCCCATGATGGCCTCCGCGGCAAAGGGCCTGGAACGGTACCTGGAGGAGCATCCCATCTCTCTGCCGGAGATTCCCGTTTATGCCAACCTCAACGCCCAGCCTTACGGCAGCCGGGGCGCTGAACTGCTGGCTGCTCAGGTCCGCTGCCCCGTTCAGTGGCAGAAGACCCTGGAGAACCTGGCTCAGGCAGGCTGTGACACCTTTATTGAGGTGGGCGTTGGCAAGACCCTGGAGGGTCTGGTGAAAAAGACCCTCTCCGGCGTTACCGTCTGCCGGGTGGAAAACAGCGAAACCCTGGACGCGGCTCTGGCGCTGCTGAAAGGCTGAGGAGGAAAATACGATGTTAAGCGGAAAAATCGCCCTGGTCACCGGAGGTTCCCGGGGACTGGGCAGAGAGATCGCCCTGACTATGGCACGCCAGGGAGCGGATGTGGCCATCGCCTACAATGCCAGCGACGCCGCCGCCCAGCAGGTGCGGCAGGAGATCGAGGCCATGGGCCGCCGGTGCTGCATTTATCAGTGCGATGTGGCGGATTTTGACGCCGCCAAGACCCTGGCGGAAACCGTCATCAGCGAGATGGGCGGGGTGGACATCCTGGTCAACAACGCCGGCATCGTCCGGGACGGCCTGCTGCTGTCCATGAAGGAGGAGGACTTTGACCGGGTCCTCAGCGTCAACCTCAAGGGAGCCTTCAACCTCACCAAGAGCCTCTACCGCCACCTGATGAAGCGGACAGGGGCCCGGATCATCAACATTTCCTCGGTGGTGGGCCTCATGGGCAACGCCGGTCAGGCCAACTACGCCGCCGCCAAGGCGGGCCTCATCGGCTTCACCAAGTCGGTGGCCCGGGAGCTGGCGGCCCGTGGGGTCACCTGCAACGCCATTGCCCCCGGCTTTATTGAAACTGACATGACCGGCGCTCTCTCCGACAAGGTGCGGGAGGGCATCGCCGGACAGATCCCCATGAAGCGGATGGGCGCCCCCGCCGATGTGGCGGCTTTGGCCGCTTTCCTGGCTTCCCCCGCCGCCGGTTATATCACCGGCGAGGTGATCCGGGTGGACGGCGGCATGGCCATGTGATCTCCAAAACGGAAAATAAGGATGGGATGCCCGCCTTTTTGTCTGGCGGTATCCTTCAAAGGCTGCATGGTTTGCAGCTGCAAGAAGGCAATTTTTTCTCTCATTATCAATCGGGTGACTTCCCGAAGAACAGGAGCGTCAACAGCATGAGACGAGTCGTAATCACCGGTTTGGGGGCGGTTTCCCCCCTGGGCTGTACCGTGGAAAAGATGTGGAACGGCATGACGGAAGGCCGCTGTGCCATTGACAAGGTCACCCGGTTCGATACCTCCGACCTCAAGGTCCATCTGGCCGCCGAGGTACGGGATTTCGATCCCCTGACCTATCTGGAAAAATCGGACCTGCGCAAAACGGATCTGTATGTCCAGTACGCCATGGGCGCCGCCACACAGGCAATGGCCCAGAGCGGCCTGGAGGGAAAAATCGCCCCCGAACGGCTGGGCGTTTATATCGGCTCCGGCATCGGCGGCATCCTCACCTTTGTGGCGGAGTGCGATAAGGTCCATGAAAAGGGTGTGGGCCGGGTTTCTCCCTTCTTTATCCCCATGATTATCTCCAATATGGCTTCCGGCAAGGTGTCCATGCGCTTCCAGGCCATGGGTCCCACCCTGCCGGTGGTGACCGCCTGCGCCACCTCCAGCCACACCATCGGCGAGGCCTTCCGGGCCATCGCCCACGGCTATGCCGACGCCATCATCGCCGGCGGCTCTGAGGCCTCCCTGGCTCCCATGGCCATGTCCGGCTTTGCCAATATGCAGGCCCTCACCACCGCCGAGGATCCCACCCAGGCATCCATCCCCTTTGACGCCCGCCGCAGCGGCTTCGTTATGGGGGAGGGCGCCGGCGCTTTGGTGCTGGAGGAGTATGAACACGCCAAGGCCAGAGGCGCGGAGATCCTGGCGGAGATCTGCGGCTATGGCAACACCTGCGACGCCTATCACATCACCGCCCCCCGCCCTGACGCCCTGGGAGCGACCAACGCCATCCGTCAGGCTGTAGCGGAGGCGGGCTTTGACGGCAGCGAGGAGCTGTACATCAACGCCCACGGCACCTCCACCCCCCCCAACGACCGCATCGAGACCCTGGCCATCAAATCGGCTCTGGGAGAGGACTGGGCCTACAAGGCTTCCGTCAGCTCCACCAAGTCCATGACCGGTCATATGCTGGGAGCCGCCGGAGCCATCGAGGCCATTGCCTGCGTCATGGCCCTGCGGGAGGGAACCATCCCCCCCACCATTGGCTATCGGGAGAAGGATCCGGAGTGCGATCTGGACATCACCCCCAATGAAGCGGTCAAGCGCCCTGTCACCGCGGCGCTGTCCACCTCCCTGGGCTTTGGCGGACACAACGCCTGCCTGGCTCTGCGGAAGTTTGAGGAATAAAGGAAAGGAGCGAGGATGATGGATCTCAACGTCGTCAAAGAACTGGTCCGGGTGCTGGAGGGCTCCACCCTCAGCGTTTTGGAGATCACCGAAGGCACAGAGAAAATCCGCCTGGAGAAGGGCCCCTGCGCCGCCCCCCGGCTGATGGAGGCTCCCGCCCCCGCACCGGTGTTTTCCGCCCCCGTGCCCGCCGCTCCGGCACCGGCAGCTCCTGCTGCCCCCACTTCTCAGCCGGAAACTCCCGCCCCCCAGGGCAAGGAGATCCGTTCTCCCATGGTGGGGATGTTCTATGCCGCTCCCACCCCCGGTGCTGCCCCCTTTGTTTCGGTGGGGGACCGGGTCCACAAAGGGGATGTGCTGTGCATCATTGAGGCCATGAAGCTGATGAACGAGATCACCGCCGAGCAGGACGGGGAGATCACCGAAGTGTGCGTGGAGAACGGCGCGGTGGTGGAATACGACCAGCCCCTGTTCCGCATCCGGTAAGAAAAGGAGAGGCCAGAGATGAATCAAGAAGAAATCAAGGGCATCCTCCCTCATCGGGAACCGATGCTGCTGGTGGAGGAAGCGGAAGTTACCGGCGAGAACACCGCCGTGGGCCGCTATCATGTCCGGGGGGACGAGTGGTTCCTCCAGGGGCATTTTCCCGGCAATCCGGTGGTCCCCGGCGTGGTGCTGTGCGAGATGATGGCTCAGTCCTGCTGCGTACTGCTGGCAGGAAAGCTCTCGGGGACCGCTACCCCCTATTTCACCAGCCTGGACAAGGTAAAATTCCGTCATCCCGTCCGCCCCGGAGATACCCTGCGGACCGAATGTACCGTCACCCGCAGCCGGGGGGCCTTTCATTTTGCCTCCGCCAAAGGCTATGTGGGGGACACCCTTTGCGTCAGCGCGGACTTTTCCTTCGCTCTGGTGCCGGAAGAACAGAAATAAACGCCTTTCAGGCCCTTTAGACGACACAACGGAGGAGGGATTCCCATGTTTTCCAAATTGCTCATCGCCAACCGCGGCGAGATCGCGGTGCGGATTATCCGCGCCTGCAAGGAGATGGGCATCTCCACTGTGGCGGTCTTTTCCACCGCTGACCGGGATGCCCTCCATGTTTCCATGGCCGATGAGAGCTACTGCATCGGCGGCCCCACAGTGGGGGAGAGCTACCTGAACCTTTCCGCCATCCTTTCCGCCGCCATTGTCAGCGGCGCTCAGGCCATCCATCCCGGCTATGGACTTCTGTCGGAAAACCCCCGGTTTGCCCAGCTGTGCGCCCAGTGCGGCATCGCCTTCATCGGCCCTTCCGCTGAGGTGATGCGCCGCATGGGGGATAAGGACGAGGCCCGACGCACCATGATCGCCGCGGGAGTGCCGGTCATTCCCGGCTGCGATGTGGTGGAGACGCTGGAAAAAGCCCGGGCGGAAGCGGAGAAGCTGGGTTTTCCCCTGCTGATCAAAGCCCGCTCCGGCGGCGGCGGACGGGGCATCCGTCTGGTCAACTCCATGGGAGAATTTGACAGCGCCTGGCAGACCGCTTCCAACGAGGCGGCCAGCGCCTTCGGAGATGGAGCGGTGTATCTGGAGCGGTTCCTCTCTCCGGTCAAGCATATTGAGATGCAGCTGATCGCCGACCAGCAGGGCAACGTGGTTTGCCTGGGGGAGCGGGAGTGTTCCATGCAGCGGAAAAATCAGAAGCTGCTGGAGGAGAGCCCCTCCCCGGTCATCACCCCGGAGCAGCGGGCGGAGATGATCCGGGTCTCCACCGCCGCCGCCAAAGCGGTGGGCTACGAGAACGCCGGCACCATCGAGTTCCTCTATGACAAAGAAGGCAACTTCTACTTTATGGAGATGAACACCCGCCTCCAGGTGGAGCATCCTGTCACCGAGATGGAGACAGGGGTGGATCTGGTGAAATGGCAGATCCGGGTGGCGGCGGGGATGCCTCTGGGCTTTACCCAGGAGGACATTCATCTGGAGGGACACACCATTGAGTGCCGCATCAACGCCGAGGACCCGGCTCACGGCTTCCGGCCCGCCTGCGGCACCGTCTCCTTCCTCACCTTTCCCGGCGGCCCTGGGGTGCGGTTCGATACCGCTCTCTATCAGGGCTACGCCATCCCGCCCTTCTATGATTCCATGATGGGCAAGCTGATTGTCCACGGCAAGGACCGGGAGGAAGCCATCCGCAAGATGCAGGTGGCGCTGGGGGATCTGGTGATCCAGGGGGTCACCCACAACAGCGCTTTGCAGATGGATATTCTCTGCGATCCCGAGTTCCGGGATGGCAGCTACCGCACCAACTTTATGACCAAAGCCAAATGGCAGTCCGGTTCTTCCGGTGAACATTGACAAATCTGAGAAGAAATCGGCAGGGAAGGAAGGGAGAAGAAGCCCCGCTTCTTTTCCGGTTGCCGGTTTGCATCGGATGCTGTCAGGAAAGGAGAGATCCTGATGCTTAGCAAGAATATTTTTATGCGTCCCCGCAATGAGCTGGAAGAGGGGGATCAGCGCTCCCCTCAGGAGGAGCAGCGCCCATCGGTGCCTGACGATCTGTGTGTGGCCTGCCCCAGCTGCAAAAAGGTGCTGTTTTCCAGCGACCTGGCGGAGAACCTCCACGTCTGCCCCAAGTGCGGCTATCATTTCCGCATGAGCCCCCGGCAGCGGATCCATCTCATCGCCGACGAGGGGAGCTTCCAGGAGCTGTTCCCGGCTGTGACCGGCGTGGATCCTCTGGGTTTCCCCGGCTATGAAAAGAAGCTCCAGGCCGCCCGTCTGGCCAGCCATGAGGAGGAAGGGGTTGTCTGCGGAGTCTGTACCATCGGGGGACAGCTGGCCGCCCTTTTTGTGATGGATCCCTTCTTTATGATGGGCAGCATGGGCAGCGCGGTGGGGGAGAAGATCACCCTGCTTTTTGAGTACGCCATGGAATATCGCCTGCCGGTGGTGGGTTATACCGTCTCCGGCGGGGCCCGGATGCAGGAGGGAATCATTTCCCTGATGCAGATGGCCAAGACCAGCGGCGCCGTCAAGCGTCACAGCGACGCCGGCGGGCTGTATATCGCCGTCCTCACCGATCCCACCACCGGGGGGATCACCGCCAGCTTCGCCATGGAGGCGGACATCATCCTGGGAGAACCGGGGGCCCTCATCGGTTTTGCCGGTCCCCGGGTGATTGAACAGACCATCCGCCAGAAGCTGCCCAAGGGCTTCCAGCGTTCGGAATTTCTCCAGGAGAAAGGCTTTTTGGACCTGGTGGCCCCCAGAAAGGAACAAAAGGAGCTGCTGGCCCATCTGCTGGCGCTCCACACCATCAGAAAGGAGGGCGGAAGATAATGGCAGCAGCGGCACAACTTACGGCATATGACCGGGTACAGGCTGCCCGGGCCAAGGACCGTCCCACCGGTCTGGATTACATCGAGCATCTTTTCACCGGTTTTGTGGAACTCCACGGGGACCGGCGCTTTGGGGATGATCCGGCGGTGATCTGCGGCATCGCGTTTCTGGGAGACAGGCCGGTGACGGTCATCGCCCAGCAGAAGGGCCGGGACACCAAGGAAAAAATCGCCCGCAACTTTGGTTCCGCCCACCCGGAGGGTTATCGGAAGGCCCTGCGGCAGATGAAGCTGGCGGAAAAATTTCATCGCCCTGTCATCTGTCTGGTGGATACCGCCGGGGCCTATTGCGGCCTGGAGGCGGAGGAACGGGGCCAGGGTCAGGCCATCGCGGAAAATCTTATGGAAATGATGACCCTCAAAACCCCCATTATCTCCATTCTCATCGGGGAAGGCGGCAGCGGCGGCGCGCTGGGTCTGGCGGTGGCCGACGAAGTGTGGATGCTGGAAAACGCTGTCTATTCGGTTATCTCCCCGGAGGGCTGCGCCAGTATCCTCTGGAAGGACCCCTCCCGGGCTTCGGAAGCGGCTGAGTGCCTTCAGGTGACCGCCCGGCAGCTGTTTGAGAAGAAGATTGCCGACAAGGTCTTTACGGAACCCCGAAATTGGGACCGGCTGTACACTCTTCTGGGTGAAAAGCTGGAAAAAGCCCTGGCCAAATACAGCGCCATGGACCCGGAGAAGCTGACGGAACGAAGATACCAGCGGTTCCGCCGGTACGGGCAGAAGGGCTGAGAATCAAAGCGAACAGAAGCGAGCCCCTTGAGGCGGTGAAAGTCTGAACTGCCCCAGGGGGCCTTTGATTTTTTCAGCGCCTCAGGCATCGCTCATCATAGAAAAGAAGCATTTTACATCCGGGGGGAGCATCCGTTACAATGGATACAAAGGGGATTTCCGCCGTACTTTTTGGAAAGAAGAAGCAAGGGAGATGCTCTTTGAACATTTTCTGCCTGGGATGGAGGAGCAAGCCATGGTGAAACGTATTTTTTCCCTGCTGTGTGCAGGATTGATTTTGATGGGAGGATGTCAAAGGGGCGAAGGGACCGCCTCTGTGCTCCCGACGGAGCCTTTGGCGGAGGAGAGACAGCAATCCTCCGAAAGTGCGGCTCCCCAGGAGACGCCCCAAATCAGCCAGGAGGAGAGAAACAACTGGACCTTTGATGCTCCGGAAAACCATCACATGGATTCAGCGGTTTTGGAAGCCCTCCACCAAGCCCTCCCGGGAAGCGGGATTCACGGGGTGGTGACAGTGAAGGACGGGGTGGTGATCGACCAGTACTACCAGGAAGGCTATGATGAAAACAGCCTGTTTCAGCTTCATTCCGCCTCCAAATCTTTCACCAGCGCGCTCATCGGCATCGCTGTGGAGGAAGGGTATATCGGCGGAGTGGAAGATTTGGTGGCCGATTATCTGCCTCAGTTGCTGGAACAGGAGGACACAGAAAAACACAGCCTCACCCTTCGTCACTTGCTTACGCACACCTCTGGACTGGAGTGGTATGAGTGGGGCAGCGGTTACTCCAACTGGAGCGAATTCCGTTCAGCGGAAAACTGGGTGGAATATATCCTGGGACGGGAACTGGTCCATCAGCCTGGAACCGTTTTTAACTATAGCACTGGCAACACCCATCTCCTTTCCGCCGTTCTGGAGGCTGCCACCGGTATGTCCCAGGAGGAATATTGCCGCGCCCGTCTCTTTGACCCTATGGGAATCAGTCAGGAGGCTTATTGGAACACCGATCCCCAGGGAATCGCCGATGGGGGAAACGGGCTTTCCATCTCCTTACTGGACGCGGCCAAATTCGGTCAGCTTTTTCTGGAAGAAGGGGTTTGGCAAGGACAGCAATTGGTTCCTGAGGAGTGGGTGGAGCAGTCCACTTCCCGGCAAAATCCAGGCCCCGGCGACAGCACAGGCGCTTACGGCTACCAGTGGTGGGTGCGCACCCATACCACCGGGGAGTATGGCACCTATGCCACCTCTTACCCCACCGCCAGCTATGAAACCTATTTTGCCTTCGGCCATGGGGGACAGCTGATCTATGTGGTGCCCCAGCTTCAGCTGGTGACAGTGTTTGCCAGCAACTGCCAAAGCTCCTACGGTCCCAGGCCCTATTTTACAGACTATATCCTCAACGCCTATCAGGGAGCATAAGGGGAGAAGGCCCTTTCGCCGCCCGTTCCGGAAGGTTGTCCCGGCCCGGGAGAAAAAGACGGAGAAAGAGACGGTGCAGGCGCGGGGATATTCCCTCAGGTTTCCGCCCTGTTCTCCCGAAGGCTGGGATACAGGGGACTGTTTCTCTCCGGGAATCCGCTTTACCCCCTCTGACCGCGCGCCGGGCGGGGAGGTCAAGCGCTGGTTCTTCTCAGAAACGCTCCCATTTGACGGAAGCGAACAGGCCGCTCCGAAGCCATAGGCTTCGGAGCGGCCTGTTTGTCTGGATCCCGCCGGGGGATCGGATGGGCCTTCAATGGCGCTGGCAGGGAGGAAATCCTCTGTTTACTCCAGTTCGAAAGCGCCGGTATACAGCTGATAGTAGGTGCCTTTGGCAGCGATCAGCTGCTGATGGTCGCCCCGCTCAATGATCCGGCCATGATCCAGCACCATAATGGCGTTGGAATTGCGGACGGTGGAAAGACGGTGGGCGATAACAAAGACGGTACGGCCAATCATCAGGGCATCCATACCCTTCTGCACCAGGGATTCGGTGCGGGTATCGATGGAGGAGGTGGCCTCATCCAGAATCATGACAGGGGGATCGGCCACAGCGGCCCGGGCGATGGCGATCAGCTGACGCTGGCCCTGAGAAAGTTCGGAACCATTGGAGGTGAGCATGGTGTTGTACCCTTTGGGCAGACGGGAGATAAAGTCGTCGGCATTGGCCAGACGGGCTGCCTGCCGCACCTCCTCGTCGGTGGCGTCCAGCCGGCCATACCGGATGTTCTCCATCACAGTGCCGGTGAAAAGGTTGGTATCCTGAAGAACAATACCCAGGCTGCGGCGGAGATCGGATTTGCGGATCTTGTTGATGTTGATGCCGTCGTAGCGGATCTTCCCGTCCTCAATGTCATAGAAACGGTTGAGGAGGTTGGTGATGGTGGTTTTGCCTGCGCCGGTGGCGCCTACAAAGGCCACCTTCTGGCCCGGCTTGGCGTAAAGGCTGATGTCATGAAGGATGGTTTTTCCTTCCTCGTAGGCAAAGTCCACATTCTCCAGGGTGATGTTGCCCTGAACCCGGGTGTAGGTGACGGTGCCGTCAGAGTGAGGATATTTCCAGGCCCACATCTCGGTGCGTTCGTCCGCCTCCACCAACTGGTCGTTCTGATCGTATTTGGCGTCCACCAGGGTGACCACGCCGTTGTCTTCCTCCGGCTTTTCGTCGATGAAACGGAAGATTCTTCCCGCGCCGGCCAGAGCCATGACCACGGAGTTGAGCTGGTTTGCCATCTGGCTGATGGGGTTGCTGAAGTTCCGGGACAGCTGGAGGAAGGAAATAATATCGCCCAACGTCAGAGCGGAGCTGCCGCTCAGGACCAGGAAGCTGCCGGTGATGGCGATGAGAACATACTGCAGATTGCCCATGTTTGCCATCAGGGGCATCAGGATATTGGCGTACTTGTTGGCTTTGTAGGCATCCTCTCCCAACTGGTCGTTGAGCTTGTCAAAGCCTTCTTTCGCGGCTTCCTCATGGCAGAAGACCTTTACCACCTTCTGGCCGCTGACCATCTCCTCGATGTAGCCGTTGACCTTGCCGATGGAGTCCTGCTGCCGGACAAAATACCGTCCGCTGCGGCCAGCCACTACCTTGGTGATAAACATCATCAGCGCCAGACAGCACAGCACCATAATGGTCAGGGAGATGCTGGTCATAATCATGGCGGTGAAAGCCAGAATGACTGTCATGACGCTGGAGAGCAGCTGAGGCAAGCTCTGAGCGATCATCTGGCGGAGAGTATCAGTATCGTTGGTGTAGTAGCTCATCACGTCGCCGTGGGAGTGGGTGTCAAAATAACGGATGGGCAGGGTTTGCATATGGGAGAACATTTCCTGACGGATATCCCGGAGAACCCCCTGGGAGATGCTGACCATCGTGCGGTTATAGATGAGGGCGGCCAGAATACCCACCAGATAGATGGCAGCCATCTTCAGAATGGCGGCCAACAGGGGGGCGAAGTCCGGCTGGGAGGAGAGGAGCATGGGCTCGATGTAAACGTCGATGAGATCTTTGATAAACATGGAGCCGGCCACTGTGGCGAAGGAACTGAGAAGAATTCCCACAATCACGATGGCGATGCGGATGCGGTGATGACGCAGAACATAGCTCATCAGCCGCTTGCCGGCGCCCTTGCGGTCCTCCGCGGACATGGAGAAATGGGTACCTCTGTTAGGCATCATGGGCATCCGGATCCCCTCCTTTCATCTGAGAATCATAGACTTCCCGATAGATCTTGTTGGTGGCCAGCAGCTCCTCGTGGGTACCGAAGCCGTTGATTTTACCGCCGTCCAACACGATGATTTTGTCGGCGTCCTCCACCGAGGAGATTCTCTGGGCGATAATCAGCTTGGTGGTGCCGGGGATCTCCTCCCGGAAAGCCTTGCGGATCATGGCGTCGGTATGGGTATCCACGGCGCTGGTGGAGTCATCCAGAATCAGGATCTTGGGCTTTTTCAGCAGAGCCCTGGCGATACACAGCCGCTGGCGCTGTCCGCCGGAGACGTTGGTGCCGCCCTGCTCGATGTAGGTGTCGTATTTCAGGGGGAAGGTCTGGATGAAGCTGTCCGCCTGAGCCAGCTGACAGGCGTGAATCAGCTCTTCATCGGTGGCGTCAGGATTGCCCCAGCGGAGGTTCTCCTTGATGGTGCCGGAGAAAAGGACGTTCTTTTGCAGCACCATGGCCACTTGGTTGCGGAGGGTTTCCAGATCATAATCCCGGACATCCCGGCCCCCTACCAGCAGCTGTCCCTGAGTGACGTCATACAGGCGGGGAATCAGCTGCACCAGGGTACTTTTGGAGCTGCCGGTGCCGCCGATGATGCCGATGGTTTCCCCCGAGGCAATCTCCAGATTGATGTTGGAAAGGGAGGGCTTTTCCTGGTCCTTGGCGTAGCGGAATTCCACATTCCGGAAGCTGATGGAACCGTCGGCCACTTCCTTGATGGGATTGGGGCCATTGACGATGGTGCTCTCCTCGCTGAGCAGCTCCGCCACACGCTGAGCGGATGCCCGGGCGATGGTAATCATAACAAAAACCATGGAGAGCATCATCAGGCTGGAGAGGATCTGAATAGCATAGGTCAGCAGGCTGGTGAGATGACCGGTGGTCATGGTGGAGCCAACGATCATCTTTGCTCCCAGCCAGGAGACGAGAAGGATGGCGGTGTAGATGGCCAGCTGCATCACAGGCATATTGAAGGCCAGCGTTTTTTCACCCTTGCAGAAGTCGTTGTAGATCTCATCGGAGACTTCGTCAAATTTCTGGTTTTCCTTCTCCTCCCGGACGAAGGATTTGACCACCCGGATGCCGGAGAGGTTTTCCTGCACCACGTTGTTCAGTTTATCGTAGGTGCGGAACACCCGCTGCATCACCGGAAAGGCGGTGCGGATAATGAGATACAGCCCCAGCCCCAGGAAGGGGATGATGGCCAGAAAGATCAGGGAGAGGCGGGCATTGAGGCTGAAAGACATCCCCAGGGCAAAGATGAACATGATGGGGGAGCGCACGGCGATGCGGACGATCATCTGATAGGCCATCTGAGCGTTGGTGACGTCAGTGGTCAGTCGGGTGACGATACCGGAGGTAGAAAACTTATCAATGTTGGCGAAAGAAAAGTTCTGGATTCGGTAATACATATCTTTCCGCAGGTTTTTGGCAAATCCGGTGGCCGCCAGCGCGGCATAATTACCGGAACAGGCGCCGAAGAACATGGACAGCAGCGTGCATACCACCAGCAGCAGCCCCACCCGGGTCACTTCGGACATATTTCCCGCTTCAATACCGTTGTCGATGAGCAGCGCCATAAGCATGGGGATGATGGTTTCCATCACCACCTCCAGCGTCACAAACAACGGCGCCAGCAAGGACGCGGTCTTGTATTCGCGAATACAGGCGGACAGTTTTTTAATCATGGAATACCTCCTTTGGGATAAACAGCCGGATCCGGGAAGAAAGGCGGAATTCCGGCGGATCAACACTTTCAGGGAAAAGAATCAGCCCTTTCAGGACGGTCAAAGCAAATTGTCCTTGATTTTGTTGCACAATTTGGCAAAGGTCTCCAGCTCCTGCTGAGTCAGCCCCTGAGCCAGGGTGTCCTCCAGCTGCAAAAGATACTGATAGAATTCCTCCTGGCGCACGATGGCTTCCGGCGTCAGGGTCACTTTTTTCAGACGGGCGTCATGAGCCACCGACGTGCGGCGGATGATGCCCCGATCCTCCAGATTCTTCAGCAGCCGGGAGGCGGTGGAACGGCGGACGCAGAACCACTGCTCCAGATCCTTCTGGTAAATGTCCTCCTGCCGGTGGTGGTACAAAAAACCAATCACCTGCCCCTGGACGCCGGTAATGGAATCATCCAGCGGAGCGGGAAGAAGCTGAAGCATCTTTCGTTTCATCAAATTGGACAGGGTCCGAATTTGATAACCGATATGCAATTCTTTTTCCATGGAAAGGCATCTCCCTTGTTTTTTGTTAGCTTGGTAACATTTGATATTATAGCATCCGGCTTTCATTTGTCAATACGGGAGTGGAGGAAGATTATGACCAAATTGTAAAATTTGCAGCTGTGTCCCTCCGCCAAAATGCCGGAATCCTTTCCTGTCAAGACAGAACCGAAGGAGAAATTTTGACCTGGATTCGCAGGGCTTCAGACTGCCAGTCCTGTGCCCAGGGGGCAAGGTATTTTCTCCTCATTGGATTCCGGCAAAGGAAAGGATTCCGGCATAATTCCAATCTCAAAGGGGCCGGCTGCCGTCCAGCATACTGGTGCAGTGGGGGCAGCGGGTGGCCTCCTTGTCCACCACGCCCTTGCAGTAGGGGCAGAGGCGCGGCGGCTCTTTGGGGGTCTTGTTTTTGTCCAGCGTCTCCCTGGCCAGACGGTTCATCCCCTTGACCAAAAGGAAGATCACCAGGGCCATCAGCAGAAAATCCACTACCTGAGTCAGAAAGTTGCCATAGCTGATGACAGCTGCTCCCGCTTCCTGAGCGGCGGTCAGAGTTTCATAATGTCCTCCATCCAGCACGATAAAGTGGTTGGTAAAATCCAGGCCCCCGGTGAAGAGGGTGACAAGGGGCATGAGGATGTCGTTGACCAGGGAAGTGACAATCTTTTGGAAAGCGCCGCCGATGATGACGCCTACCGCCAGGTCCATCACATTGCCCCGGGCGATAAAAGTGCGGAATTCAGAACAAAACTTTTTCATATGCAGTTCTCCTTTATAAGGTTGTATTGGGCTGAAATGCTTTCTCCAATAAAAAGGGTCGGCGCCTGCAAAAGAGGAAAAACGGTTCCTGCCGGAGCCGTTGGCGGCGCAGCAGAAAAGGCAGGCGCTTTTAGGATTGTACCACAGCGGCAAAAAAATGTCACCTTCCCCAGGGAGAAAAAAAGCGGAGAAACGCCCCTTGACGATTCCTCCTGTTTCGTAGGATAATAATGTTAAGAAAACCGCCTTCTGTGAGAAGAATTCAGGCGGCTTTGGAGAAAGCTCCTGCCTTCCGGTGCGTTTCAGTTTCAAAAGGAAAATGTCACCTCTGTTCCAGCGGAAAAAAGCCGAAGCGGAAAATTTCCGGAGTCTGGATAGACGTCGGAAAATAGCGCGCAAAGAAGCGGATTTCCCCAGCGGCGGAGCGTTTTCCTGCGGGTTGACTGCTTGCCGGCGCGTCCCTTTTGGGCAAGCGCAGGTTGTCAGGAGGGGCCGGCTCCAATGGGGAAAGAATTGAAGGAGAGAAGATCATGAAACTTTTGTCTGTGGCGGTGCCCTGTTATAATTCCCAGGAGTATATGCGCCATTGTGTGGACACCTTGCTGGAGGGGGGCGACGAGGTGGAGATCCTCATCGTCAACGACGGCTCCAAGGACGGCACCGCGGAGATTGCTGAGGAATATCAGCGCAACCATCCCGGCGTTGTCCGGGCGATCCATCAGGAAAACGGCGGACACGGCGCGGCGGTGATGACCGGGCTGCGCAATGCCTCCGGCCTTTATTTTAAGGTGGTGGACAGCGACGACTGGGTGGATTCGGCGGCCTACAGACAGGTGCTGGAGACGCTGCGGCGTTTTGCGGCCCAACCGCAGCCCACGGATCTGCTGATCTGCAATTACGTTTATGAAAAGGCGGGGGCGCGGCATAAAAAGGTGATGCGTTATACCAACGCCCTTCCTCAGAATCGGGTGTTCACCTGGGAGGAAACCGGCCATTTTCTCAAAGGGCAATATATTCTGATGCACTCGGTGATCTATCGCACGCAGCTGCTTCTGGACAGCGGACTGGATCTGCCCAGACACACCTTCTATGTGGATAATCTGTTTGTGTATGTTCCGCTGCCCTATGTCAAGACCCTGTACTACCTGAACGTGGATTTTTACCGGTATTTTATTGGCCGGGAGGATCAGTCGGTCCATGAGAGCGTCATGATCCGCCGCATCGATCAGCAGCTGCTGGTCAATCGGCTGATGATCCAGCAGGTGGATCTGCAAAAGGTGCAGAACCGAAAGCTGCAGCGGTATCTGTTTAATTATGTGGAAATTATCACCACCATTTCCTCGGTGATGCTGATTCGTTCCGGAACCAAAGAAAACCTGGAAAAAAAGCGGCAGCTGTGGGGCTATATCCGTCAGCAGAATCCGTGGCTGTACCGCCGTCTCCGGTGGGGGGTTATGGGACAGGTGATGAATCTTCCTGGATGGACTGGCAGACGCATCGCCATTTCCGCCTATAAAATCAGTCAAAAGGCTGTAGGATTCAACTGAGGGGGATCCCCCGCAGGGCTGCCGGGGCACAAACAGAGGCGGAGCAGAGGTCCTCTCCTCTGGAGGGCGCGCCGACGGGAGTGAAGGGATAAAGGGAGGAACCGCCTGGGGCTGGAATGAGCCGTTGAAGGCGGTTTTCTGAGGAGGAATAAAGATGATGGATGTTTTGGTGGTGGGATCCGGGCTGTTCGGCGCGGTTTTTGCCAGGGAGATGACCGACAGGGGCTATTCCTGCCTGGTGCTGGAGAAGAGAGATCATTTGGGGGGCAACGTATATACCCAGGAGATAGAGGGAATCCAGGTGCATCGCTATGGCGCCCATATTTTTCACACCAACGACGAGGAGGTGTGGCAGTATTTAAACCGCTTTGCCCGCTTCAATCGCTATACCAACAGTCCTGTTGCCAACTACCAGGGGGAGATTTACCCCCTTCCCTTCAATATGAATACCTTTAATAAGATGTGGGGCGTCGTTACCCCCGCCCAGGCGGAGGCGGAACTGGAACGGCAGCGGGCCGCCCGCTTTGTGGAACATCCCGCCAATCTGGAGGAACAGGCCATCAATCTGGTGGGAGTGGATATTTATGAGAAGCTGGTGAAGGGCTATACCGAAAAACAGTGGGGAAGGCCCTGCGATCAGCTGCCCGCGTTTATCATCCGCCGGCTGCCGGTGCGGCTGACCTATGATAACAACTACTTTAACGCTCTGTATCAGGGCATCCCCATGGGGGGCTACACCAAAATGATGGAGCGGCTGCTGGAGGGGATTCCGGTACAGCTGAACACCGATTACCTTCAGGACCGGGACGGTTGGAACCGTCAAGCCAGGCTGGTGGTGTATACCGGGGCCATCGACGCCTATTTCGGCTATTGCCTGGGGACGCTGGAGTACCGGGAGGTTCGTTTTGAAACACAGGTGCTGGATCTGCCCAATTATCAGGGCAACGCCGTGGTCAACTATACCGATCGGGAAACCCCTTATACCCGCATCATTGAACATAAGCATTTTGAATTCGGCACGCAGCCCAAAACGGTCATCAGCCGGGAATACAGTGTGGAATGGAAACCTGGCCATGAACCTTACTACCCGGTCAACGACGAGAAAAACACCTGCCTTTATCACCAGTACCAGGCGTTGGCCAAACAGGAGAAACAGGTGATTTTCGGGGGCAGGCTGGGAGAATACCGCTATTACGACATGGACCAGGTGGTGGCGGCAGCTTTGGCCGCCGCCCGTTCCAGCACAGTGGAGTGAGAAGGACAGGACGGCGGAGCCTCCTTGCGGCGAGCGATTTGACACCCCCGGCCAATCGAGGGGATTGGTCGAGGGTGTTTCTCTGACAGGAAGGGGATCATGCAGTTTCACACCAGAGTCCCTTTCCGTCCCGCTTCCATGAGGCTGTCCAGGAAAAAACCGGCGATGAAAGCGGGAATAACCTCCGCTGATCTGCCGGGGATGAACCCGGGGAAAAACGCCGCCCTCGCTGCTGCGGGAAAGATGGCGGCAATTTTGGCGGCGCCCCTGAAAGATTTTTTGATTTTTCAGGAGGACAATTCCAAACAAAGGGCCCGCCGCGACCTGATTAAAAAGGAGGATTTTTGTGCCAAAGGTAAAGTCGTATGACAAGATGGCTGTTCTGGAGTATTTGTTCCAGGAGAAGACCCATCATGGCGTGACAGGAATCGGAACAGACATAGACTTCACCCTCAAAGAGGTGGGAAAGGCGATTGCAGCCACCGGCGGAACGCCGCCCACCTCCTGGTCCAATTTTGTACTGGATCTCACCAGAAAAAAGAACACCATTGAGCAGCGTCTTCCCGGCTCGGTGATCCGGTATGGCTATGACCTGCGGAAAAAAACCGGCCGCGTTCCCGGAAGCGGCAGGGACAGCTATTGCGGCACCTTTGTTTACAGGGGATTTGACGCCGCCAACAAAACGATTCCTCTCCAGGACTGGCTGGAATGGGGCCCTCCGGACAGAACGGTGGTGGTTTGCAACAACGTGCCGGATCTGGTACAGAGATTCATTTCCAATGATGAAGCTTCTCTGTTCAGCGTCATTGATTACTGTGATATTCTCTCCCGCGTTCTCAACCAAAGGATTTTTCGGGTACAGTGTCCCATGAAGTGGCAGCCCAACGAAATCGACGGCTATTATGTCGCCCAAAAGGGGCAGAATATTTATGTATATCCTGTGGAAGCCAAGGCCATCAGCACCTCTGACGACATCAATCTGGTGCAGATCGACGGGCAGTACCGGGTGTTTATTGACAAGTATAAACGGGGCGGCTGGAGTTTGATTGTTCGGCCCATTGCGGCCAGGATGGAGGAGGACGGGATGATTCTGGCGATTATGGAGCATAATTCCCTCTATGACCCAAAACGCAACCCCTGCGCCCCGATGTTCAATATTATAGAAACGGTCAAAGTACAGCTTGATCCGCCGCTGCTGGCATGGAAGAAATAAGGAGTAAAACAACAATGGGTTTTTCGTATCACAAGCCAACCAGGAGTTTTTGCCCGGTTTGCGAGGCGCTTATGAACAGCGATACCGCCGCGCCGCTGATTGATACCTGCGATGGCAGGGCGTCGTCGGCCAACGGTTATCCCTTTCACGACTGGTATCATTTCGTGCTGGGCTACACCCCCACCTTTCCGGAATATATGCTGAGCCGGGAACAGATCACCTCAAAGGATGTGGTGCTGGACCCTTTTGTGGGCTCCGGGACAACCCAGCTGGTCTGCAAGCTCAAGGGGATTGCCTCCTATGGCCTGGATGCCAATGACTTTATGGTTTTTGCCGCCTCCCAAAAGCTCAACTGGACCATCGATTCCAGCAGGATTCCGGCCTATAGGGACCAGGTGCTGGAGCGATACCGGCAGCAGACGCAGACCGTTCCCTGGGACGACAAGGAGGCGCTGGCCGCAAAAGCCGACGAAAACCGGCCTGCAGCCCTGGACCGCCGGTATCTTTCAGACAAGCCTCTGGTAAAAATCAATTGCCTGAAACGGGCGATTCAGGAAACCCCCATGCCGGAGGAATTCCGCGATCTGTTTTTGTTTGCGGTTTCGGCGATTCTGGTGCCGGTTTCCAATGTCAAATACGGGCCGGGCTTCGGTATCGGCAGGAAGAAGGAGGATGCCGACGTTCTTCAGCTTTTTTCCCAGAAGCTGGAACGGATGACGGCGGACCTTTCCGCCCTTTCTCCGGAGCAGCGGAACACCTTTTCCAAAACCATTCTGGGGGACAGCCGGCGCCTTTCGGAGTATATCGCGCCGGAGAGCGTTTCGCTGATGATTACCTCTCCCCCTTATCCCGGGGATCATGAATATACCAAACACTCCAAACTGGAGCTGATTTTCAACGGTTACGCCACCGACCTGTCCTCCTTCAGGACCATTAAAAAAAGAATGATCCGGGGTTCCACCACCAATATTTACCGGCAGGACCACGACCGCCAGGCAGTGGAGGGGATCCCGGAGATCAAGGAGGTAACCGATGAAATTGAAGCGCGGCTGGCTCACGACGGCGCCACCAGCGGGTTTGAAAAGCTGTATACCAAACTGGTTTGGGAGTACTTTGGAGGGATGGCGTATACGCTGGAGGAATCCCTCAAGGTCCTCAGGCCCGGAGGGAAAATCGCTCTTTTAATCAGCGATTCCCACGCGTTCAAAATGGTGCATATCAAAACCGCGGAATTGTTGAAAAAGGTGGGGGAGCAGGTGGGATTTGTCCATCCTGAAATCATTTTGTGGCAGATGAAAAATTCCACCTCCCACAAGTACCAGCTGCGGGAAAATATTTTGATTCTTCAGAAGAAATAATACCTTACAGGGAAAAGGCATGGAAGGGGAGGGCATATATCCGGGGATCCCTCTGAAAATCGACCAGGGGGTGGTTTCCCCGGCGTCGTCTTTCGGGAAAAACAAAAGCGCTGGAAACTCTCAGAGGGCAGCTTCCGGCGCTTTTTTCTGCAAAAAGCCGGAGCAAGCGATACAATGCTTGCTCCGGCGTGGCACCCCCGGCGAGAATCGAACTCACAACTAACCCTTAGGAGGGGCTTGTTATATCCATTTAACTACGGAGGCAGATGCACGGGTGCGGCGGCAGAGCTATCTTGCATATTGTACCCAATTCCTCCAATACTGTCAATGCGGCACAAGAACTTTTCTGGATTTTGTGGGGTTTTCTCCCCTTCTGCCGTTGCAATCTGCGTTTTTTCGGGATATAATAAAAAGCTGTGTTTTGAGCGAATGTGGAAATGCCCCCATAGGGCTGACACCCTGCGGGGACCCCATTTTGATTTGGACAGGGCCAAATGAACGGCCCCTGTCCCAAGATTTTACTTCGTAAAATGCTTGTACGCGCCATTGGGCGCGCCCCGCGGATGCGGGGCCCCAGGCGGTCTTGCCATAGTATATAGGAGGAAAGCTGTTTTGAAAAATGAGAAACTGAGAAATGTAGCCATCATTGCCCACGTTGACCATGGCAAGACCACCCTGGTGGATGAGATGCTCAAGCAGGGCGGCATCTACCGGGAGAATCAGGCCACCGTGGACCGGGTCATGGACTCCAACGACCTGGAGCGGGAGCGCGGCATCACCATTCTGGCCAAGAATACCGCTGTGCACTACAAGGACACCAAAATCAACATCGTGGACACCCCGGGCCACGCCGACTTCGGCGGTGAGGTGGAGCGTATCTTGAAGATGGTCAACGGCGTCATCCTGCTGGTGGACGCCGCTGAGGGCCCCATGCCCCAGACCCGCTTCGTGCTCTCCCGGGCCCTGGAGCTGGGCCACCGGGTCATCGTGGTCATCAACAAGATCGACCGCCCCGACCAGCGCATCCACGAGGTGGTGGACGAGGTGCTGGAGCTGCTGATGGATCTGGACGCCACCGACGAGCAGTTGGACTCCCCCACCCTCTTCTGCTCCGGCCGTCAGGGTACCGCCTCCTACTCCCCCGACGTGGCCGGCACCGATCTGGTGCCCCTGTTCGAGACCATTCTGGAGTATATCCCCGCCCCCGAGTGCGACACCGAGGCCCCCTTCCAGATGCTGGTCTCCTCCATCGACTACAACGACTTCGTGGGCCGCATTGCCATCGGCCGCATTGAGCGGGGCACCATCAAGCAGAACCAGGAGATTGCCGTGTGCAACTACCACACCTCCGGCCAGAACGAGAAGGCCAAGGCGGTGAGTCTGTACACCTTCGACGGTCTGTCCCGGGTGCCCATCACCGAGGCCGCCGCCGGCGAGATCATCGCCATGAGCGGCATCGGCGACATCACCATCGGCGACACCATCTGCGCCCCCTCCGCCGTGGAGCCCATCGAGTTTGTCAAGATCTCCGCCCCCACCCTGGAGATGACCTTCTCCGTCAACGACTCCCCCTTTGCCGGGCGGGAGGGCAAGTTCGTCACCAGCCGTCAACTCCGGGACCGTCTGTTCCGGGAGACTCTGAAGGACGTGTCCCTGCGGGTCACCGAGGTGGAGAACTCCACCGACTCCTTCAACGTGGCGGGCCGTGGCGAGATGTCCCTGTCCATCCTCATTGAGACCATGCGCCGGGAAGGCTATGAGTTCCAGGTCTCTCCCCCCCGTGTGCTCTACCAGGAGATCGACGGGGTCAAGTGCGAGCCTGTGGAGCGGGTGGTCACCGACGTGCCTGCGGACAACGTGGGCGCCGTGATGGAAAAGCTGGGCTCCCGCAAGGCGGAGTTTCTCTCCATGACTCCCGTGGGCAGCCGCATGAAGCTGGAGTTCCTGGTCCCCTCCCGGGGCCTGTTCGGCTACCGCAACGAGTTTTTGACCGACACCAAGGGCGAGGGCATCATGGCCTCCGTCTTTGAGAAGTATGTGCCCTACAAGGGCGAGATCCAGCGGCGCAACACCGGCTCCCTGGTGGCCCACGAGACCGGCGAGTCCGTGGCCTACGGCCTGTTTTCCGCCCAGGACCGTGGCGCTCTGTTCATCGGCCCCGGCGTGCCCGTGTATGAGGGCATGGTGGTGGGCGTGTGTCCCAAGATGGAGGACATCACCGTCAACGTCTGCCGCAAAAAGCAGCTGACCAATATGCGCGCCTCCGGCTCCGACGAGGCCCTGCGCCTGGTGCCCCCTCGCATTCTCTCCCTGGAGCAGTGCCTGGAGTTCCTGGCCGACGACGAGATCCTGGAGGTCACCCCCGAGAGCCTGCGTCTGCGCAAGCGCATCCTCAACCATGAGCAGCGCATGAAGGCCCAGAAGGGTAAAAAGTCCTGACGAAAAGATGAAAACTGGCCTGTTGCAAAATTGCGATTTTGCAACAGGCCAGTTCCATTTTGTCAATTCCTCCGTCACGGCTTACGCCGTGCCACCTCCCTTTACACAAGGGAGGCGTTGGGTCGGGCAAAGCCCTGAGGCCCCCTTGTGCAAAGGGGGCTGTCACCGCAGGTGACTGGGGGATTGTCTGCCCTTGCGATGGAGCAGTCAGGGTATTCCCCTTTTTGTTGGCTTCGATTTTAATACATCATGTTGCTGAACAGCCCGGAGAGGATGTTGGAGATACCCACATCCTCCAGCTGCTTGAGGATTTTGCCCACGGTGATGCTCTCCCCATTCATGGAC
>CASFXA010000093.1 GCA_949298535.1 uncultured Oscillospiraceae bacterium
ATAAACCTATTTCTCCCTCTCGGATCAAACCGGGAGGGAGTTTTTTCGTCCAAAGGAATGAGCTTTTGAAGGATATGCCCAAAAGATCACAACCCTTTGGGAATTCCCATCGCAGTGGACTGCGCTGTCCCCGGAACGCCCAGCCGGGCTGAGACGGTGGTTCTTTCCGGGGCAGGTGTGAGGCGGAGGCCGGTGCCGGGAGTTACGCCCAAAGGGACTCGTCCCTTTGGAATCCCATTGTTGAGGCGATCACGATCTGGTTAGGACAACTTTCTGCCTGCCACTGTTTAAGTTGGTACCTTTCAGTGTTGGGGGAACGGGTTGGAGGAATGGTTTCTGCTCCTGTCCCGGCGTAGTCAGTACTGCCCGCTCGCTTATTGTCCGGGTAAAGCCGGACAAAGCCGCTCCCTTCCTCCTGCCAGGGGTGTGGCCGCCCAAGGCGGCTAAAAGGGGGCGGCGGATAAACCGCCGCCCCCTCTGCTGCCCGGGAACGTTAGCGAAAGATAAAGGAATACGCCCAAAGGGACTCGTCCCTTTGGAATCCCATTGTTGAGGCGATCACGATCTGGTTAGGACAACTTTCTGCCTGCCGCTGTTTTGGTTGGTACCTTTCAGTGTTGGGGGAACGGGTTGGAGGGGTGGTTTCTGCTCCTGTCCCGGCGTAGTCAGTACCGCCCGCTCGCTTCTTGTCCGGGTAAAGCCGGACAAAGCCGCTCCCTTCCCCCTGCCAGGGGTGCGGCTGCCCAAGGGCAGCCGGAAAGGGGCGGCGGATAAACCGCCGCCCCTGCACACAAAAAGCCCCCGGCGGATCGCTCCATCGGGGGCTTCCTCTTTTTTGTTTCTGGCAGCTATTGGCCGGATCCTCAGATCAGCTCAATAATCGCCATCTCAGCGGCGTCGCCGCGGCGGGGTCCGATCTTGACGATGCGGGTGTATCCGCCGTTCACTTCCTTATACTTGGGGGCCAGCTCATCGATGACCTTTTTGGCCACGGTCTCTTTGGTGATATAAGAATAAACCTGACGCTTGGCGTGCAGGTCGCCAGCCTTTGCAATGGTGATCATCTTCTCGGCCATAGCGCGGACTTCCTTGGCTCTGGTGACGGTGGTCTCGATCTTCCCATTTTCCATCAGGAAGGTCACCATTGCCCTGAGCATCGCTTTTCTATGGTCAGAGGTTCTGCCCAGCTTTCTGACTCCTGGCATTTATAATCACTCCTTTACCTGTAATTGTAGTTATTCCTCGTCGTCGTTGAGCTTGAAGCCCAGGGCTTCCAGCTTGCCGATTACCTCTTCCAACGACTTCTTTCCAAGATTGCGGACCTTCATCATCTCTTCAGGGGACTTGTTAATCAGGTCTCCCACAGAATTGACGCCTGCCCGCTTCAGGCAATTAAAGGCACGAACAGAAAGGTCAAGCTCTTCAATGGTCATCTCAAGAACCTTATCCTTACCGGTATCCTCTTTTTTCTCCATAATCTCGGTTGCGCCCACTTCGTCGGAAAGCTCCACAAAGTGGTTGAGTTGTCTATTGAGGATCTTGGCCGCAAGGCTGACCGCTTCTTTCGCGGAGATGGTACCGTCGGTCCAAACCTCCAGCGTCAGTTTGTCATAGTCCGTGATCTGTTCGACCCGGGTGTTTTCCACCGAGTAGTTTACCTTTAACACCGGGGTGTAAATACTGTCAACAAAGATCGTGCCCACGGGGGACTTGTCTCCATCCAGAACCTTGTTCCGGTCAGCGGAAACATAGCCCTGTCCCTTTTGCAGGGTCAGTTCCATGTTCAGCTTGGCGCCCTCTGCCAGGGTAGCAATGTGCATCCCGGGATCCAATACCTCCACTTCGGAGCTGCCGGTAATGGAGCCGGCGTTGACTTCGCACTCTCCCTCCGCGGAGATCTTGACCCGTACAGGCTCGTCGCAGTACAGCTTCGCCGTCAGCCCCTTGATGTTGAGGATCATCTCAGTGACGTCCTCTTTCACACCGGGGATGGTGGAGAATTCATGCTGTACGCCGTCGATCTTTACAGACGAAACAGCCACACCAGGAAGCGAGGAGAGCAGCACCCGTCTCAGGCCGTTGCCCAAGGTGATGCCAAAGCCGCGATCCAAAGGCTCGGCCACAAATTTGCCATAGCTGCCGTCGGATTTCAGCTCTGTAGTCTCTATCCTTGGTTCAATGATCTTAACCATAAATATTAACCCTCCTTATGAAGACGAAAAGTCTTTGTACTTCCCTACCGATCTGTTGCCGGATCATCTGATTATTTGCTGTACAGCTCGACGATGAGATGCTCTTGCACATCCAGATCAATGTCTTCGCGGTTGGGCAGCTCCACAACCTTCAGGGTCATCTTGTTGGTATCCACATCCAGCCACTTGGGACGGGGACGGGAAGCGTTGGCTTCCACAACAGTCTTCAGCTTGTCGCTGTCGCTGCTCTTGCTGGTCACCTCGATCACATCGCCGGCCTTCACCAGAATAGAGGGGATGTTGGCCTTGTGACCGTTGAGGGTGTAGTGACCATGACGAACCAGCTGTCTGGCTTCCTTTCTGGAAGCGGCAAAGCCGGCGCGATAGACCACATTGTCCAGTCTGGACTCCAGGATCCGCAGCAGGTTTTCACCAGCCATACCGGGCTGTCTCTCAGCCATCTCGAAGTACTTGCGGAACTGGCTCTCCAGCACGCCGTAGTATCTTCTGGCGGACTGCTTGGCACGCAGCTGAACGCCGTACTCGGAAACTTTCTTTCTGGACTTGCCGTGCTGACCGGGAACGGAAGCTCTCCGGGTCAGGGCACACATATCAGAGTAGCATCTGTCGCCTTTGAGGAACAGCTTCTTGCCCTCGCGGCGGCAAAGTCTGCATACTGCACCAGTATATCTAGCCATCGACGAATACCTCCTTTTCGATTATACACGCCGTCTCTTGGGCGGGCGGCAGCCATTGTGGGGAATGGGGGTAACGTCCTTGATCATGTTGACCTCCAGACCAGCTGCCTGAAGGGCGCGGATGGCGGCCTCACGACCGGCGCCAGGGCCCTTGACATAAACTTCCACGGTCTTCAGACCATGCTCCATCGCGGCCTTGGCAGCCACCTCGGCAGCAGTCTGAGCAGCGAAGGGAGTGGACTTTCTGGAGCCTCTGAAGCCCAGACCGCCGGCGCTGGCCCAGCTGAGAGCGTTGCCCTGGGTGTCGGTGATGGTGACGATGGTGTTGTTGAATGTGGACTGGATATGAGCGGCTCCGCGCTCGATGTTCTTGCGCTCACGGCGCTTGCGGATGACAGCTTTCTTTGCGGGTTGCTTTGCCATCTCAATCCCTCCTTACTTCTTCTTATTGGCGATGGTTCTCGCCGGACCTTTTCTGGTACGGGCGTTGGTCTTGGTCCGCTGTCCTCTGACAGGCAGGCCCTTTCTGTGACGGACGCCTCTGTAGCAGCCGATTTCCACCAGACGCTTGATGTCCAGGGAAACGTTTCTTCTCAGGTCGCCTTCGACGGTGAGATGGCGGTCGATATAGTCACGGATCTTGCCCTCGTCCTCCTCGGTCAGATCCTTCACGCGGACGTCAGGGTTGACGCCGGTGGCGGCCAGGATGTTCTGGGCGGTCTTGCGGCCAATGCCGAAGATGTAGGTCAGACCGATCTCGATCCGCTTATCTCTGGGCAGGTCCACACCAGCAATACGAGCCATTAATTTGCACCTCCATGAAATAGGTTAGGTTCAGCCCTGACGCTGCTTATGCTTGGGATTGTCGCAAATGACCATGATGCGGCCCTTGCGCTTAATCACCTTGCACTTCTCGCACATAGGCTTAACGGAAGGTCTTACTTTCATTTGAAACTACCTCCTTTGGGGTTTGCCCTTTTCCTTACTTGGAACGCCAGGTGATGCGTCCCTTGGTGAGATCGTAGGGCGAGATCTCCACCGTTACCTTGTCGCCGGGAAGGATGCGGATATAGTTCATCCGCAGCTTGCCGGAAATATGTGCCAGCAGCACATGGCCGTTGGGTAGTTCCACCTGGAACTGCGCGTTGGGCAGCTTCTCCACAACGGTGCCTTCAATTTCAATGACATCCTGCTTTGACATCAGGGCGCTCTCCTTTCCGCCTTTTGGTCTGGCAACTGTTCCCTTTGTGCATGATACTCCCGCAGCAGTGTACGCAGTCTGCGGTCCGAGCTCACAGAGCTCAGGTCGATGACGGTATTGGTGGGGCGCAGGTGCAGGGGATTTTTCGCCTTTGGGGCCTGCAGCTTCCGCCGCTTGCCGTCGGCGATCCATACCCGCCCCTCTCTCAGGCCCACCACCACATAAAAACTTCCCTGGTCGTGTCCCCGTGAGGACCAGACCACCTGTCCCAGTTTGAACATCCCGGGCCTCCTTCAGGGTCTGGTGAGGATCACCGGACCGTTGTCGGTAATAGCCACGGTATGCTCAAAGTGAGCCGAGGGCAGTCCGCTGTGGGTCACTACTGTCCAGCCGTCGGAGAGCTGTTTGACTCCGGCGCCTTTGAGATTAATCATGGGCTCGATTGCCAGAGTCATCCCGACGGAGAGGCGCCGCCCCTTGCCGGGCGCGCCGAAGTTGGGCACTTCCGGATCTTCGTGCATCTCTGTGCCGATCCCGTGGCCCACATACTCCTTCACCACGCCGTAGCCGAAGCTCTCGGCGTAGCTCTGGATGGCGAAGCCGATGTCTCCCAGCCGGTTGCCCGGCAGCGCCTGGGCGATGCCCAGCTCCAGGCACTTTTGTGTCACTTCCAGCAGCTGCGCCACTTCAGGGGCGGGGGTACCCGCCGCTACGGTGAAGGCGTTGTCCCCCTGATAGCCCTTGTAGATGGCGCCGGTGTCGATGCTGACGATGTCCCCCTCCTTGATTTTCCGATGCTTGGAGGGGATGCCGTGGATCACTTCTTCGTTGATGGAAATACAGGCTGCCGCAGGAAATCCGCCGTAGCCCAGGAAGGAAGGCTTCGCCCCATGGGAGACAATAAAATCATGAATGACCTGATTGACTTCCATGGTGGTCTTGCCCGGAGCAACCGCTTCCACCCCCGCCATCAGCGCCAGGTGGGAGATCCGCCCCGCTTCGCGCATCAGCGCCAGCTCCTTACTGGTTTTCAGCACAATCATTCTTCATCCTCCAGAGCCCGCAGGGTCCGCTCGGTAATGGCTTCAATGGTCCCGGTGCCATCCACTTCCAGCATCTTCCCCTGGGCTTTGTAGTACTCCACCACAGGATAGGTGCTTTCATGATAGGTGGCCAGCCGGTCCCGGATGGTCTCAGGCTTGTCGTCGGCGCGGATAATCAGCTTGCCGCCGCACTTCTCGCACAGCTCCCCAGCGGAGGAGGGCTGATGCTTGATGTGGTAGGTTTCGCCGCATTTCTCGCAGACCCGCCGGCCGCCGAGACGCTCCAGAATCACCTGGTCGGGAACATTGATGTACAGAACTTTGTCGATGGTGACCCCCATGGCGTCCAGCGCCTGAGCCTGGGCCAGCGTCCGGGGGAAGCCGTCCAGAATAAAGCCCTTGGCGCAATCCGCCTGGGAGAGGCGGTCCTTGACCACCTGATTGATGATCTCATCAGGTACCAGCTTTCCTTCGGCGATGAGGCTTTTGACCTGCTCACCCAAAGGAGAGCCGCTTTTGATAGCTTCACGCAGCACGCCGCCGGTGGAGATCTCCGGGAGTTCAAACCGCTCGCTGATGATCTCCCCCTGGGTGCCTTTGCCTGCGCCGGGAGCGCCCATTAGAATCAGATTCATCCTGTCACCCTCCAAAAGTCCTGCTTTTACTCAAGGAACCCTTTGTAGTGGCGCATCATCATCTGGGATTCCAGGCTCCGCACGGTATCCAGAGCCACGCCCACCAGAATGATGATGGAGGTACCACCCAAAGCGATGTTCATGTTCGCAATGTTGCCCAGAATGATGGGCAGAATGGCGATAGCCGCCAGCATCAGCGCCCCCACCAGGGTGATCTTGGAGATTACTTTGGTGATGAAGTCCGAAGTGGGCTTGCCGGGCCGGATGCCGGGGATGGCGCCGTTGTTCTTGCGGATGTTATTGGCCATCTCAATGGGGTTATACTGGATCGCAATATAGAAATAGTTAAAGCCGATGATGAGGAAGAAATACAGCACCGCGTACAGCCAGGTGTTGTAGTTGAACGCACCCAGAATCTGTCCAAGAGTGGTGGTACCCATGGGGTCCACAAAGCTCTTGATGGTGCCGGGGATGGCCAGGAAGGTGCTGGCGAAGATGATGGGCAGAACGCCGGACATATTCACCTTGATGGGAATATAGGAGCTCTGGCCGCCGTACATCTTGCGTCCCACCACTTTCTTGGCGTACTGGACGGTGATGCGCCGCTCGGCGTTGTTCATCAGGACGATGAAGCCGATGAGCAGTACAAAGAGCACCGCCACCAGGGGAACCAGCACATAGTACTGGGGACCCTGTGCAAAATACTGGGTCAGCTCGTAGACAGCGCCGGGGCCGCGGGAAACGATACCCACAAAGAGGATCAGGGAGATACCGTTGCCGATGCCTCTTTCGTCGATCCGCTCGCCCAGCCAAACCACCACCATGGCGCCTGCGGTAAAGGCGGAGATGATGGCCAGGGCGGTGAGAACGCCGGCGAAGCCCTCGGTATAGGTGACGGCGTAATAGCCGTTGCGGAACAGGGTGTAGAAAGCGAAGGCCTGAAGGACCGCCAGGGCCACGGTGGTGTACCGGGTGATCTTCTTCAGCTTCTTCTGCCCGTCCTCACCGTTCTTGGCCATCCGCTCCAGGGCCGGAATGGCCACAGTCAGCAGCTGGATGACGATGGACGCGGTGATGTAGGGGGAGATGGACAGTGCCAGCAGGGTGGCGTTACTGAGAGCGCCGCCGGTGAGCACATCCAGATAGCCCAGCAGGTTGCCGCCGGAGCTGATCATCGCTTTCAGCGCGGTGGGATCGAGGAAGGGCACCGGAATGGCGGAACCCAGTCTCACGATAAAAAGGATGAACATGGTGTAGATCAGCTTTTTCCGGAGATCCTCGATTTTCCAGGCATTTCTCAGCGTCTGGATCATTTATACCACCTCAGCCTTTCCGCCGGCTGCTTCGATTTTGCTCTTGGCGCCTGCGGAAAAAGCCGCAACGTTGACGGTGAGTTTCTTGGTCAGTTCACCTCTGCCCAGGACCTTCACACCGTCCAGAGTCTTCTTCAGCAGACCAGCTTCTACGATTGCCTTGGCGTCCACCACGGCGCCGTCCTCAAAGCGGTTGAGATCCTCCACGTTGATGGTAGCATACTTGGTTGCGAAAATATTGACGAAACCTCTCTTGGGAATCCGTCTCTGAAGGGGCATCTGGCCGCCTTCAAAACCGGGGCGCACGCCGCCGCCGGAGCGGGCGTTCTGGCCCTTGTGGCCCTTGCCCGCGGTCTTGCCGTTGCCGGAGCCAGCGCCGCGGCCCACACGGTAAGCCTTCTTGGTGGAGCCGGGAGCGGGGGAAAGCTCATGCAATTTCATTGTACCTGCACCTCCTTGCTCAAGCGTTTGTGACTTCCACGAGGTGGGAGATCTTGGCGATCTTGCCCTTGGTAGCCTCATTGTCGGGCTGAACGGTCACCTGACCGATCTTCCGAAGACCCAGAGAATAAGCAGTAGCGATCTGGGGAGCTTTTCTGCCGGCCAAGCCCTTGACCAGCTTGATTTTCAGCGTTCCGTTTGCCATTTCAAGCTACCTCCTTATTCAAAAATTTCCTTGGCAGACTTGCCGCGGACAGCAGCAACCTGCTCAGCATCCCGCAGGGAGGCCAGGCCGTTGATGGTAGCGGTGACCACGTTGCAGGGGTTATTGGAGCGCAGGCACTTGGTACGGATGTCCCGGATACCGGCCATCTCCATCACCGCACGGACAGCGCCGCCGGCGATAACGCCGGTACCCTGGGGGGCGGGCTTCATGAGCACTTCGCCGGCGCCGAATTTGCCGATGACCTCATGAGGAATGGTGGTGCCCTTCAGGGAGATGCGGATAACGTTCTTCTTCGCGTCCTCGATGCCCTTGCGGATCGCGTCCGGCACCTCGGAGGCTTTACCAAGACCAAAGCCGACCAGGCCGTTGCCGTCGCCCACGACGACCAGCGCGGCGAACTTAAAGATACGGCCGCCCTTGACGGTCTTGGATACACGGTTGATTGCAACTACTCTCTCGTTGAGATTCAGTGCAGAAGCGTCGATTCTAGCCAAAAGTGTCCCTCCTCCTATTAGAATTTGAGTCCGCCTTCACGGGCGCCCTCAGCCAGTTCTTTGACACGGCCATGATAGATAAAGCCGCCGCGGTCGAAGACAACCTCTTCGATGCCCTTGGCCTTTGCTTTCTCTGCGACAGCCAGGCCGACCTTCTTGGCCGCCTCTTTGTTGCCGCCGTTGCCCTCAAAGTCCTTATCCATGGAGGAAGCAGCTGCCAGAGTGACGCCTGCGACGTCATCGATCAGCTGGGCATAGATGTGTTTGGCGGAGCGGAATACGGAGAGCCGCGGACGCTGCGCGGTGCCGGAGATCTTGCCTCTGACTCTGGCGCGTCTCTTGAGTCTGTTCTGCTTTGCGCTAGGCTTGCTTACCATTCTTTACTCCTCCTTCCTTACTTCTTGCCCTTACCGGCTTTGCCTTCCTTGCGGATGATGGTTTCGCCGACATACTTGATGCCCTTGCCCTTATAGGGTTCGGGAGGACGCTTCTCGCGGATCTCAGCCGCGAACTGTCCCACAGCTTCCTTATCAGGGCCTTTGACAATGATCTTGTTGGGAGCGGGAACATCAATGGTGATCCCGGGGATCTCCGGAACGATGACCTGATGGGAATAACCCAGGTTCATCACCAGGTTGCTGCCCTGCTTGGCGGCACGGTAGCCGACGCCGTTGACCTCCAGCTCCTTGGAGAAGCCATGGGCCACGCCCTCCACCATGTTGTGAACCAGAGTTCTGGTCAGGCCATGGAGGCTCTTGCAGGTCTTCTCATCGTTGGGACGGGTAACGTGGATGACGTTGCCCTCCATAGCGATGCCCATCCGGCTGTCAAAAGTCCTGGTGAGAGTGCCCACCGGACCCTTGGCGGTGACGGTGGCGCCGTCGATCTTCACCTCTACGCCGGCGGGAATGTCGATGTGTTTGTTACCGATTCTGCTCATCTTATTTCCCCCCTTACCAGATGAACGCCAGCACTTCGCCGCCGACGTTTTCCTTGCGGGCCTGCTTGTCGGTGATGACGCCCTTGGAGGTGGAAAGGATGGCGATACCCAGACCTTTGAGCACCTTGGGCATATCCTCACAGCTGGTGTAGATCCGCAGGCCGGGCTTGGAAACTCTCCGCAGCCCCTGAATCACCTGGGTCTTGCCAGGACCGTACTTGAGCGTCATATGGATGACGCCCTGCTTGCCGTCGTCCACGACGGTGAAACCTTTAATATAACCCTCGTCAAGAAGAATCTGAGCAATAGCAGTCTTCATCTTTGACGCAGGAATATCTACCGTGTCATGTTTGGCCGAATTCGCGTTCCGGATCCGGGTGAGCATATCGGCGATGGTATCGGTGATAGACATAGGTCAACCTCCTTTGCTATTACTTATTACCAGCTTGCTTTCTTGACGCCGGGGATCTGACCCTTGTAAGCCAGCTCCCGGAAGCAGATACGGCAGATGCCGTATTTCCGCAGATAAGCATGGGGACGGCCGCAGATCTTGCATCTGTTGTACTCTCTGGTAGAGAACTTCGCAGGACGCTGCTGCTTAATTTTCATGGAAACCTTTGCCATAACCCTTCTCTACCTCCTTACTTAGCAAACGGCGCGCCCAGGAGAGTAATGAGCTCCTTGGCCTCTTCGTCGGTCTTGGCGGTGGTGACAAAGGTGATGTCCATGCCGCGGACCTTGTCGATCTTATCATACTCGATCTCCGGGAAGATCAGCTGCTCCCGGATACCCATGTTGTAGTTGCCTCTGCCGTCGAATCCGTTGGGATTGATGCCCCGGAAGTCTCTGACCCGGGGGAGGGCAAAGTTGAAGAACCGGTCGATGAACTCATACATCCGGTCCCCGCGGAGGGTCACCTTGGCGCCGATAATCATGCCCTCACGGAGCTTGAAGTTGGCCACAGACTTCCGGGCCTTGGTGGCCACGGCCTTCTGTCCGGTGATCTTGCTCAGGTCGCCCATGATGGCGTCCAGAACCTTGGGGTTCTCCTTGAGTTCGCTGCAGCCGATATTCAGCACAACCTTCTCGAGCTTGGGGATCTGCATGACGCTCTTATAACCGAACTTGCTCATCAGAGCAGGGGCGATTTCGTTTTTTTTGGTCTCTTTCAAACGAGCAATGTCTTCTCCTCCTTCTCTCAGTATTCTGCGCCGCACAGCTTGCAGACGCGGGCCTTGCTGCCGTCCTCTTTGATCTTGTGACCGAGACGGGTGGGCTTGCCGCACTTGGGGCAAACCGCCATCACCTTGCAGGCGTACAGAGCGCCCTCCGCCTTGACGATACCGCCGGCATCGCCCTGTCTGCGGGGTTTGACGTGCTTGGTGACCATGTTCAGGCCCTCAACGATGACTTTCTGCTCCTTGGGGCTGACTTCCAGGACCTTGCCCTTCTTGCCCTTGTCCTTACCGGACAGGACGACCACTGTGTCGCCCTTTTTGACGTGAAGATTATTCATCTTGATGCGACACCTCCAATTACAGAACCTCAGGGGCGAGAGAGAGGATCTTCATATAATCCTTTTCACGAAGCTCTCTGGCCACTGGCCCAAAGATACGGGTACCTCTGGGGTTTTTGTCTTCCTTAATGATAACGGCTGCGTTCTCGTCGAAGCGGATGTAGGTGCCATCCTCACGACGGAGGCCCTTGGCCGAACGCACAATAACTGCCTTTACAACATCGCCCTTCTTCACGACGCCGCCGGGAGTGGCCTTCTTGACGGAAGCCACCACCACGTCGCCAATGTTGGCGTATCTCTTGCGGGAGCCACCCAGCACGCGAATGCACATCAGTTCCTTGGCACCGGTGTTGTCGGCCACTTTGAGATAGGTCTGCATCTGAATCACAGAGCGTTCCTCCTTTCGGTGAGACTTATCGCTAAGTCATACTCAAAATCTTCGTAATGAACAGGTTTTGGTAACGGGAGAGAGGCTTATTTCGCCTTCTCGATGATCTGGCAGACTCTCCATCTCTTGTCCTTGGACAGAGGGCGGGTCTCCATAATCATCACGGTGTCGCCGATACCGCAAGCGTTCTCCTCGTCGTGTGCCTTGAACTTCACAGTGCGCTTGACGATCTTCTTATAAAGGGGGTGTCTGACATTGTCGGCGATGGCGACCACGACGGTCTTGTCCATCTTGTCGCTGACGACCTTGCCTACCCGGGTCTTTCTCAGGTTTCTCTCTTCGCTCACAGCTTCGTCCTCCCTTCTTACTGAGCCTTCAGCTCTTTCTCTCTGATAACGGTCTTGAGACGGGCGATGTCCTTCTTGACAAGGTTCAGTCTCAGGGGGTTATCCAGCTGGTTGACGGCGTGCTGGAAGCGAAGGTTGAAAAGCTCAGCCTTGAGGTCGGCCAGCTTCTGATTCAGCTCGGCGGTGGAAAGATCTCTGATCTCGGTGGCTTTCATTACGCTTCACTCCCTTCGGTCTCTTTCTTGACAAACTTGCACTTGATGGGCAGCTTGTGGGCGGCCAGACGCATGGCCTCGCGGGCCACGGACTCCTCGATGCCGGCGATTTCAAACATCACTCTGCCGGGCTTCACCACAGCGACCCAGTACTCGGGGGAACCTTTACCGGAACCCATGCGGGTCTCGGCAGGCTTCTCGGTGATGGGCTTGTCGGGGAAGATCTTGATCCAAACCTGACCGCCACGCTTGATGTAACGGGTCATGGCGATACGGGCGGCCTCGATCTGATTGGAGGTGACCCAGGCGGGCTCCAGAGCCTGGAGGCCGTACTCACCGTAGGTGACGGTATTGCCTCTGGTGGCCTTACCGGTCAGACGTCCTCTGTGGACGCGGCGGTATTTCACTCTTTTTGGCAGAAGCATTACTTATTGCCTCCTTCCTGACGGGGTTTGCGCTCAGCGAGGACCTCGCCGGCATAGATCCACACCTTGACGCCGATGCGGCCATAGGTGGTGGCAGCCTCCGCGAAGCCGTAGTCGATGTCGGCGCGGATGGTCTGCAGAGGGATGGTGCCCTCGTGATACTGCTCGGTACGGGCGATCTCAGCGCCGCCCAGACGGCCGGACACCTGAGTCTTGATACCCTTGGCGCCGAACTTCATGGCGCGGCCAATGGCCTGCTTCATGGCGCGGCGGAAGGAAGCCCGGTTCTCCAGCTGAGCGGCGATGCTCTCGGCAACCAGCTGGGCGTTCTTATCAGGCTGACGGACCTCAACGACGTTGACGGAGACAGCCATCTTCTGCTCCTTGCCCTTGTTGATCATCTTCTCGCAGGCCAGACGGAGCTTCTCGATCTCGGTGCCGCCCTTGCCGATGACCACGCCGGGACGGGCGCAGTGAATGTGAATGCGGACTCTGGCGGCATCACGCTCGATCTCGATCTTGGGGATGCCGGCATCATACAGGGTTTTCTTCAGGAACTTCCGCAGCTTGTAGTCCTCGACCAAGATATCGCCGAAAGCGTTATCGCGAGCAAACCAGCGGGAATCCCAATCCTTGATTACACCCACACGAAGGCCGTGGGGATTTACTTTTTGGCCCATAGTTTACCTCCTCTTTCAGCTTACTCTTTGTCCCGAACCACCATAGTGACATGGGAGGTTCTCTTCAGAACGTGGAACGCTCTGCCCTGCGCTCTGGGACGGATTCTCTTGAGTGTGGGGCCGGGGCAGACAAAACACTCTGCTACGTACATGCTGTTGCGATCCATATTCTTGGCGGGATCGTTGACGCCGTTTGCAATGGCGCTGCGGAGCAGCTTCTCCAGCGGCTCGCAGGCAGCCTTGGGGGTATATTTCAGAATCGCCAGCGCTTCCTCCACAGGCTTGTTGCGGATCTGATCCAGAACGATCTGCACCTTGCGGGGAGAAATGCGGGCGTGTCTCAGGTAAGCCCTTGCTTCCATTGTGTTTTTCCTCCTTTCGGCCCTTATTTGGTCTTCTTGTTGCCCGCGTGGCCCTTAAAGGTCCGTGTGGGGGCAAACTCACCCAGCTTGTGGCCAACCATATCCTCGGTCACATAGACCGGAACGTGCTTGCGGCCGTCGTGGACGGCGAAGGTGTGTCCCACAAAGTCCGGGAAAATGGTGGAAGCTCTGCTCCAGGTCTTGAGCACCCGCTTCTCGCCGGTTTTATTCATCTCTTCGACTCTTTCCAGCAGCTTCGGCTGTACGAAAGGTCCCTTTTTAACGCTTCTGCCCATGAACTCGTTCCTCCTTTCAGCCAGCCTTATTTGGCGTTACGGCGCTTTACAATGAACTTGTCGGAGCTCTTGTGCTTCGCTCTGGTCTTATAACCAAGAGCGGGCTTGCCCCAGGGGGTCACAGGGCCGGGACGTCCGATGGGGGACTTGCCCTCACCACCGCCGTGAGGATGGTCGCAGGGGTTCATGACGGAACCGCGGACGGTGGGACGGATGCCCATGTGACGGGTGCGGCCGGCTTTACCGATGTGGACGTTCTCATGGTCGATGTTGCCCACCTGGCCGATAGTGGCCATGCACTGCTGGGGAACGTTCCGCAGCTCGCCGGAGGGCAGACGGATCAGAGCCAGTCCGTTCTCCTTGGCCATCAGCTGAGCCTGGATGCCAGCGGCCCGAGCCAGCTGAGCGCCCTTGCCGGGATACATCTCCACGTTGTGGATGAAGGTACCCACGGGGATGTTGGCCAGGGGGAGGGCGTTGCCGGTCTTGATGTCGGCGGCGGCGCCGGAGACGATGACGTCTCCCACCTTCAGGCCGTAGGGAGCAACGATATATCTCTTTTCGCCGTCCTCGTACTGAACGAGGGCGATGTGAGCGGAACGGTTGGGATCGTACTCCAGGGTCAGGACAGTGGCGTTCATGTCAGCCTTGTCTCTCTTGAAGTCGATGATGCGGTATTTCTGCCGGTTGCCGCCGCCGTGATGGCGGACGGTGATCTTGCCCGTGTTGTTGCGGCCGGAATGCTTCTTGAGGGGCTCAAGGAGGCTCTTCTCAGGGGCAACCTTGGACAGGCCGGTGTAGTCGGTGACGGTCATGGTGCGCCGGCCGGCTGTCGTGGGCTTATATTTTTTGATAGCCATTTCTTTCACTCCTTGTCATCATTAGCGGAGCTGGAGCAGCTCCATACTTCGGGGAGGTTCTCCCCGCGGGGGACGGCACCCCCGCTCGTTCCCGGCGGGAACTTACTGCATGGAATCGAAGAACTCGATGGTCTTGCTGTCAGCGGTCAGGGTGACAACAGCCTTCTTGAAATCGGGGGTGTAGCCGGAGTACCGGCCCATCCGCTTGAGGGTGCCCTTGCAGTTGAGGGTGTTGACGCTGGCCACCTTGACGCCGGGGAACACAGTCTCCACCGCTTTGGCGATCTCGATCTTGTTGGCGCTCTTGGCGACTTTGAAAGTGTACTTTCTCTGGGCCAGGCCCTCCATGCTGTTCTCTGTGATGACGGGAGCCAGGATAATGTCGTGAGCGGTCTTCATCATTTGTACACCTCCTCCAGCTTATCCACAGCCTCGGCGGAGATGATGAACTTGCCGGTGTTGAGAATGTCATAGGCATTCAGGGAACCGACCACAGCAGTCTTCACGCCGGGGATGTTGTTGGCGCTGCCGATGAGCTTCTCGTCGGGAGCGGCGGTGACGATCATGGCCTTCTTGCCGGCGCCCAGAGCGCCCAGCATGGCAACGACGGTCTTGGTCTTGTAGTCCTCAACGGCGATGTTGTCCACAACCACCAGCTCGTTCTCCAGGACCTTGGAGGACAGGGCGGACTTGAGGGCCAGCACCTTCACCTTCTTGTTGAGGGTGTAGTTGTAGCTGCGGGGCTTGGGGCCCAGAGCGACGCCGCCGTGGGTCCACTGGGGAGCCCGGATGGAACCCTGTCTGGCGTGGCCGGTACCCTTCTGTCTCCAGGGCTTTCTGCCGCCGCCCCGGACCTCGGTGCGGGTCAGGGTGGACTGGGTGCCCTGGCGCTGGTTGGCCAGATAGTTCTTCACCACAGCGTGGAGCGCGTACTTGTTGGGCTCTATAGCGAAGATGGCATCAGAAAGGTCTCTTTCCCCAACGCTTTTGCCGGTCATATCATAAATAGTAACCTTTGGCATTGTTTCTTCCTCCTTCCTTACGCCTTCTTCACGGTGTCGGTGATGTAAACGATTCCGCCCTTGGGGCCGGGAACCGCGCCGCGCACCGCGATCAGATTGTTCTCAGCATCGATCTTGACAACGTCCAGGTTCTGGACGGTGACCCGCTCCACACCCATGTGACCAGGCAGGCGCTTGCCCTTCTGCACTCTGGAGGGATCGCTGACGGGGCCGTTGGAGCCGGCGTGTCTGTGGACAGGGCCGGTACCGTGGGTTTCCTTCAGGCGGTGGTTGCCCCAGCGCTTGATGGTGCCGGCGTAACCTTTACCTTTGGAAGTGCCGCAGACGTCGATCTTGTCGCCGGCGGCGAAGACGTCAGCCTTGATGAGATCGCCGACGTTCAGTCCGGAGATGTCCTCCAGGCGGAACTCTCTGAGGGTTTTCTTCAGAGCTACGTCAGCCTTGGCGAAGTGACCCTTGACAGCCTTGTTGGCCCGCTTGTCGCTCAGTGCGCCGAAACCGATCTGCACGGCTTCATAACCGTCGTTTTCGGTGGTCTTCTTCTGCACCACGACGCAGGGACCCGCTTCAATGACTGTGACGGGGATGACCTTGCCGCTTTCATCGAACAACTGGGTCATGCCGATCTTTTTGCCGATGATACACTTTTGCATTTTTTGTTCCTCCTACATTCGGTTATTGGTTGGCTCTCGCCAACATGACCTTGCCGCGAATGGGATCAGAGCTTGATCTCGATCTCAACGCCGGCAGGGAGTTCCAGACCTTTGAGCGCTTCCACAGTTTTGTTGGACGGTCTGAGGATGTCGATGAGTCTCTTGTGGGTTCTCATCTCAAACTGCTCACGGCTGTCCTTGTACTTGTGGACGGCCCGCAGGATGGTGACGACCTCTTTCTCAGTGGGGAGCGGGATGGGGCCGGATACCCGAGCGCCGGTTCTCCGGGCGGTCTCCACGATCTTCTCCGCTGACGCGTCCACCAGCTGGTGGTCATAGCTTCTGAGTCTGATTCTGATTTTTTCCTTGACTGCCACTTTGCATCGCCTCCTTGAAATGTTTGGTTCCCTAGGCGACGGTTTTTCCACTGTTTATGCCGCAAACCCCGCCGGGTGTTTCGCGCTGTGACATAGAAAAAACCGGAAAACCGAGCCCTTCCGGAGGGCATGGTTTATCCGGGACCTGTCTGCTCAGTCGCAGACTTCTACGCACAGGCCCACCCCTGAGGGCGCAGCAGCCTGTCAGTATTTAAGCCGCCCGGTTTGAAATCGGACATACTCCGCGAAAATTACCTGCCTGATGGCAGCAACCTCTCGCATCATCGCATATCTGTGTGCAGTCACGCCCTAGTATAATACCATACAGGTATGGTCAATGCAAGGGGTTTCAAAAATTTTTTTTGAAAAAAACGTAGATTTCAAGCGCATTTTCCCGTTGTTTTTTACAAAGGGCTCCCAGGAATTTCTTTTCCCCTGCCCGCAGCCGAACCGCCTGCTTTCCGAAATTTTCCTGCCTTCCCGTTCGGCTGCCCCTGCCCTCCCGGGGAAATTCAAATTGAAAGGGGAAATTTTGACGCCGCCGGAGATAAGGGCCTCAAGGGCGGCGCAGCTTGGCTGCGCCGCCCAGACTGTGGGAGAACCCGCTTTTAAAAAGGAGAACCCCTCTCTCCGGGGCGGCCCGCTCCGTCCAAAGGCCCTGCGGCTGCTTTTGTTCTCCCCTTACGCCTGTGAAACATCGCTTCAAGCCGCCCCTCCGCTGAAAGGGCAGGGCGGCTTTGCCGGATTTTTCTGTCTCATCATGCCCCATACCGCTGGACGTTATTCCTTCCTCTCCCAAAACCTGGCATCCTTCTCCCGAAGGAGAGGTCTTCCCAAGGTTTTTTCCGACAGCCCTTCTCAGTGGCCGGGGACCTTTTTTCCGCTCCTCCTCCAACAGACAGCGGGGGGCGCGGCATTGGTGCGCGGTTCCGGCGGCATCCCTCCGGTGTCCGGACCCTCTGAAAAAGTCAGCGCCGTTTTCGGTACAGCACCGCCGCCGCTATCAGTCCTCCCAGAAAGAGCAACCCTCCTGCCGCCATCGCCGCCCCTGTGATGATCTCTATGGGAAAGAAGGGCTGAGATCCTCCCTCCATGATTTCCTCCAGGGGGAAGGGGAACATCTGCCGGACCATCACTCTGCCCAACAGCCCCATTCCAAAAAGAAGAGCGCCATAGCCGGATAAAATCAGCCCGCCGATCCAGCCCCACCGGCGAAACAGCCGGAAAATCATCTCCAGGGGATCCCTTCTGCAGGAACGGGCAGGGGGAAAAGAAGGTTCAGATTCCGGCTGCTGTCCTGTCAGCAGGGTATCCAGGGATACGCCCAGGGCCTGGGCCAGCGCCGGGAGCTTGTCCGTCTCCGGAAGGGCCTCCCCCCGCTCCCACTTGGAGACGGATTGGCGGGAAATTCCCAGCTGCTGCGCCAACGTTTCCTGGGACAGGCCCTTCTGTCTGCGATATTGAGCGATTCGTTCTGCCAGCGTCATAGCGTTTGCTCCTTTCGGATGGGAAAAATGATGTTCCTGGCCTGTCCCTTTCCGGGAAGGGGCTCAGGCGCTTTCGGATCAGGGAACGGGAGGGACCATGTCCCCTTCTGAAAGGGAGGGATTTTTTCTCTGGTCCTCCCTGGGAAAAATTCCCGCAGCCGGATGAAAAAAGTTTCCGCCCTGTTGGAATCTTGCAGGGTCCGGAAGAAAAAACCGGGGAGCCCAAAGGGGAACCGGGGAACAGCGTTTTTCCCCTTCCGCCTTTGAACCCTGGGTTCGCCGCGGCAAATGATCCATGGCGGTCCTTCTCTTTCCAACCCTTCCTCCGGGACAGCCTTAGCATAACAAATACTCCGGTTGCGGGCAAGGGATGCCAGGCTGCTTTTCCGCAACCGCCGGTTGCTTTTTTCCCTGTACCTGGGAAAAGGGCCTCCCCTGTCTCCCTGGACGCGCCCCGGGGCAGATACGAGGACAACTTCGGGGGCGCCGCCTCCGGCCTTCCGCCCCGGCAAACCTGGAGGGGCAGCAGCGGTAACCGCCCACTCCCGTTTCAAGGGAGCCTTGCCTTTTTCCTCCCGCCGGTCCTTCCCCTGGGGGCTCTTCTATTTGTTGGAAGGAACACAGAAGTTTTTTCATATTTTCTTTGGAAAATGTTTCTCAAAACCCCAAATCCCCTTCATAAATGCCCCCTATAATAAAGCCATCAGCTCAAGGAACTTCAAGCAGTGACATCGCTGAAAACAAAAGCTGCCCGCGTCTGGTGGACGGAATACCGGCCAGACGCATGGCAGGACAAGCAATTCCCCCTGCGGGGGTTTTTCATAGATCCTCTTCTTTTTTCTCTTTTTTTCCTTCATTTTCTTTGCAAAAAGGGCGTGGTCAAAGATGGCCGCGCCCTTTTTGCTTCTGTATCTGAGCGTCTCAAACTTTTTTTTCGCCGCCCCTCCGGAAGGAATGGGCATCCCCTGGCGTTCCCCTGATTGGCGGCAGAATCAGCGGCGATCCCCCCGGTTGCCCGATCTGGCGGGCGCGGATTAAAATCCTTTGAAGTTGGCCGCTTCTGCTACAGCCTGTATTCCAGCTGACAGTCCATGGGTTCCCGGGCAATATGCTCCCTGTGACGGTATTCCGCTTCCACACAGCCCAGCTTCCGGTAAAAGCGCTGGGTTTCCACCGCCGAATGGGCGGAGAGATAAAGCCTGTCCGCCCCCTGCTTTCTTGCCCATTCCCCGGCTGCCAGAAAAAGGGCCGTGCCGATGCCCCGCCCCCTCCGGTCCTGGGAGACGTGAAGGTTGGAAAGATCCAGATAGTTCCCCTTTTCCCCAAACAGCCCCGCCTCCACCGACGCAAAGCCCTTGAGGACCCCCTCCTCAAAGGCTCCCAGGCAAAGTCCCCCGGCGGCGATGGTCCGGCGCAGCTGGATCACCAGTTGCTGATAATCCTCCTCTGTCCAGTCGTCCAGGAAGGGGTCCTCCTGGATGTCCCACCGGTCCCCCCTTTTTCGCCAGCACAGGGTCACCTGCTGACGCCGGATAAAGGAGGCAAACAGCTGCCGGTCCACCTCCCGCTCCTCCAGGGCTCTGTATCGGATCACCATAAAAGTCCCTCCGTCCGTTGTCCGCTGCCCCTTTCCCGGAAGCAGGAAAAACTCCTTCCTTTCCAATTCCTTTCCTTAAAAGGGAAGGGCAGAATTTTCTCCGGTTCCTTCCAAAGAGGAATCCCCTTGCTCCCCGTCTCCCCTTTGGCAGGGGGCCTGCTCCCGCCGGACAGCAAAAAAATCCCGGAGGAGGGCGGCGCACTGGTCCGCCAGAATCCCCGGCGTCACCAACGGGCGGCAGTTGAAATCCAGGTCAAACAGATGAATCTTGGAGCCCACGCATCCGGCTGCCGGATCGGAGGCTCCATAGACCACCCGGTCCAGCCGGGCGTTGAGAATGGCGCCGGCGCACATGGGGCAGGGTTCCAGGGTCACATAGAGGGTGCAGCCGGTGAGCCTCCAGGAGCGGAGAAGGGCGCACCCCTGGCGGATGACGTTGATTTCGGCGTGGCCCAAAGGGTCCCGATCCCGTTCCCGGGTGTTGCCCCCCCGGGCGATGATCCGGCCATCCTTCACCAGCACTGCTCCCACCGGCACCTCTCCCGCCTCCCCGGCGGCCCGGGCCTCCTTCAGCGCTTCCTCCATAAAGGGCTCATGGCGTACCATCGGCATCTTCTCCCTCTCCTTTCCAGGGAACAGGCTCCCCTTTACCGGTTCTACTATAGCATACAGATTGAAAATTTTCCACAGAAGCGCCCCGGACCGGTGGAAAGTTTGTCCGGAAAAATCAAACATGGAACCCAGCCTTCGGGGAGGCAGCGCCCATTGCCCTTCCTCTCTGCGGGGAGGAAATCCGCCGTCCCCTGACCGGGCACAGGGAAAGACCCCATCAATGGGCGGTCCGAAGCGTGCCCCAAAAGCTCCCCCTGGTTCCGGTCCGATTGCTGATGAAACCGGATTGGATCCTCCGGTTTTCAGCCCCGGGGGCCGGTTGGGGGAGGGCGCCGCCGGCTTCATTCTGCGGCAGGGGGCGGGGCGTGTGGGGAAAGGAGCGGTTCCCTGGGGCGGCTTTGATGCCGCGGGGTTTTCCTTCTCCTCCACAGGCTGAGGCCGCCAATAAATTGGCGGCCAGGGGGGCGGCGGT
>CASFXA010000094.1 GCA_949298535.1 uncultured Oscillospiraceae bacterium
TTATCCTCATCCCTCCGCCGGCTCCCGTTCCCCCAAAGCCTGGAGGAAGCCTCCCAGACGGGGGCTGCTCAGGTCGGCGCCGATGATGGTGTCCCCCCGCATCAGCAGGCTGGCCAGCGCCTCCTCCGGTCCTTTTTCTCCCTCATAATTGAGCACCAGATAGACGTATTTGTCGGCGGTTTTCCCTTTGTACCGGTCCAGACGGAAGCCCCGGCTTTGGAGGAGGTAGGAATACTTGGTGTAAATTTCATCAAATTCCTTGGGAATCAGTACCTCTGTCTGGGAAACAGGCTCCGGCTCCACCTCCCATCCCAGGGAGGTCAGGTAGGCCACCCGGTCCTCGTTGGTTTTACATTTGGGCGGTTTGGGGACGCCGAAAACGGGGATGGCATCCCCCTCCCCCGCCAGCAGGAAAAATCCCAGGGCGGTCACCAGGGAAAGGGCGAAAACGGCAGCGACAACGCTTCGGCGCAGCCGGAAGGAAAGGATGAACATGGCAAAGCCTCCTTTGGTAGGGATAATGGAAAGGAGAAGGGGAGAAAAATCCGGAGGAAGCCGGGTGCTTTTCTTTCCATTTTATGCGGCGAAAAGAAGGGAATATGAGCCGGAACGTAGCGAAGGAGCGAAAAATGTGATATGATGAGTTTCGGCGAAAAGGAGCGGCGGCAGCCGGCAGAGAAGGAGGAAGAACCATGGCGCTGGTGCGGTTGGACAAGGCCCTGTCGGACCAGGGAATGTGGAGCCGAAAGGATGTGAAGAGCCTCGTCCGGAAAGGCAGAGTGGCGGTGAACGGCTGCCCGGAAACCGATCCGGGGCGGAAGGTGGACCGGCAGGAGGATCGGGTGACAGTAGATGGCCGGGAGATTGCCCTGAAGGAACATCTGTATCTGATGCTTCATAAACCGGCGGGAGTGGTGTCCGCCACCAGGGACGTCCGGGAGCGGACAGTGGTGGACCTGGTGCCGCCTCAGCTGCGGCGTCCGGGGCTTTTCCCGGCGGGACGCCTGGACAAGGACACCACCGGAATGATGATCCTCACCGACGATGGGGAACTGGCTCACCGCATCCTGTCCCCCCGCAGCCATGTGCCAAAGACCTATATCGCCCGGCTGGATCGTCCGGTGACAGAGGAGATGGTCCGGGCCTTTGCCGCGGGCATCCCCCTGAAAGGGGAAGGGGAATGTCTGCCGGCGACGCTGCGCGTCCGGGGGGAGCAGGAGGGGGAGGTGACCATCTGTGAGGGAATGTACCATCAGATCAAGCGGATGTTCGCCGTCTGCGGGGCCACAGTGCTGACCCTCAAGCGGATCTCCATGGGCGGATTGGCCCTGGATCCCGCTTTGGCGGAAGGAGCCTGCCGGGAGCTGACAGCGGAGGAGCTGGAGCTGCTGGAGCGGCGGACGCCGCCGGAGATTGGTGAGATTGCACAAGGCGGGGAAGCGGATTGATCTTCCGGCAAAATGTCGAAAAGGGGCCACAGAGGGAAAAATTTGGATCATGGTCTGTTCATATGATGGCAATATTTTTGTGGTAATGTAAAAGGCACCTGGAATTGTCTGCCCCCTTTTTTGGTAAATATTACGCCGTAGGGATGAAAAAGAGAAAAACACTGGCTTTTTTTGGCTGTAAAAGGTCTTTTTTCACAGTCAAAACCTGATTTTTGCCCCTGAAATGATAAAAGTCTCCAATTGTGATTTGCAAAGCCACAATTTAATTCTAAAAAACTGTTGCAATTGCACAAAAAACAAGTTACAATAGAGATTGTATCAGAGGATTGTTTCCGGTCACTTTGCATAAGAGGTTACAAAGCAGATCATCAAACGGTGAAGAGGGGTAAGAAGTATGTCTAACAGATTGTTTCAGGGGCTTGTTTATCAGATGCGCGACGTCACCAACAAAACAATTGGCGTTGTGGATGAAAACGCCATCATCATCGCCTGCAGCGACCTGACCAAGATCGGAGAACCCCGTGAGCGGGTGGCAGAAGTGCTCAACGAGAGCAATGACCTGTTTATCCACGACAAATATACTTATAAGCCCTTCGGCTCCAAAATGAAGGCGGAATACGCAGTGTTTGTGGAGGGCACCGACGATCTGGCCGCCAAGCTGTGCGGCGTGCTGACCATTTCTCTCAACAATATCAAGCAGTATTACGATGAAAAATACGACCGGGGCAATTTTATCAAAAATGTCATCCTGGACAACATTCTGCCGGGGGACATCTTCGTCAAAGCCCGGGAGCTGCATTTCAGCTCTGAGGTGAGCCGGGTGGTGCTGCTGATCCGCATTGTTTCCGCCAACGATATTTCCGCCTTCGACGTCATTCAGAACCTGTTCCCCGACAAGCAGAAGGACTTTGTCTTCAACATCAGCGAAAGCGACATCGTTCTGGTCAAGGAGATCAAGAGCGGCATCGACACCAAGGATCTGGAAAAGCTGGCCCGTTCCATTGTGGACACCCTGGGCAGCGAATTCTACACCAAGGTGGTAGTGGGAATCGGCACCGTGGTCACCGGCGTCAAGGACCTGGCCAAATCCTTCCGGGAGGCGCAGGCGGCCCTGGAGGTGGGCAAGGTGTTCGACACCGAAAAGCTGATTGTCAGCTACGACAATCTGGGCATCGCCCGGATCATCTACCAGCTGCCCACCACGCTGTGCGAGATGTTTCTCAAGGAGGTCTTTAAGAAGGGTTCCATTGAGAGTCTGGATCAGGAGACCCTGTTTACCATCCAGAAGTTCTTTGAAAACAACCTGAATGTTTCCGAAACTTCCCGGAAGCTCTTTGTCCACCGGAACACTCTGGTGTATCGGCTGGAGAAGATCAAAAAACTTACCGGTCTGGATCTTCGGGAATTTGATCACGCCATTATCTTCAAGGTGGCGCTGATGGTCAAGAAATATTTGACCGCCAATCCTGTGAAATACTAAGGATCCGGCGGTATTCAACCGGATAGCTTCGCCCGGAGGGACGACCAGGAATGGGGAGAGATGACAGACGCTCCCCATTCTTTGCGTCCGACGGGGAGCGCCGGGGATTACTCTAGTTTACAAGGCGGTGGACCAGTGATTCAGTTTACCAAGGTGTCCAAAACCTATGATACCGGCACCGACGCCCTCCATAACGTCACCCTGAAGATCGACAAGGGGGAGTTCGTTTTTGTGGTGGGCCATTCCGGCGCGGGCAAAAGCACCCTCATCAAATTGCTGCTCCGGGAGATCGCTCCCACCAAGGGTATTGTCAAGGTCAACGGCTACAATTTAAGCACCATGAAGCGGCGGCAGATCCCCGGTTTCCGCCGCACCATCGGGGTGGTGTTCCAGGATTTCCGCCTGATTCCCACCATGACAGTTTTCCAGAACGTGGCTTTTGCCCTTCAGGTGACGGGGGTTTCCAGCAAGTACATACGCCGCCGGGTGCCCTATATTCTGGACCTGCTGGGGCTGGCGGGAAAGGCCCGGTGCTATCCGCAGGAGATCAGCGGCGGCGAGCAGCAGCGGGTGGCGTTGGCCCGGGCGCTGGTGAACAATCCTGCCCTGATTATTGCCGACGAGCCAACCGGAAACATCGATCCGGAGCTGTCCTATGAGATTGTGGATCTGCTCAATGAGATCAACAAATGCGGCACCACCGTGGTGATGGTCACCCACGCTCAGGAGCTGGTGGAACAGTTTGACCACCGGGTCATCATGCTGGAAAAGGGCCGCGTGGTGGCGGATTACCCCGCGGGAGGTGGCTACTGATGACGTTGTCCAGCTTTGGCTATCTGCTCAAGGAGGGCGGGCGGAACATCAAGGCCAACCGCCAGATGTCGGTGGCGTCCATTGGCGTATTGGTGGCCTGTATGCTCCTCATCGGCGCGGCGGTACTGTTCACCATGAACGTCAATTCCATCATGGGCTACATCGAGTCTATGAACGAGATGGTGGTGTTTGTGGAGGATGACGCCGACCAGGGCACCATTGACGCCCTGGGACAATCGCTGAAAAATGACCGGAATATCAGCTCCGTCACTTATACCTCAAAGGAAGAGGCCCTGGAGGAACAGATGGGGATGATGGAGGACGCCGCGGGATTGCTGGAAGGTCTCCAGGGGGATGAAAATCCTCTCCCCGCCTCCTATTCCATCCAGGTGAAGGATCTGGAGCTGCTGGATGAGACAGTGGCCCGGATCAACAACATGACCGGCGTCAACTATGCTGTGGCTCCCACCGATGTGGCCGCCACCCTGGTGGATGTCAAAACCGGCGTCAGCACCGCGGGGCTGCTGATTGTGGCCATTCTGGGAATGGTGTCGGTGATCATCGTCTCCAATACCATCAAGGTGACGGTGTTCAACCGGAGAAAAGAGATCAGCATTATGAAATATGTGGGGGCTACAGACGCCTTCATCCGCATCCCGTTTTTGGTGGAAGGAATGGTCATCGGGCTGGTGTCGGCGCTGCTGGCCTTTGGGCTGCTGTGGGCCGGTTATGATTATGTGCTGCGGTGGCTGGGAGAGACCGGCTCCAGCTGGCTGCAGATGGCTTATGCCAATCTCATTCCCTTTGACGCCATGGCCCTCAAGCTGCTGAGCGGTTTCGCCGGGGCGGGAGTGGGCTTCGGCGTGTTGGGAAGCCTGTTCTTCCTGGGACGGTACTTGAAGGTATGAGAAGGGCCCTTTCGCCGGGGCGGGGACAAGGAAGGTGTTTTTCCATGAGCAAAAAATTTTGGTACAAGCTGACCGCGGCAGCGGCCTGCTGTTTGGTGCTGCTGGCGCTGCTGCCGGTGGCGGCCATGGAGGTGCGGGCGGACGACGAGGATACCCTCAAGGACCTCAATTCCCGTTACGAGGAGCTGGAGGCCCAGCAAACCGCGCTGCAAAACAAAATCGATCAGGCCAAGACTGAAAAGGAAAAGCAGCTGGCCATCAAAGAGAAGACCGCCAGTGAAATCTCCATCCTCAAGGAACAGATCAGCGTTCTCAATCAAAAGATCGCCTACCTGGAGACAGAAATTGCCAACCGGGAGGAAGAGATCGCCGGGTTGAGCAGCGATATAGATGAAAACTATGAGCTGTTCAAGCAGCGGGTGCGCAGTATGTATATGACGGACAATACCACCACACTGGGCCTTGTGTTCGGTTCCGATTCCTTCAGCGAGTTTCTCACCCGCAGCGAATACCTCAAACGGGTGGCGGAGCATGACCAGGCGCTGATTAATCAGCTGAATACGGACAAGGCCGCGGTGGAGGAGGCCAAAGCCGCCCTGGATGCAGACCGGGAGGATCTGGAGGCATCCCAGATTTCGGTGGAGGCCAAAAAGTCGGAGCTGGATCAGAAGCTGTCCGCCACGGAACAGCAGATTCAGAATATTTCTCAGATGGAAGAGGAGTTTTTGGCCAACAAGGAGGCCCTCCAGCAGGAGATGAAGGAGGTCCAGGAGGAGATTGACGCCATCTATGCCGCCATGGACAACAGCGGCGATTATGTGGGCGGCTCCTTCTCCTATCCCATCCCCAGCTATCGCAGCATCAGCTCCTATTATGGCTGGCGCTTTGGCGGCACAGATTTCCACACCGGTGTGGACTTCCCCGCGCCGGCGGGAACCCCCATTCTGGCCCCCAATGCCGGCGCGGTCAGCTACACCAAGAATACCTATGTCGCCGGCGTGGGCTATGGCCGGTATATGATCGTGGACCATGGCGGCGGGTACACCACCCTTTATGGTCATCTTTCCGCCATTGTGGCCCAGCTGGGGGAGCAGGTGAGCAAGGGAGAGACCATCGCGAAGGTGGGCACCACCGGTTGGTCCACCGGCAATCATCTCCATTTTGAGATCCGTATTGACGGTCAGCATCAGAACCCGCTGAACTATTTGGCGTCATAAATTCAGCCCCTTTTTGGGCGTTAACCCTACGGAGGTGCCGATGAACAAAAAGATTTCTCTGGGCGCGGCCATCGCCTATATGGCCCTGGTGGCGGCGGTGGTGTTTGCCATCACCAGCATCCGTTCCGCCAATATTTTCAATGACAAGCTGAAAAATCTGGACGAGCGGGAAGCCACCTATGATAAACTTTCGGAAATTGACCGCTATGTCCGGGATAATTATTATGGGGACATCGATGAGGACGCCCTGCTTTCGGGAGCGGCGGCAGGCTATGTCAGCGGTTTGGGGGACGCAAAGGCCCAATACCTTACCCCCAAGGAATATGAGGCGTATCAAAAGACCGATGACGGCCAGTATGTGGGCATCGGCGTGGTGACCGAGCTGAGCGAGGATGGTTACATCCGGCTGCGCACCGTCTATCCCGATTCACCCGCCGCCAGCGTGGGCCTTCAGGAGGGGGACATCATCATCAGCGTGGATGGGGAACCGGCCCGGGCGGACAACTACGAGGCGCTCACCGCCACCTTTAAAGGGGACGCGGGCACCAAGCTGACGCTGGTCAAGCGCCAGGACAACAATGAAACCACCCTGGAAATCACCCGCAGCCAGGTGAACGTTCCCACCGTGACAGCCCAGAATCTTTCAGGCGCCGGCTATATCCGCTTTTCCAACATTGCCGCCGCCACGGCGGATCAGCTGGACCGGGCGGTCAGGGAACTGACCCAGCAGGGGATCACCTCTTTGATTTTCGACCTCCGCGGGATTAGCAGCAGCAATGCCGGATATATTCTGGATATGCTGGAACTTTTCTGCCCCAAGGGGGACATCGCTTGCAGCAAGGATAAGGACGGTGGCCTCACCTCGTTGGGAGAATCGGATGGAGCCGCTTATGAGCTGCCCATGGCGGTGCTGGTGGATGACACCACAGCCGGCACGCCTGAGCTGTTTGCCCTGGTAATCCAGCAGAACAGCAAGGGGAAGGTGGTGGGACTGCCCACCGCCGGTCAGGGGAGCATCCAGGAGGACTATAAGCTCACCGACGGTTCCGGTCTGGTGCTGACCACTGCCCTGTACGCCACCACCGACGGAAAAACCTACGATGGGGAAGGGGTCAGTCCTGATTACCGGGTGAAGCTGAATGTGGCGGATAACGAACGGGCCAATATCTACGGTATCCAGGAAGTGGACACCCAGTTGGGCAAAGCGCTGGAGGTAGTCACCGTTTTGGCCAAGACGGAAAATGCTGTGGCAGGTTCCACTGCCGTGGCTGGGGAAGGGGCGTAATTCCAAGTTCCCTTCCAGCAGATGAGAATAGTGGCTTCGGCGCCTTGGGATGGTTCCGAAGCCCTTTTTCTTCCCTCCGGATGAAGTTGGGGGGGAGGAATCTGGATTCTCCCGGGAGAAAAACGCCGGAGGCAGGTCCGGCGGCGGAAAGTGACTGCTTTTTGATTCACAGAGGAGAAAAATGCAGGTATTTTTTCCCTTCCATCGTCATAGTGTTCAGAAGGGACAAGGGAAAAACGCTGGACAGAGCCGGCCTCTGGAACAAACATACAAGAACGCCGTGCCAGGAGGGAAAAAAACGGTGAAAACACCAGAATCTCCCGGAAATAAAACTTGACAGGGGCGGTGGAGTTCACTATAATAATCTCTACTGGGCAGGTTGCGGCGCAATTTGTCCTGTAAAGCCGTATCCGAAAAAACAGCGTCACCGGACAGGGAGGCTGTTACAGCGCCGGAGGCCTTGGACCCAAAACGGATCCGGGCGGATCGCAGGAAAGTCTTGCGCGGGTCACGTGGGACTTTCCTCTTTGCTTATAACCGGAGGAGGATACAAAAACAGAACCTTTCGGAACTGCGTTTGCAGTTCCCCCTATATTAACAGAAAAAAGGAGTGCTTGCCCTATGGCACAGGAAACCATTATGATGACTGCGGAAGGTTACGAGAACCTCAAGCAGGAGCTGGAGGAGCTGAAAACCGTCAAGCGCAGCCAGGTTGCGGATAAGATCAAAACCGCCAGAGGCTTTGGCGATCTCTCAGAGAACAGCGAGTATGACGAAGCCAAAAACGAGCAGGCTCAGCTGGAGGCCCGGATCCTCCTCATTGAGGAGCAGATGAAGCACATCCAGATTGTGGACCGGGACGCTATGCCCAAGGGAATTGTCTCCATCGGCAGCATTGTCAAGATCCTGGACATCAAATATGAGGAGGAGCTGGAGTACCGTCTGGTCAGCAGTGCTGAATCCTCCGGCGATAACGAGATCCCTGCCATCACCGACAAGTCCCCTGTGGGAGAGGCTCTGCTGGGCCATAAGGAAGGGGAGACGGTGGAGGTCCATGCTCCCGCCGGCAATTTTAACATCAAGATTCTGGAGATCCGCACCTGATCGGAAGGTGGGGCAGCAGAAGGAAGGATGCGGGCTTTGTTTACCAGGGCTCGCATTTTTCAGGACAAGGAAAGGGCCGGGCATCCCGGCGTAAGGAGGAACAAACAACATGGCAGAAGAAAATCTCCAGCAGCAGGAAAGCACGGAGGAGCAGCTGCAGGAACAGCAGCGCATCCGCCGGGAGCGTTTGGCAAAATTGGTGGCGGAGGGAAAGGACCCCTTTGCCATCACCCGTTTTGACCGCACTGCCTATAATAAGGATATTACCGACCATTTTGAGGATTATGAAGGAAAGGTGGTCACTGTCGCGGGCCGTCTGATGAGCTGGCGGGATATGGGCAAGGCCACCTTCATGGATATTCAGGATTCCACCGGCAAAATTCAGCTGTATATCAAAATCAACAATATAGGGGAAGAAGCCTACGCCGCCATGTCCGACTACGACCTGGGAGACATCCTGGGGGTGGAGGGAGAGGTGTTCCGCACCCGGCGGGGGGAGATTTCCCTGAAGGTGGATCAGCTGACCCTGCTGACCAAATCCCTGCGGCCACTGCCGGAGAAGTTCCACGGCCTCAAGGATGTGGACACCCGGTACCGCCAGCGGTATCTGGATCTGATTGTCAATCCCGAAGTGAAGGACGTTTTTGTCAAGCGCAGCCAGGTGATCCGGGAGATCCGCAGCTTTTTGGATCACCGCAACTATCTGGAGGTGGAGACCCCGGTTCTCCACAACCAGGCAGGCGGCGCCGCGGCCCGCCCCTTCATCACCCATCACAACACCCTGGATATTGATATGTATCTGCGCATCGCCCTGGAACTGCACCTGAAGCGGCTGATTGTGGGCGGCTTTGACCGGGTGTATGAAATTGGCCGCACCTTCCGCAACGAAGGAATGGACACCCGCCATAATCCCGAGTTCACCATGCTGGAGCTGTATGAGGCTTACACCGATATTCACGGCATGATGGACCTGACTGAGGAGCTGGTGCGCACCGTGGCCAAGAAGGTGGCCGGCACCGCGCAGCTGACCTATGAAGGGGTGGAGCTGGATCTGGACAAGCCCTTTGAGCGGATCACCATGACCGAGGCGGTCAAACGGTACGCCGGGGTGGATTTTGACCAGATCGGGACCCTGGAGGAAGCCCGGGCGGCAGCCAAGGAGCATCACATTCAGTATGAGGAGCGGCACAAATGGGGAGACATCCTCAACCTGTTCTTTGAGGAATACTGCGAGGACAAGCTGATTCAGCCCACCTTCCTCTGCGGACATCCCACTGACATCTCCCCTCTGGCCAAGAAACAGCCGGATGATCCCCGGTACACCCAGCGCTTTGAGCTGTTTATCATTGGCCGGGAGTATGCCAACGCCTTCTCCGAGCTGAACGATCCCATCGACCAGCGGGAGCGCTTTGAGGCTCAGGCTGCGGCCAAGGCAGCCGGGGACGACGAGGCCTGCGATGTGGACGAGGATTATCTCACCGCCATGGAATACGGCTTGCCTCCCACGGGCGGCATGGGTATGGGGGTGGATCGGCTGACCATGCTGGTCACCGGCGCTTCCAGCATCCGGGATGTGCTGCTGTTTCCGGCCATGAAGCCTTTGGAGAAATAAAGACGTTTCCCCGGGGCAACAAGAAATAAATTCCCAATGATAGCTGCTTTTTGACACATCCTGCGAAGGTTGAAGCGGGATGTGTCAATTTTTTACGGACGGAATCCTGGGGGAATATTTTTGCCGGAGGGAAAAGGCGCTGCTTCCATCAACCTGCCGCATCGGCGTCCGGCCAGTTGCGTCGCGGGAGAGCCTCCCTGCGGAAGGAGAATCCTCTGATATGTTCTCCCCTGGGGAAACGGCGTTTCCCCAAAAACGCCAAAGGGTGCAGTGTGTCGAAGGTTGAGATATTCTGAATATTGGCTTTTGTGAAAAAGCCATTTCCATTCCGAAGCTGGGCAACGTCTTTTTCCTGGCTGAAGGATTTTCCGCTGGACGGCGGAAAAACTGGGTTTTCAGGACCGGGAAATGCCTTTTTGGTGCAAAAAGCCCTCATCCAACAGCGGAAAGAGGGTGATTTTTGCAGATATGCTCTTTTATTTTTCAGATACAGATGCTATAATAAGCGGTGTGAAATCAATTTTCCAGGCGCGGTTCCGGGAAAAACAGCCGGCAAAGCGGCCAGACATGGAAGCGTCGCGCCATTCCCACTCTATCATTTTTCTACACATCATCCATGGCGGAAGGGCCAGAGCCGTATTTCATGGGCCGGACCGGAGCGGATTTGCCCCCGGGCCAGAACATGAAATCTTTTTGTGTGTCTGGAGGAATATTCGCCGTCCCTTTTGGGACCCTTGTGTTTGTAAAGAGAGAATGTAAGGAGCGTACCGTTTTGAATAAATTTTTCGTCACCGGCGGCACCCCCCTGCGGGGCACCGTTCAGATCGGCGGCATGAAAAACGCCGCCGTAGCCATCATTCCCGCCACCATTCTGGCCCAGGGCGTCTGCGTCCTGGAGAACATCCCCAATGTCAGCGACGTCACCCTGCTGCTCCAGATGCTCACCGAGATGGGGGCCCGGGTGCGTATGCTGGGGAAAAAGACGGTGGAGATCGACACCAGCTATCTTTGCGATCCGGTAGTGCCCTACGACCTGGCCCGGAATATGCGCGCCAGCTATTATTTCCTGGGGTCCCTCCTGGGACGGTGCGGACAAGCCAGCGTCTCGATGCCCGGCGGCTGCAATTTCGGGGTGCGTCCCATCGACCAGCACATCAAAGGCTTTGAGGCGATGGGCGCTCAGGTGGAGATTGAAAACGGGATGATCAACGCCAAGGCTGACCAGCTGCGGGGTTCCCATATCTATTTTGACAAGGTTTCGGTGGGCGCCACCATGAACATCATGCTGGCCGCCACCCGGGCGAAGGGGCTGACCATTCTGGAAAATGTGGCCAAGGAGCCCCATATTGTGGATTTGGCCAACTTCCTCAACTCCATTGGCGCGGATGTTCGGGGCGCGGGTACCGACGTCATCAAGATCCGCGGGGTGGATGTGATGCACGGCGCTTCCTACACCATCATTCCCGACCAGATTGAAGCGGGCACCTATATGGCCGCCGCCGTAGCCACCGGAGGGGATGTGCGGGTGGAGAATGTGATCCCCAAGCATATGGAACCCATCATCGCCAAGCTGCGCAGCGCCGGAGCGGAGATCGAGGAGGGGGATGATTGGCTGCGGGTCCGCCGCACCGGTCCTCTCAAGCGCATCAATGTCAAAACCATGCCTCATCCCGGTTTTCCCACCGATATGCAGCCCCAGATGGCCGCCATGCTCACCATGGCTGACGGGGTGAGCATCATCACCGAAGGGGTTTGGGATAATCGCTTCAAGTATATCGACGAGCTGATCCGCCTGGGCGCCAGCATCACTGTGGACGGCAAGGTGGCGGTGATTGAGGGGGTGCGGGAGCTGACCGCCGCTCCTGTGCGCTGCACCGACCTCCGGGGCGGCGCGGCTATGATTATCGCCGGGCTGCTGGCCACCGGCACCACTGAAATCGAGGAGATCATCCATATCGAACGGGGCTACGAGGACGTGGTGGAGAAGTTCACCGCTCTGGGGGCCGATATACGCCGGGTGACGCTGCCGGATGTTCCCTTGTCCAAGGCGTTGTAAGCAAATCCCTTTTGGGGGTCTGTTCTGTTGGGACAGGCCCCTTTTGTCTATCTTTTCATCATCGGGAGGAAGCACCATTGATCCATGTTTGTCCCCTTTTCAGCGGCAGCAGCGGCAACAGCACCTACATCGGCACCAGGGAGGCCGGAGTACTCATCGACGCTGGCCGTTCCTGTAAAAGTATTTTTTCCGCCCTTGACCAATGCGGTATCGACCCTTCCGCCGTCAAGGGGATTCTGATCACCCATGACCACAACGACCATATCAGCGGCCTGCGGGTGCTGGCCAAACGGCTGCGGGCGCCGGTGTACGCTTCGGAGGAGACGCTGTGCGGCATTGTCCGGGCCGGCTGTGTGGAAAAGGAAACCCAGCTGGTGGAGCTGTGCAGCCCCAGCGACATCGCCGGCATGGGGGTGATCCCTTTTGATACGCCCCATGATGTGGCTCATTCCCAGGGCTTCCGTCTGGAGGCGGGGGAGCGGACGGTGGGCTTTGCCACCGACCTGGGAAGGGTAACCCCGGAGATCTGGGAAGGGCTGTATGGAGCGGATCTGGTGTTTCTGGAGGCCAACTACGATGAAGCGATGTTGGCCGTGTCCTCCTATCCCCCCTATTTGAAGGCCCGCATCCGCTCCAATCGGGGGCATCTGTCCAATACCGACAGCGCCCAGTGTATCCGGAGACTGGCCCTCAGCGGGACAGGACGCTTCATTTTGGGCCATCTGAGCCGGGAAAACAACACCCCGGATTTGGCGGGACAGACGGTGCGCCAGGTTCTGGCTGAAAGCGGCCTGGAGGAGGGGCAGGACTTTTTGCTTCAGGTGGCGTCCCGCCTGGAGCCCAGTGTTCCGGTGCGCTTTTGAGAGAACACCCTGGAAACGGGAGCGGCGAAGCTGGAAAAATTGTTTCTGCGCGCCGCAGCCCTTCCGTGATGCGGCTTAGAAACCGGAATGGGATCAAAGGAGGTTGCGTACAGATGTCTTTGTTTCAGTGCAGCTTTTATTCTCACAGTCTGCGGACCATCACCAAAGTGAACGTCTGCCTGCCGGAGTATTCCAGCGGACAGATAGCGGGGATGACCCTGGAGGAGTGCTACAAGCCCCGGAAGCCTTTCCCGGTGCTGTATCTTCTCCATGGCATGAACGGGGACGAAACCGTTTGGCTGCGGCGAACCAATGTGGAGCGATATGCCGACAAGGCGGGTTTTGCGTTGGTGCTGCCCTATGGGGAGAACAATTATTACACCGATATGGCCCACGGCCTGAAATGGTTCACCTATCTCACCCGGGAGCTGCCCCTTTTTGTCCAGGCCCATTTTTCTGTCTCCACCCGCCGGCAGGACACCTTTATCGCCGGGTTGTCCATGGGGGGCTACGGGGCTTGCAAAGCGGCCCTTCGGTGCCCGGAGCAGTATGCCGCGTTTGCCTCCCTGTCCGGGGCCCTGGATGTGGAATCCATCGCCCAGCGCTCCACAGGGGATCCCTATTGGGAAGGGCTGGCGGACTGCATCTTTCCCACCAACCAATCCATCGGCGGCAGCCAGGAGGATGTTTACGCCCTTACCCGCCGGCTGTCCGCTTCCGGCGGAAGACGCCCCCCTGCTTATCTGTGCTGCGGCACCGAGGATTCGCTGTGTATGCCTATGAGCAAAAAGCTGTGCCAGGAGATGGATCAGTGGGGCTATCCGTATACCTGGGAGGAGGGCCCGGGGGCCCATGAGTGGGATTTTTGGGAAACCTATATCCGACGGGCGCTGGATTTCTTTGCCGGCCTGCCGGAAGAGCAGCGCTGAGGAGGAGACGATATGCTGACAGTCAACCTCATCGCCGTGGGCAAGCTGAAGGAGGATTGGCTCCGCCGGGGTCTGGGAGAATACCAGAAACGGCTGGAGGGTTATTGCCGCTTTCGGGTGACGGAGATTGAGGAATATCGCCTGCCGGAATCTCCTTCCGCCGCCCAGATTGCCAAAGGTCTGGAGGAGGAAGGGCGGCGTATTCTGCAAAAAACAGGAAAGGGTCCCCTCATCGCTCTGTGCGTGGAGGGGAAGGAGCTTTCTTCTCCCCAGTTGGCCCGGTATCTGGAGCAGGTGCAGCAGACTGCCAGCGAGGTGGACCTGGTCATCGGCGGCAGCTTCGGCTTGTGGGAAGGGGTGAAGGAGCGGGCCGCCCTGCGGCTGTCGGTGTCCCCCATGACCTTTCCCCATCAGCTGTTTCGGGTGATGCTGGCTGAACAGCTGTATCGGGCCTTTTCCATCATCGCCGGCGGGCGTTATCATAAATAAGATGGAGCCGCCGGATTCCGGTCCCTTTCAAGCAGAAAAGTTGAGGGTTCCCTGGAAAGCCGGGAGAATCCTGATTGCGGGAAAACAAAAGCGCCCCGGCTTGGAGCCGAGGCGCCGACGGTCAGTAAAACCGGTGGGGATCTTAGTTGGGAATATAGCTGTCGATAATCTCCTGAACCGCTTCATCGTTATCAATCATCAGCAGAATGGTGTAATCCCCCCGCTGGTAGATGATGCCGTTTTCCGCAATGGAATAGGAGTTGTAGATGTCATAATTCTGGAAGAGGCTCATCCGGGACAGTTTGATGGTTTGAAGAGCCTCCCGCACCTCGTCCTCCTTGCCGGCTTTGGGGCGCATGATGATGACGTCGGCGATGCCGAAGCGGCCATCGGTATATTTACCATAGAGGCTGGTGTAGATGGAGGGATCGATGCCGAAATCGTCTTCCAGCCGCTGGGGGGTGGCGTCCTGCACTCCCATGATGGAGACATTGAAATAAATGTCGGTGATGGCCTGTTCCGGGCCCTGGGGATCCTCCGAAACCGATTCTTCCTCACCGATAACCTCCGGCAGATGATAGGTGGCCTGAAATCCCTGAAGGGCGAAAATGATGGTGACAATGATGACAGCGAGAATCAAAATAAAACGTTGCAAAGAGGTACCTCCTAAAAAACAGGGGCCGGAATGGGAGCCCTGGAAACAATCTGTGTTTTGATTGTACCGTACAATCCGGGGGGTGTCAAGAAAGGGGGAAATTTGTTCCCCATTTGTTCAGAATTGGGTGGCTTTTTCCACAGCGGATACGAAACTGTCCGGCTGGTTGGGAGAGGACAAGGGACGTAACCGACATTTTCAAAAGGCGGAAAGTATGGTACAATAAGCCCGGAGGGAAAACGGAGCGTTTTCCCTGGCCGCCGTATCCGTCGGTTCCGCCCCTTGGGCGTCCGGTCTTTTTGACGAGACCTCCGCGGCTTTCGCCGCCCCGCTCCACCGGAGCGGCCCTGCAAGGGCGGGAGGTTCTGGTATATGCAATGGGTCCGGGAAAGGTCCTTGGATGGGGCGGATCCCGATCTTTTCAAAAGCAGCAGGGCTCTCGGGTCCTGGAACAAAATAAAACGGAGGAATCAGAAACATGAATGATGCTCTCTTTTGGTACTGGGTTTTAATGGGATTGTCGGTACTGGCTGCAATCATCATCGTGATCAGATCGGTGCGGCGCAGCCGTTTTTCCGCCAGCACCAAAAAGGAAGTGGGATCCATCCTGCGCAAGCACGGGATGCTGCGCCAGTGGTGGGTATACAATGATGTGTCCGTTGGGGGAGATTGCCCGGTGGACCATCTGGTGATTGGTCCCTTTGGGGTGATTATTGCCTGCGATTTGTACCAGAAAGGCAGTTATTATGGGGATCTGGACAAGGAGGAGTGGATTCTGGCGGAAGGCCCCCAGGAGGAAGCGGCCCAAAAGAGCCGGATCCCCAGCCCTCTTTATCAGGCCAGAAAGGCGGAAAGCCGGGCGCGGGAGCTGCTGGGAAAGAGTCATATTTACAACACTCCCATCGACGTCTTTGTTCCCCTCACCCAGGATCAGCCTGCCTTTATCACCGGCGGCGCCGGAATTCTTCTCAAACGCCGGGAGCTGAAGGACACCCTGGATCGGGTCAAATATGATAAGGACAACCAGGTGGATCTGGCAGCTGTAGCCAAAGCCTTGAATCTGCCGGCGAAGGGCTGATTCTCAGCGAGAGGGGCGGAAACACCATGGCCCAATGGGAGCGATTTTTGGCCATATTGGAACAGGAGATCCGGAAAGAGTCCATTCCTGCCTGGGGAGTCTGCAGGCTGACGGAGCTGTCGGTTTCTCTTCCCTGCCGGGCTGCCCGGCTGCTGCCCCAAACAGGCTCGGTGATCCCGTTGGCGCTGCCCTATTATACGGGGGAGGCTGTACGGACCAATCTTGCCCGCTATGCCTGGTGCGATGATTATCACCAGGTGGCGGGAGAAATGTTGGATCGGATCCTGGAGCCGCTGCGCCAGGCTTTCCCGCAGGCGGTGCTGCTGGGTTTTACCGACAGCTCTCCCATCCCTGAAGTGGAAGCGGCGGTGCGGGCGGGCCTGGGATTCCGGGGGAAAAATGGCCAGCTGATTGTTCCGGGGATCGGCTCCAGGGTTTTTGTCTGCGAGCTGGTCACCGATCTGCTGCTGCCCCCCTATGAAGGACCACCCCGGGGAGATTGCGGCCAATGCCGCCGATGCTTGGAGGCCTGCCCCACCGGCGCGCTGTCGGAAAAGGCTTTTGACAAGGCGCGGTGCCGCTCTCAGATCACCCAAAAGAAGGGAACCCTCACCGGCTGGGAGGAACGGCAGATTCGGGAGGGAGGACTGGCGTGGGGGTGCGATGTCTGCACCGCCGTCTGCCCCTGGAACCGGGACGAATCCATCACCCCCATTTCGGGGCTGCGGAAAAATATCGAACCCTGGCTCACCCGGGAGAAGCTGGAACGGCTGCTGCCGGAAAAGAGCTATGGCTGGCGGGGGTCCAGGGTGCTGGAACGAAATCTGGAGCTGCTGGAAAAAGACGGTTTGGAGCAGGAGCGGCGGGATTCTTCGGACGCTTTGCCGGAACAGGCTTCCGGTCTGGGAAGCCGGGAAAACCGATGATGATTTTATTACGGAGATGATTCAGTTTGGAAATACTGCGACGGGAACAGTATCGGGAATATGAGGAGTTCGTTTCCCATCATCCGCGGGGGGAATTTACCCAATCCATCTACTGGCCGGAGGTCAAGAACAACTGGCGCTTTGAGGTGGTGGTATCCCGGGACGGGGAGGGGAAGATTGTGGGAAGCTGCGGCGTTCTCATCCAGAAAATGCCCTTCTTCGGCACCTGTTTTATGTACGCCCCCAGAGGCCCGGTCTGCGATCTTCATGACCGGAAGGTGCTGGAGGATCTGAAAGCCGGCATTGATGTGCTGGCAAAGACCTATAACGCCCACACCTTCAAAATGGATCCGGATGTTCCTGCCCAGGATGAGGAGTTTTTGAAAATAATGACAGAGATGGGCTTCCACCGGTTTTATGGTCCGGAGGGTTTTGAAACCGTTCAGGCCCGCTTCAACTACCGGCTGCCTTTGGCGGGACGCACGGAGGAGCAGCTGCTGGCAGGGCTGACCCAGAAGACACGGTATAATGTTCGTTATGCCGCCAAGCATGGCGTCACCATCCGGGTGGGAGATCAGAAGGACCTGGATGAGTTTATGCGGATTTATCGGGTCACCGGGGAACGGGACGGCTTCAATACCCGGCCCAAAGCCTATTTTGAGCGGATGCTGGAGGCGTTGGGATGTCATGTGCGCCTCTATCTGGGAGAGGTGGAGGGCAAGGTGGTCTCCGGCGCCATCACCACCAATTACGCGGGAAAATGCTGCTATGTTTACGGCGCTTCCGACAATGCGTACCGCCAACTGATGCCCAACTACCTGATGCAGTGGGAGATGATCCGCTGGGCGGTGGAGACCGGCTGCACCGTCTATGATTTTCAGGGGATCAGCGGCGATCTGGAAAATGAAAAGGGCCATATGTATGGTCTTTATCGCTTCAAACGGGGATTCGGCGGTCAGGTGGATGAGCTGGCAGGGGAGTTTGATTATCATTACCGTCCTGTGATGAACGCCCTGGTCAACGGCGCCATCCGCTGCCACGACTTTCTGCGGACCCTGCGGAGAAAACTCCACACCGGACACAAACGGACAGAGAAGGGCGGGGAACAGTGATGGACGGGCAGATACAGCCCCTGGTTTTTCGGGGAAAGGGAGACTGGAGCTTTTATCTGGAATTGACCGCCGCTTTGGCAATCACCGTCTGGGGGTTGTGGTCCTTTTTTGCACACGGCAACTTTCTTTTGCTGCTGGTGGCGGGGGGCTGCGGGCTGGTGTCGGCGGTAGGCTTGTCCCAGCTGTGCTGCACCCGTTATGAATTGGGGGAGAACGGCATGGATTTGCGCAGCGGCATTTCCCATCTGTACGTCCCCTATCCTTCGGTCACCGATCTGGATGCGGTGAAGGAAGCGATGGTCAGCGGTTATGTGCCTCTGGCGATGGGCAGGCACAGGCTTTATGTGATTTTCGCCGAGGGGGATAAGACCTACCGCCTGGAGCTGTCCCCCGACGATCAGGAGGGTTTTCTCAAAGCTCTCCGGCAGCGTGTGGAGGAACAGGCGCGGTAGAGGAAACGGCAAGGGAGGGAAGATGATGGAGCCGGGAAAGGATACCCCATTGCGCCAGGCCCTGGAGAAAATCAATCAGGAGGGCCGGGCACGGTTCTATATGCCGGGGCACAAAGGACATCTCCCCTGGCCTTTGGCGGAAGCTGCGGCCTACGACATCACCGAGATCCAGGGGGCGGACAGCCTTTTTGAGTGCGACGGTCCTCTGCGGCAGCTGGAGGATCGGATCGCCCTTTGCTATGGAGCGGGAGCCTCCCTGCTGTCGGCAGGGGGAAGCACCCTGTGTATCCAGACCATGCTGTTTTTGGCCCGGCGTCGGGGACGCACCGTCATTGCCGCCCGCACCATCCATCGCTCCGCCGTAGCGATGATGGGCCTGCTGGGGCTGGATCCCATATGGATCCGCTGCCCGGCGGCGGAAAGGGAGGAGGAGGGGATCGTAGGGATCTGCCTGCCTCCCAGTCCCCAATCGGTGGAAGCGGCCCTCCGGGAACACCGGGACGCGGCGGCGGTGTACATCACCAGCCCCGATTACTTTGGACAGATGGCGGATATTGCCGCCATTGCTGAGATCTGCCGCCGCTATGGAACGCTGCTGCTGGTGGATAACGCCCATGGGGCCCATCTAAACCTCTTTCGGGCCGCCATGCACCCCATGCAGCTGGGGGCGGACCTGTGCGCAGATTCCCTTCATAAAAATCTTTCCGCTCTCACCGGCGCCGCGGTGCTTCATCTGGCGGACTCCCAGCTGCGGGAGGAGGCGCTGTATGCCATGAGCCTCTTTGGAAGCTCCAGCCCCAGCTATCTGATTATGCTGTCTGCGGATATGGCGCTGGAGCAGATGGAGGGAGGCGGCGTGGAGGGGATGACCAGGCTGGCGCAGTGGGTGCATGAGCAGAAAGGCCGCGCCGCCCGCCGGGGCTACCAGATCGTCCGCACCTTTTTGTGCGACCCCATCCGGCTGGCAGTAGGCTTTGCCTCCATGGGCTGCACCGCCCGGCAGTTTGGGGAATGGGTTCGGATGAGAGGGGTGGAGCCGGAGTACATCGGGGAAACGGTGGGCGTCTTTATGCCTTCTCCCGCCAACACCCCCGAGGAGCTGCGCCGTCTGGAGCTGACCTTGGAGGAGATGCCGGTGCGCAGACCCTCCCTGGTGCGCCCTCCCCGACAGTATCCGCTGCCAAGGCAGTTCCTGTCTGTCAGCGAGGCTATGTCCCGGCTCCATGTGGTGCTGCCGCTGGAGCAGTGCCAGGGACGGGTGGCGGCCAAGCTGGTTAGTTTCTGCCCTCCGGGGATGCCGCTGCTGGTGCCGGGGGAGGAAATCACCCGGGAAGCGATAAATACTTTAAAAACTTGTGGCATCCAACAGGTTTCTGTGGTAAAATAAAACAAAGGCCCGGGACTTCCCGCCCGCAGGCTTCCATATGATGGCCTGAACCATGGGAAGCGCCCTTTTGCCGAGAAAGGATGGGTGATCCATAATGATGAAACTGATTTTGGCCATTGTCTCCAACGACGACAGCTCCAAGGTCTCCAGCGCGTTGACCAAGCAGCGCTTTTCCGTGACCAGGCTGGCCACTACCGGCGGTTTCCTGATGTCCGGCAACACCACGCTGCTGGTGGGCACCGAGGCGGAAAAGGTGGATACCGCCATCGAAATTATCGCGGAGAACAGTAAGAAACGTACCAAGATGGTGCCTTCCACCGCTTCTTTTGGAGCGGGAATGTACGCCGGCACGCCTGTGGAGGTGGCCATCGGCGGCGCAACCATCTTTGTGCTGGATGTGGAGCAGTTCAAAAAAGTCTGACCGGTGACGGGCAACCAGCAAAGAGGGAGACGGCGTCCGCAGCAGAGCGGCCGCCGTTTTCTGCCATATGGGAGGTTTACAGGTGGCACAATGGACGCAGCAGGAGCTGTTGGGGGCACAGATGCCTCCGGCTTTGGCGCAGATGGTGGACAGCGGACGGCTGGTTCATGCCCTCTGTCTGGAGGGAGACCCGGAAGACCGGCGGCTGACGGCGTTGGCCTACGCCCTGGCGGGGTCGGTTCTTTGCCGCCGCCAGAAAGGGCGGATGTGCGGGGAATGTCTGGATTGCCGCAAGGTGCTGGAAGGGGTCCACAGCGACCTGTTTGTGGGAGCGGGCACTGCCGCCGCCTACAAAAAGGAGGCCATCCGGCAGCTGCGGCAGCAGGCCTGGCAGAGCCCCAGCGAGGGCAGGGGAAAGGTGTTTTTGCTGCCAAACGCCCAGCTGATGAGCGTGGAATGTCAGAATCTGCTGCTCAAGCTCATTGAGGAACCGCCGGAGGAGACGCTGTTTGTATTTCTGTGCCCCAACCGGTATCAGCTGTTGTCCACCATTCTTTCCCGGGTGGTGACCATAGCGCTGCCGCCTCTGGAAACGGAGGAGTGTATGGCCCAGCTGCGGCAGCAGGCGCCGGGCTTTGGGGAGGAGGAATATCGTCAGGCGGCGCTGCTGTCAGGCGGGAGCCCCGGAAAAGGCGTGAAATTGCTGACAGACGAGGGAGAGAAAAAGCAGGCGCAGACCCTGTGGCAGCTGCTGGACGCGATGTCTGCCGGGGATGGCTATCGCTTTATGGTGCTGATGGCCCCCTGGGAAAAGGACCGGGCGGTTTACAGTCAGCTGCTGGTGGCGTTATCCCGGCTGCTGGGCAGTGACGAGGTGCGCCGGGAAAAGAAGATTTCTCTGGCCAGGGGGATTTCTCTGCGCCAGGAGGTGGACCGGACCAGACAACGAAATGAAGCGAATGGCAATACAGCGCTGCTGTCGGCGGCTCTGGCGGAGCAGCTCCGCCGTTAGCAGGCTTTGCGATAACCAAAGGCGGCGTCTGCCGCCGGGGAAGGAAACGTGATTCATGGCTGAGATCATAGGAGTCCGCTTCAAGGAAGTGGGCAAAATTTATTATTTTGATCCCAATGGGGAGAATCTTCCTCTGGGCACCCCGGTGATTGTGGAAACCAGCAGAGGGGTGGAGTGTGGTACGGTGGCCATCCGCAACCGCCAGATGGAGGAGGAGGACATTGTCAAACCGCTGAAAAAGATCATCCGGGCGGCTACGGCGGAGGACCTGCGCCATATAGAGGAAAACAAGGCGAAGGAAAAGAAGGCGTTCCGCATCGGCCTGGAGAAGATCGCCGCCAACAAGTTGGATATGAAGCTGGTGGATGTGGAGTATACCTTTGATAACAATAAGATCCTCTTTTATTTCACCGCGGACGGACGGGTGGATTTCCGGGAACTGGTGAAGGATCTGGCGTCGGTGTTCCGCACCCGCATCGAGCTGCGGCAGATCGGCGTTCGGGACGAGGCGAAGATGCTGGGAGGGCTGGGTATCTGCGGCAGGCCCTTCTGCTGCTCCACTTTTCTGGGAGAATTTCAGCCGGTATCCATCAAAATGGCCAAGGAACAGGGGCTTTCCCTCAATCCCACCAAAATTTCCGGCACCTGCGGGCGATTGATGTGCTGCCTGAAGTATGAGCAGGAGGCCTACGAGGACCTGCTGCGCACGACGCCCAAGGCGGGGACGGCGGTGCAGACCCCGGACGGAAAGGGAACGGTGACGGAGGTCAGTTTACTGACAGGGCTGCTGAAAGTCCATCTGGATAAAGATCCTGACGGCTCGGTGGAGGTCTACAGCAAGGAGGACTGCCGCAGTTTGCGGGAGAACCGGGTCAGAGAGCAGCGCCCGAAAAAACAGGGGGAGGACGGCGCCAAACAGCCCAAGGAGTCCAAAGAGCCCAAGGGCCCCAAAAAGAAGAAACCCCATTCCCCGGAGGCGGAGCAGGAGACTGGGGAAACCCGGGACGAAAAAACGGAATAAAAAAACAGTTGCATTTTTCGGACAATGTGGTACAATGTGAGTGAAAAATAATGGGAGGTGTTTTACCAATGGCTCATGTAATTAGCAACGAGTGCATCAGCTGCGGCACCTGCGAGGGCGAGTGCCCTGTGGGCGCTATCTCTGAGGGCGATGGCAAGTACGAGATCAATGCTGATACCTGCATCGATTGCGGCGCTTGCGCCGGCGCGTGCCCTGTGGGCGCCATCTCTGAGGGCTGATTTGCTCCTCTGACGCAGAAAATTGCAGTGGGCGGCGGACTTTTAGTCCGCCGCCTTTTTCGTGTATCCATAGGCCTGTTTGGAACCTGACGATCCTTGGAGAAACAAAAGCCGGAGGGGAGAAAAAAGGCGTGATCCCCCCTTTCCTTTCCTTCAAGCTGTCAAGGCTGTGTTCCTCCGCGGTTTGGACGGCCCTTTTTCCCTCCGCCTGAGGGGTGGAATGGTCCCGGATGTTTTTTCCGGCAAAGCTGGCAGCGCCCCCGGGTGGAGAAGCGGAAGGAAAAGAATGCCGGAAATGCAGCTGATTTCAAGAGCGTTTTTTGCCCTTTGCCGGTCCAGGCGGGGGACAGGGGAGAAGGTCTTTCGGAAAGAAGAGCGGCTCCCTGCCCCTTTGAAATCAAGGGACAGAGAGCCGGGAACCGGAGAGGGGAGAGGCGAATTATGGGGCCTTGGGGTATTCTCCGCAAAGCAGCCGATAGGGAGCTTCGTCCTCCTCCACAGTGGGAAAGCGCCCCATGGGTTCCAGAAAACGGTTGTCGTTGTTGTCGTCGTTGCACTGGCTCACTTCCCCCAACAGCACCGGACCGGAACCGGGTTCCACAGTGAAGTCGTGATACAAACCGGGGAACACCGTGATGCTTTCCCCGGGGGTCAGGCGCACCTGGCTGCCGGCGGAGACGGTGCGGCGGCAGCCGTCTACGCTGACAGTGACAGGGGACTGGCGGTCCAGTTCCCCGGCGGTGGTGGAGAGATAGAGGCGAATCAGAACGTTTCCGCCGCCCCGGTTGATAATGTCCTCCATTTTCTTCCAATGAAAGTGCATGGGAGAATATTGCTCCTGACGCAGATAGAGGAGCTTTTCCGCATAGGTTTTGGGATAGCGGTCCGGCTGGAGCGCATTTCCGTTGCGCAGGGTGATAAGCGCGAAACCCACCTGGTCAAATTTCCCCAGGCCGTAATCGGTGATGTCCCAGCCCAGCATATTGTCCCGGATTTCGTCATATTCCGGCCCTGCCTGCGCCCACTTCTCCGGTGTGAAATGGCAGAAGGGGGGCAGGGGAAAGCCGACAGATGCAATCATCTGTTCCATCTCCCGGATGGCGCTGTTGATTTCGCTGCGTTTCATGGTGGATCTCCTTTCACTCAGTTGCGTTGGATGAAATGAATCGGTTTTTCTGACCTGCGTTCAGGGTTGTCCGGCGTCCCCTGGCTTTCAAGCCGGCTGCTGACAAAACCTGACGCAATTTAAGGGCTTCGCGTCCCAGCGGGTCCCGGCGCCGGATCAAAACCGGGCTCCGCTCTGGCCTTTGTGCGGTTGGATTCCCGGTGTTCTTGCCGGTGTTTTTTTCACAGACTGCTCAACGGCCAGGGAGGTTCAAAGGGCCGCCACTTCCCCCCACCACATTTTCCGCCTCAACCAGAGGAGGACGGCGGCTTGGGAGAAATTTTCCCCTTCCGGCAGAACCTGGTGGAAACGATTTCAGTATAGCACATTTTTACGGGGGAGAACAGCAGATCAAAAACCTCATGCCGGCAAAAACCTGTTGACAGGGACAAAGAGATACCATATAATTAGTATTACTAAATAGTAAAACATAGTATTCCGGAGGAGGAAACAGGGATGGAGGATCGATACCTTCGCCAATTTAAAAAGGGCTCCCTGGAAATGATTCTGCTGAGTCTGATGGCTGATGGAGAGACCTATGGTTATGAGATCATCACCCGCCTCAACCGGCACGGCGGTGTCATGGGTGTGGCCAGGGAGGGAACCATTTACCCGATCCTCTACCGGTTGGAGGAAAATGGACTGGTCCGGTGCAGGGTGGCCCCCGCTCCGGCCAACGGCGGAAGCAGAAAATACTATTCCCTCACTCCCCTGGGGGGGAACACCCTTCAGGAACTGGCGGCGTTTTGGGAAAGCTACAGCCGGTGTGTCGAGGAGTTTTTGGAGCCGGTACGGGCAAAATGGAAGGAGGCGCAGCCATGAAAGAGGAATATTGCCGGGCAGTGGCAGGCCGGCTGGACCTGCTGCGGAGAGATAAACACCGGGTATTAGAGGATCTGGCAGATACCTTTGAAGCGGCCAGGGAGCAGGGTGAAACGGATCAGGCGACGGAGGAGCGGCTGGGTCCGCCGGAGGAATTTGCCCGGGAGATCAATCTTCAGCTGGGGCCCCGCAAAAATCGCAGCCGGCTGCTGGTGGGAGGTCTTTGCTGCCTGGTGTGCCTTGGCTGCGGCGTGGGAGCGGCGCTGTTGTGGAGCCTGATGAGGAATCCCTTTCCGCCGGGGGCGATTGGAGGCGCGGTGACTGTCACCTCCATCCAGGTGATGGGTTCCTCCTGGCTCTCCCCGGAGCTTTTGCTGGGGCTCTGCGTCCTGGGATGCCTGGGAGCGGGGGCTTTGGCTGTGAGATTACTGCGGCGTTTTGCCGCTTCCAGGAGGAAAGATGGATGAAAAAGCGTGCTTGGATCATTCCGGTGGTGCTGGTGGCGGTGATTGCTGTTTCCGCCGGAATCTGGCAGAGCAATCAGCCGCCAAAGTCCATTGGTTCTCTGTTGCAGCTAAAGGAGGGAACCTGGCCGGAGAATGATTACACCCAGGGCGTGCCTCAGCCGGAGGGCGAGGTGGTCCGGGGATGGCTGGACCTGGAGGAAGGCTATTGCTATATCCAGATGACGGGGGTAGCGGATCCGGAGGGCTACCTGGAGCAGCTGTGCCAGGCTGGTTTTGAACAGGCGGCGGGGGCGTCGGAGGAGGCCTCCTCAGGCTACCTGATGACCAATGGAGAAAAGGCGGTCAGCGTCAGCTGGTCGGGAGAAGAGGGCGCCATGGGATTATATATTTCTCAAAAGGAGATTCCGTAAAGAGAAGCCCTTTTCCTTTTTTCCAACGGAAAAAATAGGATGCCTTTTCCCTGAAAAGCGGCTTGGCCAATGAAAATGAAAAAGAGGGCGTTCCTGCCAAATAACGCGGGAACGCCCTTTTTATCCGGCACAAAGCCGTCTTCAGAACAAGTTGGTCCAGCAGAAACAGGAGGCATTTTCGCCTGTATCAATGGGATAAACACAAGGGGGCGGCCCTTTCATCTCCGCCCCCACGGCTGCGGGCTGAAAAGAAAGGAGACGGCTCCTCAGGCAGCCGGAGGGGTCCCAAAGGGATCCATCTCCTTGTCTGCGGATTCCGGTTTCTTTTGCATCCCTGGGAAAGGCTTATTCCAATCCCTTCATGGTCAGGGAGATACGGCCACGCTTCAGGTCCACATCCAGCACCTTTACCTTTACCACATCCCCTACCTTCACCACCTGGGAAGGATGCTTTACAAACCGTTCCGAAAGCTGGGAAATGTGAACCAATCCGTCCTCGTGAACCCCGATGTCCACAAAGGCGCCAAAGTCCAGGACATTGCGCACCGTGCCGGTGAGGATCATTTCCGGCTTTAAGTCCTCCATCTTCATCACATCGGTGCGGAGAATGGGGGGCGGCAGCTGGTCCCGGGGATCCCGTCCCGGCTTCATCAGCTCGTCGAGAATATCCCGGAGGGTGGGGACGCCAATTCCGGCTTCCTCTGCCAATCTTTCCAACCCTTGGTCCTTGGCTCGCTGGGGCAGGGTGGAGAGGGCTTCGGTGCCCACGTCCGCCAGCCGGAAGCCGCACCGCTCCAGCAGCAGGGAGGCCGCCTTGTAGCTCTCAGGATGAACGGCAGTGGCGTCCAGAGGATTCTTCGCTCCGGGGATGCGGAGAAATCCTGCGCACTGCTCATAAGCCTTTTTCCCCAGTTTGGGCACTTTCAGCAGCTGAGAGCGGGCGGTGAAACCGCCGTTTTCCTCCCGATAGGCCACCACATTTTTGGCCACGGCGGCATTGATCCCCGCCACATGGCCCAGCAGCGAGAAGGAGGCGGTGTTCAGGTCCACCCCCACCGAGTTGACGCAGCTTTCCACCACGCCGCTGAGGGTGCTGTCCAGTCGGGCTTTGGGCATATCGTGCTGGTATTGGCCGATGCCGATGGCTTTGGGGTCAATTTTTACCAGCTCCGCCAAAGGATCCTGGAGCCGCCGGGCGATGGAAACGGCGCTGCGGAGGGAGACGTCAAACTGAGGGAATTCCTCGCTGGCCAGTTTGGAGGCGGAATAGACGGAGGCTCCCGCTTCGCTGACCACCATATAGGAAAGGGACAGGCCGCTTTCCCGGATCAGATCCGCCACAAATTGTTCCGATTCCCGGGAGGCTGTGCCATTGCCGATGGAAATGACCGACACTCCATGTTTTTCAATGAGCTTTAAGAGGATCTTTTTGGCCTCAGCCACCTTGTTTTGGGGCGGAGTGGGATAGATAACAGTGGTGTCCAGCACCTTGCCGGTTTCGTCCACCACGGCGATCTTGCAGCCGGTGCGGTAAGCGGGATCCAGCCCCAGCACCACCCGGCCTTTTACCGGGGGCTGCATCAGCAGATGGTGGAGGTTTTCCCCGAATACTTTGATGGCCTGTTCGCTGGCAGCCTCAAAAAGGTCGGAAAAAGTTTCATTCTCCAGGGAGGGAGCCAGCAGACGCTTCCAGCTGTCCGCGGCAGCCTCCGCCACCGCCCGTCCGCAGGGATTTTTGGCAGTAACGGCATGGCGGCACAGCAGGGCCACCGCCCGGTCCCCATCCAGCTGAAGGGAAGCCTTCAGGGCCCCCTCCTTTACCCCCCGGTTGATGGCCAGCACCCGATGGGGCGCGATGCGCCCTACCGCTTCGGAGAAGTTGGCGTACATGGCGTAGGTAGCGCTTTCAGGGTCTCCTGTGACGGAGATGACCCCCTGTTCCCGGATCAGTTGCCGCAGCTGCCCCCGGATGGCGGCGTCATCGGAAAGCTCCTCGGCGATGATGTCCAACGCCCCTCCCAGGGCTGCCTCCGGTGTTTCCACCCCTTTTTCCGTGTCCACATACTCCTGGGCCATCTTCAGCGGTTCCGCCAAAGTGTTTTGGGCGCGAATGGCTTCTGCCAAGGGGGCAAGACCTTTTTCCCGGGCGACGCTGGCCCGGGTTTTCCGCTTCTGCTTGTAGGGGCGGTACAGGTCCTCCACCTCCGCCAGGGTCCCGGCAGCGGCGATGGCGGCGGATAACTCCGGGGTCAGTTTTCCCTGCTCCTCAATGGAGGAGAGGATCTCCTGCCGCCGCTTGTCCAGGTTCCGCAGATAGGTCAGCCGGTCATCCAGGTCCCGCAGCTGGGCGTCGTCCAGGCTGCCGGTCATCTCCTTGCGATAACGGGCGATAAAGGGAATGGTGTTGCCGGCGTCAATGAGATCCACAGCGGCCTGCACCTGAGAAACCCGGAGGGAAAGCTCCCGGGAAAGCTGTTCAATCAGATTCATGAGAGAGGGTCCTTTCTGTTAATATGGAGGTATTATAGCACGAAACGGGGGCGGGGAAAAGAAAAACCCAGTGGACCATGGGGGAAAGGATAGAACTCCGCTGGGAGAACGGTTCCCCTGAAAAAGACGAAGAAGCGGCGGCAGCTGGGCTGCCGCCGCCTTTGAGCCGCCGGTGGCGGCTGACAATCGTTGAAAGTTATGGATCCCGGCTCAGGTTGGAATGGGATGCTCCCCTTGTCTCACCCCGCCGGAACTTCTTCCATGGGCGGGAACTTCAGCCTGGTCAAACAGAAGGCGAACAACAGGGAGCTGATGCCCCAGGTGAGAGGATAGGCCCAGTATACCACCTGGATGGTGGGGAAGATGCGGACGGTGACGGTGATATAGGTGATGCGCAAAGCACACCAGATGGCCAGCATGATGGCCATGGGGATGATGGGGCGTCCCATTCCCCGAAGGATACCGGCGCAGCAATGGGAAAAAGCAAGAAGGAAATAAAAGAGGGCCACCGTGCGGGCGTAATTGACGCCGTAAGCCACCACCTCAGGCTGATGATTGAAGGCGGAGACAAAAACAGGGGAGAGCAGGAAGATCACCACTCCGATCCCCTCCGCCAAAAGGGGGCTGCACAGCAGGCCGAAGCGGATTCCCTTGCGCACCCGGTCGTATCTTTGGGCGCCGATATTCTGGCTGACAAAGGTGGAGAGGGCCAGCGCGAAGCAGGTGATGGGCAGAAAGGCGAAGCCCTCCACCTTGGCGTGAGCGCCGCAGCCGGCCATCGCGGCGGAGCCGAAGGCGTTGATGTTGGACTGGACGATGACGTTGGCCAGGGCGATGACCGAGTTCTGCACGCCGGAGGGGATACCCAATCCCACCACCCGTTGAAGCATGGGCAGGTCGAAGCGCACCTGCCGCCACCGGACGCCATAGGCCTCCTTTGTGCGTCCCAGCTTACGGAAGGCCAACACAGCGCTGACCACCTGGCTGATGACAGTGGCCAAAGCGGCGCTGCCCACCCCTTGCTTGAGCACTGCCACAAAGAACAGATCCAGCACCACATTGACCGCTGAGGAGATGATGAGGTATTTCATGGGGCTGCGGCTGTCCCCCACCGACTGCAGGATGCCCGCGCCGATATTATAGAGGACCACCGCGCTGCATCCCAAAAAGTAGACCCGGAAATAAAGCACCGAGCTGGACATGACATCCTCGGGGGTTCCCATCCAGCGGAGGATCTGAGGGCTGAGGGCCACCCCCAGCACTGTGAGGACCACGCCGCATCCGATGCCCAGAGCGACGGTGGTGTGAACCGCCCGCTCCAGACGTTTGGCGTCCTGGGCGCCGTAAAGCTGGGCGATGAGGACGCCGGCCCCCAAAGCCATCCCGTTGACGAACCCGATGAGGAGCATGATGAGGCTGCCGGAGGAGCCTACGGCGGCCAGGGCCTGTTCGCCGATGAAGTTGCCCACAATGAGGGAATCAGCGGCGTTGTACAGCTGTTGAAACAGATTGCTCAGGAAGATGGGAATCGCGAACAGCAGCATCTTTTTGGGGACGCTGCCCACTGTCAGGAGGTTGTGGTCCTGCAAGAACGATCATCGCCTTTTCACGTCAGAATAAAGGATACCGGCCCGAAAGCGCGGTATCTCCTGGCTCCCATTGTAGCACGGCGCAATAGAAAAGTACAGGGGTGTTTGCCAGCCTTTGGGATGGATTCCGTCGCCGCAAGCTCCGGAGAGGCGGATTGCTTCCCAAAGCCTGCGGATATGGATGGAATCACGGGTTCTCTCCCGGCTCCTGCTGCAAAAGCCGCCGGTAGGTGGCGTCGATGGCAATAGCTCCCAAAGGCGCTGTAATAAGTATCGCCATCACTGCGGCAGTCAGCACCATTGGACCGCAGGCAAGACCCATGGCCAGAGGGACGCCGCCGATGGCCGCCTGGACGGTGGCTTTGGGGCAGTAGGCAACCATGGTGAACAGCCGCTCTCTGAGGGAAAGCCGGCTTCCGGCCACCGCGGTCAGCACTCCCGCCATCCGGAACACCAGGGCCCCCAGGATCACCAGCACGACGGCTCCCCCTGCCAGCAGAGCATACCGGAGGTCCACGGCGGCCCCCACCAGCACAAAGAGCAGCAGCTCCGCCGCCACCCACAGCTTGCCGTATTTGGCGGAAAGACGCTGGGCCACTTCCCGGCGGCGCAGGCGAAGGGTGACCCCCAGGCTCATCACCGCCAGCAGGCTGGAGAAGCCCACCACTCCGGTGAGATGGTCCTCCGCCGTTACCAGCAGGAAAGAAATACTGAGAATAATCAGCACCTTCAGGCTGTCCCGGAGATGGAAGCGGCCAAACAGCAGGGAAAGCCCCAAACCACAAACCACGCCTCCGGCGGTTCCCAGGAGGATGGAAAGGGGGATCCGGGCAAAATCCAGGGGGGAAACAGAGCCGCCGGAGGCTAAGCGTGTGAAGGCGCTGAACAGAACGATGACAAAGACGTCGTCCACCGAAGCCCCCGCCATTACCAGCTGGGGAACCCCGGCGGCCCGCCCCCAGCCTTCTTCCATCAGCCGCAGCATCCGTGGCACCACCACCGCCGGAGAGACCGACGCCAGCACCGTTCCCAAAATGGCCGCCTCCAGCGGGGACAGCCCCAGCAGAGGCGGGGCCAGCAGCAGAATGCCAATGATCTCAAAGGAGGCGGGAACAAAGCACATCAGCACAGCGGGACGTCCTACACGGCGCAGCTCGTCCAGCTCCAGATTCAGCCCCGCCCGGGTGAGAATGACAATGAGAGCGATTTTCCGAAGATCGGCGGAGATGCCCAGGATGGAGCTGTCCAGAAGATTCAGCAAACTGGGACCCAGCAGCATCCCCGTCAGCAGCATTCCCAATAATGGAGGCAGCTGCAGCCGGTGGAACAGTCCACCCAGAATCATTCCCCAGAGAAAAATGAGCGCGAGACTGAAAAGCATGATCCAAAACCCCTTTTCAAGACAGATTTATATGCTGGAATTGTATATTTTAAATAAATATTCTTTTTTTCAGCAAAAAAACGGAGAATATTGACAAGAAAAACCCGGTCATTATACAATAAAGATACGGATACAGAAAATGGAAAGAATGAACGCCGAAAATGTCCCTTTGGATGAAAGCGACGGTTGACAGCTGGTCAGAAAGGAGGAGCTATGAAGAACAAATCCCCCCTTGATGCGATTTTCCTGCTTTTGTTCCTGCTTTTTTTCGTGGCGTATGTGGTGGAGATCATCTGTTGGGAGATCCGCCAGCCTGACATGGAGGTCTATCTGCTGCGGCTCCTTTACCACTATGTCGTCCGGCCTCTGGGCTATCTGCTGTCAGGATACGCAGTCTCCTGGCTGCTGCTGGTGCCCCTGGCCGCAGCGCCATTTTCCCTCCCCCATGGGGCCCGGGCAGCGGCGTTCCTGGCGGCGGGACTGATGACGGCGGGCTACCTGGCCTTTGCCTGGTATTTGTGGAACGGCTCTGTGCCCATTCCCAGCACGATCCGGGAAATCCACGATGAAGCCTTTTTTATGGTGCTGCCGGGGCTTTTCCTCTGCGCCGCCCTCCGCCCCGGCCAGGGGAGAGAGGAGAACTGAGGGAGGATGCGCTTCTCTCCCAAACAGAGGAAAAAGGCGGTTCGCCGGAAAGGAGCGGGTATGAAAAACAAATCGCGTTTGGATGTGATTTTCCTTGTATTGTTTTTTCTGACATTGGGCCTTTATTGGGCGGGATTTTCCTTTTGCGCTGCGCTGGATCCCTTTGAACCAGGAGAATTGGCGCTCCAGAGAGCCTATCAATACTGTCTGCGGCCCCTTCACTATTTTTTCACCGGATACGCCGCAGCTTGGCTGCTGCTGGTGCCGGTTCTTCGCCGGCGTTTCTGTCTTCGTTCCCGGGCGCGGATGGCCGCCTCGGCGGTGAGCATATTGATGATGGCAGGATACCTGGCTTTCTCCTTTTATTTCTGGGTGTTTTTTGGAAAACATTCCTATGGCGCCCGGTTCCTTGTACTGTCCAGAGTATGGCTGAAGATCTATGAGGACGCCTTTTTTCTGGTTTTACCAGGAATTGTCCTCTGCGCCGCCCTCCGCCCCGGGCTGGAAGAAGGAGCCCGGCCGGAGGAAATCTGAACAGGCAATCATTCCCCTCTGAAACGCAAAAAAGAGCTGATGACCCTGTGAATCCAATCACAGAAGTCATCAGCTCTTTGTTTCCGAGCGGTTCGGGCTGTGGCCCAGGGAGAACTTCATTCCCTCACGGTGGGACATTATACCGCCGGAGCGGACAAAAAGCAAGAACTTTTTCTGATGCAGGGGGGAGAGGAGCGGAACCAGCGGCATATCCAGGGGGCGGCGCCTTTACCGCCGCCCCCCCCCTTTTGGCCGCCTTGGCGGCCAGAATCTTTTTCCTTATAAAATGGAAATCATCCCCGCCGAAAGCAGCGAGTGGATTGTCCGGCTTTACCCGGACAACCGGCGAGCGGGTGGTTTTGTTTCTGCCGAAGCAGAAGCAGAAAGCATTCCCTCACCCGTTCCCCTTAAGCCTAAAAGGTACCAGCCAAAACAGCGGCAGGCTGTTTGCTGGACTAACCCACTCGCTATAGCCTCAACAACGGGTTTCCAAAGGGACGAGTCCCTTTGGGCGTATCCCCTGGTGACCTTTGGTACCAATCATACCTTTGGCTGTCCTCCCGCATCTCCTTGTCAGCTTTTGGATGCCTCCCCCTCAAAATTCCTCCTTGAGGCTGCGGAGAAACAGCTGTTCCAGGGCCTCCCGGGGGGCGGATGCTCCGTCCAGCACCTGGCGCACCGCGTCGCAGATGGGCAGTTCCACCTGGTACCGCTGTTCCAGCAGGGCCAGGGCCCGGGCGGTTTCCACCCCTTCCGCCAGCTGGCCGAAGTCCCTGCCGGCGACAAAGGCTTCCCCGAAGGCCCGGTTGTGGCTGTGGGGGGAGAAGACGGTGGCCTCATAGTCCCCCAGATGGGCAAGGCCGTAGGCGCTGCGCCAGTCGCCTCCCATGGCCTGGATGAGCCGGGCGATCTCCCGTGCTCCCCGTGCCATAAGGGCTCCTTTCAGGGAGGAGAGCCCCAGGCCGTCCAGCATACCGGCGGCGATGCCGACGACATTTTTAGAAGCGGCCCCTACTTCAGTCCCGATCAGATCGGTACCATAGTAAAAACGGATGAGGGATCCCCGGAAGGCTTCCACCAGGGAAGCGGTCACCTGTCGGTCCTGGGAGTCAATGACCATGCAGTTGGGAACGCCCCGGGTGAATTCCTGTACATGGCCGGGGCCTACCCATACTGCCACCGGCGTGTCCGGGGAGACAAATTCCCGCGCCACCTGGCTGAGGCGGCGGCCAGTGCCATTTTCAATCCCTTTCATACACAGGACGACAGGTTTGCCCCGGAGTTTTTCCGGGGGCAGCCTCTCCATCAGGTTTCGGAGGCTTTGGGCTCCCACGGAAATCACCAGAATTTCGCTGTCCTCCGCCGCGGCGTGAAGGCGGCTGGAAAAAGCTACCGTTTCAGGAAAGGTCACCAGACCGTTGGTTCTGGTTCGGCGCAGCTGTTCCAGGCGGGAGGAGCCTGGACGGCCCCAGAGGGTCACCTCATGGCCCAGGGTATCCAGATACCAGGCCAGAAAACCGCCCCAGCGGCCGCACCCCATCACCGTAATTTTCATCAAAAGACACATCCTTTTCTCTCAAATCTCTCAAGGAACTGGTCCCGTTGTTCCATTATACAACGACGCGCAATCTTTTGAAGAGAAAATACAGGGGACAGGCTTGTAAAATTTCAGTGGATCTGGGAGAAGGATGCCGTTTTCAACAGGAAAAGAGGTTTTTGGGGGGGCAGATTCTTTTTCACCCCACTTGATATGGAATTAACGAAGTAACAGTTTTTTCAAAAAACTTTCATGCACCCCCGCCATTTTTTTCAATTGGATTTCATATTTACCCATTATGATATAGTCACAGTTCAGGGAAGACCTGAATGGGGAACGAAATTCAATCAGCGGGAGGTTGTTCAGAATGTTTGAGAACAACGGCTATCAACATAATGAAAATGAGCAGCAAAATTTTGATCTGAATCGCATGAACTACTATCAGCCTTACAGCGCTCCTTCCGGCGGGCAGCGTCCTCCGGAAAGGAAGCGCCGCCACAGGAAGGGAGCGGGTACGGCCCTGCTGCTGGCAGGGTGCATGGTGGTCTCCGGCGCGGCAGGCTTCGGCGGCGGCTATGCCGCCCTCAAGCTGATGGGCGGCGACAACAGCAGCACCGTTGTTTACCGCTCCGTGGTCACCGAAGGAGAATCCGCCTCTTCCTCCGGAGAGGAACTGAGCGTCAGCCAGGTGGTGGAGAAGGTTTCTCCCTCCGTGGTGGAAATCACGGCGGAGGTGGTCAGCGACAGCGGCTTCTTCTCCTCCAGAACCATTTCCGCCAGCGCCGGCAGCGGCGTGATTATTTCGGAGGATGGCACCATTGTCACCAACAACCACGTCATCGATGGAGCCAATCAGGTGACGGTTCGCCTGTATGACGGCACCGAGTATGAGGCGGAGATTGTGGGAGCAGATTCCAAGACCGACCTGGCAGTGCTGAAGATTGACGCCGAGGGCCTCACCGCAGCTGTGATCGGCAGCTCCGACAGCCTTCAGGTGGGAGACACCGCCATCGCCGTGGGCAATCCGCTGGGCGAGCTGGGCGGTACCGTCACCAACGGCATCATCAGCGCCCTGAACCGGGAAGTGACTGTGGAAGGGGAGACCATGAATCTGCTGCAAACCAACGCCGCCATCAACCCCGGTAATTCCGGCGGCGGTCTGTTCAACAGCAAAGGCGAGCTGATCGGTATTGTCAACGCCAAGAGTTCCGGCAGCGACGTGGAAGGCCTGGGCTTCGCCATCCCCATCGATACCGCTATGCCGGTGGTGGAGCAGCTGATTTCCCAGGGCTATGTCAGCGGGCGGTCCAAAGCGGGGGTCACCCTGGTGGACATTCAGGATTTCTCCACAGCCATGCGCTACGGCGTCCAGTATCTGGGGGTCTATGTCTACTCGGTGGAGGAAGGCAGCGGCGCTGAAAAGGCCGGCCTCCAGAAGGGAGACTGTATCCTGGAAGCGGATGGGGAGCAGATTTCCCAGGTGTCCGATTTCAAAGCCGTATTGGAGAACCACGATCCCGGAGACACCATCTCCCTGACGGTGCTGCGGGACGGCAGAGCCAAAACCCTGGAGCTGACTCTGGACGAAAGTGTTCCCGAGGAGCCGGAGGTGCAGAATACGGCGGCTCAATAAAGCTATCAGCACAAGTTCCTTCTGTCCAATAAATGTTGTGAAGACCGGTTCCTCTCCGCGGAAAGAAAAACGGAGGGGGACCGGTTTTGGCTGAGAAAAAACAGCTTTCCGGGATGGGGACCGTTTCCCCAAAGGGAAGCGCGGCAATTCCCTTCGGGGCTTTTCCGGTTTCAAGACCCCAGAGAAGCGAAAAACCTCCTTCCCCGGTGAGTCAAAGGATCTGGGAGAAGAGCTTTTCCAGATGTTCTGAAAGGGATACGGCGGTGATTTCCTTTCCGCCTTTGATTCGGCGGCGCCAATTCTGCCGGAAGGATGATCAAATGAAAGGACCTTCTGCGGGAGCGCAGCGATTTGTCGCTCTCACAAAAGGTCCTTTTGTTATTTTTTTACAAAACCGGAAGGAGCAGCTTCCTTCCCGCACCCCGTTCCGGGGAGAGACAGATTTTGTTCCCCGAAAGCCGTTGTGCGGGCAGCTGATCCGTCAGCCCTTGCAGATTCCCCGGCTGCGGCAGCTGGGACAGGCGGCGATGCCGCCCAGCGCCGTTTCCCGCAGCTCCGCCGGCATGGATCTGCCCACAGCCAGCATGGTATCCACCATTTCGTCAAAGGGGATGTTCAGCGCGGCATCCGCCAGGGCCAGTTCCGCCGAAATGAGGGCATTGGCGGCGCCCATGGCGTTACGGCTCTGGCAGGGAGCTTCCACCAGTCCGCCAATGGGATCGCACACCAGCCCCAGAATGTTGGCCAGAGCGGTGGAAGCGGCCCGGAGACATTGCTCCGGCGTTCCGCCCATCAGCTGCGCCGCGGCAGCGGCAGCCATGGCGGAAGCGGCTCCCACCTCCGCCTGACAGCCCCCTTCCGCTCCCGCCACAGTGGCGTTGCGGGAGATGAGATACCCCACCGCGGCGGCGCAGAACAGAGGAGGCAGCATCTCCTCATCGGACAGCTGATGTTCCTCCTGCAGCGCCAGCAGCACCCCTGGCAGCACCCCGGAGGAACCGGCGGTGGGGGCGGCAACGATCAGCCCCATGGAGGCGTTGACTTCCAGCACTCCCATGGCGCAGCTGACGGCCCGGGCCATCAGCGGCCCGCAGACTGATGTTCCGCTGAGGCGGCGTTTCTCCAGCCGGGAGGCTTCTCCGCCGATGAGGCCGCCCATGGTCTTTTGAGGGGTCTGGCAGGCGGTGTTGGCGGCCTCCTTCATAATGGAATAAGCCCGGCGCATCCGCTGGAAGGTCTCCTCCCTGGACTGTTCCAGAGCCGTCACCTCCCGCTCCACCATCACCTGACCGATATTCATTCCCTGGCTGCCGCACAGTTCCAGCAGTTCCCGGGCGTTTTTAAAATTCATGGTTGTTTCCTCCTGTTCAGATGGTGATTAGGGTGGCGCTGTGGATGTTCTTCTGGGCGCGGATCTCCCCGGCGGCAGCCTCCGGGATCTCCCCGTCCGCCTCAATGATGGTGTAGGCGGTATCTCCCTTGCCCTCCCGGTACATCCGCATAAAAGCGATGTTGATGTGATGCTCCGCCAGAATCCGGGTGATGGCGGCCACCACTCCGGGGGCGTCCAGCTGGCGGACGATAAGGGTGTTGTATTCGCCGGAAAAGCGAACCTTGACGCCGTTGATGCGGGTGATCCGCACCGCACCGCCTCCCACCGATACGCCGGTGATCTGCACCTCTTCGCCGCTTGTTCCGGTGAGAAAGATGTCCACCGTATTGGGATGAACCTCCCGGTTTTCAGTGTTCACTTCAAAGGCATACCGAAGACCCGCCTGGTCCGCCAGGGAAAAGGAATCCCGGATCCGCAGATCTTCGGTATTCATCCCCAAAATCCCCGCCAACAGCGCCCGGTCAGTGCCGTGGCCCCGATAGGTGCGGGCGAAGGAGCCGTAGAGGGTAAAGGATACCGACGCAGGAGTGGAATGGAGCATTTTTCCCGCCAGCAGGGCGATGCGCAGCGCCCCCGCGGTGTGGGAGCTGGAGGGCCCCACCATATTGGGGCCGATGATATCGAAGATGCCGGTTTCAGCCATAATCATTCTCCGTTCTTTTTTATAGTGGGCTCAGGGTGGTTGAGCATTTCCAGCAATCTGGGATTTTCCCGGGCCAGGAACAGAACCTCCTGACGGGAGCAGCGGTAGTCGCCGTCGTGACGGCGGACATAAGTCCCCTGAAAAGGATCATCTCCCAGGTAGACAGGCCGCCGTTCCCCGGGAGCGGGCCGGATTTCCAGCACCAGAATATCCTTCCCCTCCTCCCGTTGGATATAGACGTTGCTGGGAGCCAGCTGAAGATTGTGGATCAGTCCCGGCTGCGCAAGACTGTCCCACAGGTCTGCCTCCAGGGCTTCAGCGTCCGGCAGCCCGAAAAGGCGCAGGGTGTGGTCCGGTTCCTCCGCCACCCCCAGCAGAATGACTCCGCCAGCGGTGTTGGCAAAAGCGGAGCAGGTTTCCCAGAGGCTTTCCGGCAAGCCGCCGGTGGCCTGCTTGGCCTCCAGAAAGAAGGTTTCCCGTTGTCCCGGCAGGTCCCGCAGGCGCTGGGGACGGGGAATTCCCCGGAGGATGCAGGCCCGGCGCAGCAGCTTCCGGTACACCTCCAGCATGGGGGGTTCGGCGCACACCTCCTCCAGCTCCGACAAGGGGACCCACCGGACAGCGCTGTTTTCGTCCCGTTTGCTCCGAACCGGCAGCTGGTCGTCGGCCATCAGCAGATACCCCAGATCCAAATGAAAATGGGGCGGCACATAAACGCCCCGGCGCCAATGGCCCCGCACCGGCAGAATATCCAGTGAAGCGGGCTGCTCCATCAGGGGACGGACTGGTACGCCGGTTTCCTCCCGGGCCTCCCGCAGCGCCACCGCCAGGGGGTCGGGGTCTCCGTCGGCGTGGCCGCCGGTATAGCTCCAGGTGCGGTAGATATTGTGGCGCACCAGCAGGGCGTGGGTCATGGCACTGTTGAGGATCAGGCCGCTGCTGGCAAAATGGGCCACCCCGTTGTCCCGGGTGAGCATCCCGTCGGGGAACAGCTCCGCCAACCGGAGCATCTGTATGCGATCCCCCTCTTCTTCCAGGGTTTGGGGGCTGTAGCAGGCTACTGTCTCCATATAATCCAAGCTGTGGCTCCCTCCTTTTTGCCCCTATCAGTTCACTCTTATCATACACCAAAAAGCCGTCTCTGGCACTGGATATTTTGTTTTTCTTCCGCAAATTTTTTCTCAAAGCGGAGGACAGAGGAGTTTTAAAAGTAGAAAAGGAAATTTTCCGGCGAAACCTGAAAAGCGGCAGCAGGGGTGTGATAGGGTGTGGCACAAAAAAATAAGGAAAACTTCGGGAAAGAGAGGGAGCGGGAGGCGGAAAAGACGATGATTTTACGCCTGGAAAGGAGAAAATGGCGCAGAAAAGAGAGAGAAGCCTGATTTGCAACTATTCCTGCAAATCAGGTTGTCAGTGATAAAGTTGCATTTTTTCTTTCTATCTTTGTAGCAACTAACAATTGAGGCTGGAATTTCCCCGGTATTTTGTCAGTTTGTTCCTGAATAAATTCTCTCCAACGGCTTTACATCCCTAAAATCGGGTGGTATAATGTCACCAATGTTATTATAAAGAAAAAAATACCGGTGAATTCAACAAAAAACGAGGTTGAAATTTTGATGGGGCAGAAGGATGCTGTTTGCACCAACCGGCCCATGAAATTGCATTTTTGAAGGTGAGATACCGATGAAAATAGTGGATATTCGCACCGGGTCGGTCCGTATCCCTCTGGAGCGGCCCTTTAAAACCGCCCTGCGGACGGTGGAGATGGTGGAGGATGTGGTGGTTCGGATCACCGCCGACAACGGCCTGGAAGGCTATGGAGAGGCGGCTCCCACCGCCGTCATCACCGGCGACACCACCGGCTCTATCCTCTGTGCCATCCACGATTATATCCGGCCCGCCCTGGTGGGAATGGAGCTGGAGGATCTGGACGGGGTGATGGCAAAGCTCCATGGCTGCATGGTCAAGAACACCTCCGCCAAGGCCGCGGTGGACATGGCCCTGTACGATCTGTACGCCAAGAGCCTGGGCCGTCCTCTTTATCAAATTCTGGGCGGTCATCGCACCCAGTTTGAAACCGACTTGACCATCAGTGTCAACGACATCCCCACCATGGTTGCCGACAGCCTGGACGCCGTCTCCAAGGGCTATCATATCCTCAAAGTGAAGGTGGGCAAGGAAGGCCTGGGGGATGTGGAGCGGATTGCCGCCATCCGTCAGGCGGTGGGCCCCCAGGTGGACATCCGGGTGGACGCCAACCAGGGCTGGAACGCCAAAGAGGCTGTCCGGATCATCACCGCCATGGAGGACAAGGGGCTGAATATCCAGCTGGTGGAGCAGCCGGTGAAGGCCCACGATCTGGCGGGGATGGAGAAGATCACCAAAGCGGTTTCCACCCCCATTCTGGCGGATGAGAGCGTTTTCTCCCCGGAGGACGCGGTGGAGATCATCCGTCGGGGCGCGGCGGACCTGATTAATATCAAGCTGATGAAGACCGGAGGCATCTGGCAGGCGCTGAAAATCTGCGCCATAGCGGAGATCTATCAGGTACACTGCATGATCGGCTGTATGCTGGAAAGCAAGCTGTCGGTCAGCGCCGCGGCCCATTTGGCGGCGGGCAAGGGGATCATCACTCTGGCGGATCTGGATGGTCCGTCCCTGTGCAAGTATGATCCCTACGTCGGCGGGCCCCTTTACAGCGGCGCTGCCATCCAGATGACGGATGCCCCAGGCATCGGCGTGGAGGCAATCCCCTGCGACTGTTGGGAATAAGAAGTTCTTCTGTCAAACGCTGGATTTCGGTTCGGCGTCTGCTTCAGAATGATAAATTGCATTTGACCATAAGGAGGAAAAGAGAAGATGAAAAGACTGTTATCCCTGGTTCTGAGCCTGGCGATGGTTCTGAGCCTGGCCGCCTGCGGCGGCAGCTCCAGCTCCAGCACCGGCAGCAGCGCCGCTTCCGGCGACACCGGCAGCAGCAGCGCCGCCGCCGAGGGCTCCAGCGTTTACCGCAAGCTGTACGGCTCTGAGGCCACCACCCTGAACTACCTGTATTCCAGCAAGACGGTGGATATGGAAGCCGCCGCTCAGGGTGTGGACACCCTGGTGGAGTACGACAAGTACGGCAATGTGCAGCCCGCCCTGGCCACCGAGTGGTCCACCTCTGAGGATGGCCTCACCTGGACCTTCAAGCTCCGTGACGACGCGGTGTGGGTGCGCAACGACGGCACCGAGTATGGTCCTGTTACCGCTCAGAACTTTGTGGACGCCCTGCACTGGGTGGTAACTCCTGAGAACCAGTCCACCACCTCTGAGATCGTGTGCAGCGTCATCAAGAACGCCGCCGAGTTCTACGCCGGCACCGTGACCGACATCAACGAGATCGGTGTCCGGGCGGTGGATGACACCACCCTGGAGTATACCCTCAATGCTCCCTGCCCCTATTTCCTGTCCATGCTCACCTATGTCTGCTTCATGCCCGTTCAGGGAGATTTCCTGGCGGAGGTAGGCGATAAGTTCGGCACCACCGCCGACAATATGCTCTATTGCGGCGCTTATCGTCTGGCGGACTTCCAGCCCCAGGTTTCCCACACCTATGTCAAGAATGACAAATACTGGGATGCCGACAATGTCTTTATCGAGGAGATTCAGGAGACCTTCAACAAGGAAGCCCTGACCCTGGCCCCCACCATGTATCAGAGAGGGGAGACCGACTACGCTGTCATCCCCGCCGACCTGCTGCCCACCTGGATGAACGATCCGGAGCTGAGCCAGGTGGTGGCTCCCCAGCGCAACGGCTACTTCTCCTATTTCTACTGCTTCAACTTCTATCCCCGGTTTGACGAAGAGTATGAGCCGGACAACTGGACCCTGGCGGTCAACAACGAGAACTTCCGGAAATCCATCTTCTACGGTCTGGACCGTGCGAAGGCCAAGGCCATCGAGGAGCCTTATGATCCTGAGAGCCAGCTGATTGGCACCATCACTCCTCCCAACTTTGTTTCCAACAGCGAAGGTGTGGATTACACCCAGCTGGATGCCCTCAAGGACTACACCAACGATCCCAACCACGGCTTTGACACCGCCAAGGCCCTGGAGTACAAGGAAAAGGCTGTGGAAGAGCTGACCGCCGCCGGCGCCACCTTCCCTGTCAAGATCCTCATGAGCTACAATCCCTCCACCGCCAACTGGGATAAGCAGTGCCAGATCGTGGAGCAGCAGCTGGAGGAGACCCTGGGCACCGATTACATCGACATCATCCTGGTGGCCGGTCCTTCCACCAACTTCCTCTCCCAGGTTCGTCAGGCCGGCGATTACGCCCTGATGCTCTGCAACTGGGGCCCCGACTATGCTGACCCTGAGACCTACACCGATCCCTTCGGCATCGACTCCACCTACAACTGGCCTGAGATGGCCACCGATCCCTCCTATCTGACCGATGAGGTCTATGCGGAGGGCACTCCCGGCCTGGATCCCAAGTATGTGGGACAGACCATCACCGTCTACAACAAGATGCTGGATACCGCAAAGGCGGAGAAGCTGGATCTGGATGCCCGGTACAACCTCTTTGCCGAGGCAGAGGCCTACTTCATCGAGCACGCCTTCCTCATCCCCTTCGCGGTGAAGAACGACGGTTACTGCGTCAACCTGGTCAGCCCCTTTGATCGTCCCTTCGCCCCCTTCGGCGTTTCTACTCTGAAGTATAAGGGCGCCAAGCTCCTGGAGAAATCCATGAGCCTGGAGGAGTTCCAGGCTGCTCAGGCTGCCTGGGAGGCGGAAAAAGAAGCCAGCCAGTCCTGACCTGCGTCCTTTGAAATTATCGATTCCCGGTTTCCCCCGAAGGCCCCGGCGGCTTCAAGCCGCCGGGGCCCCGGGGATTCTCCTTTGTTTGCGGGCGGAAACAACGCCACAGCCCTTGCGGCGCCGTTTGCGTCCGTGAACCCTACTCCACACAAAAAGGAGCGCTGCTCATGTTCAAATATCTCCTCAAGCGACTGGCACAAGCGGTGCTGACGCTGTTTGTCATCCTGACCATCATCTTCTGCCTGCTGCGGCTGATGCCGGAGGAAGGGTATCTGGGAGACAGCTACGACAAAATGACCGAGATTCAGCGGGAGACGATCCTCACCGAGATGGGCCTGCGGGATCCTATTCCGGTGCAGCTGGCCAAATTTTACGCCGATCTGTTCCAGGGGGACCTGGGCACCTCCTGGATCTACCGTCCCAATGTGGCGATTTCCGAAATTGTAGCGGAAAAGGCCCCCATTTCGGTGGAAATGGGCCTGTTGGCCATCGCCCTGTCCCTGGTGGTCGGTATTCCCCTGGGCGTTTTTATGACCCGCTTCAAAGACGGGATCCCCGATAAGCTGGGGATGCTGTTTGTGGTGCTGGTGATGGCAATCCCTTCTGCGGTGTATCATTTGTTCATCCAGACCTACGCCACCGAATGGCTGGGGCTGCCCATGCTCTTTAAACAGGGGGATTTTTCCAGCTGGATTCTGCCCACCATCTCCCTGTCCCTTTACAACACCGCCACCTTTGCCCTGTGGATGCGCCGCTATATGGTGGACGAGCTGAACAAGGACTATGTTCGTCTGGCCCGGGCCAAGGGCGTGAAGAACGCCGCCATTATGGCCCGCCATGTGTTTCCCAACGCCTTTGTGCCGCTGATCCAGACCATCCCCTCCATGATTTTGCTGACCGCCATGGGCTCCATCTATGTGGAATCCCTCTACTCTGTGCCCGGCATGGGCGGTCTGCTGGTGGATGTCATTCAGCGGCAGGACAACGCCATGGTTCAGGCGCTGGTACTCATTTACGCCTCTTTGAGTATCGTGGGATTGCTGCTGGGAGATATTCTCATGGGTATCTGCGATCCCAGAATCACCTTTACATCGAAAGGAGGCGCCCGCTGAGATGAAAAAGTTTTTGGATGGCGCACCCAATCGGGTGTCCGATCACATTGAGGAAGTGATCTCCGACCAGGATTTCACCTTTGCCAGCTACGACGAGGCCGCCGGGGAACGGGTCACCTGGTCCGATTATTCCTACTGGCGCTCTACCTTCCGGGTGTTTTTCAAGAACCGCACGGCGGTGCTGCTGCTGATCCTGCTGGCGGCGCTGCTGCTCTTTACCTTTATTCAACCCCATCTGCCGGGACAGCGTCCCGCCACCCTCATCAACAATGACCCTGAAACGGGGATGACCCTGTTCAATGTTCAGCCCAACGAGGAGTTCTGGTTCGGCACCAACTCCATCGGTCAGGACCTGTGGAGCATGGTGTGGAGCGGCACCCGTACCTCCCTCATCATCGGCTTTACGGTGGCGCTGTCCGAGGTGGTCATCGGCATCACCGTGGGGGTGCTGTGGGGCTATGTCCGCAGCCTGGACCACATTATGACCGCCCTCTACAATGTGCTGGACAACATTCCCCAGACCATTCTGCTGATTCTGATTTCCTATATTCTCCGTCCCAGTATGTCCACCATCATTCTGGCCATGTGCCTGACCAGCTGGCTGAAGATGGCCCGGTTTATCCGCAATCAGATCGTCATTATCCGGGACCGGGACTATAATCTGGCCTCCCGCTGCCTGGGTACGCCCACCTACCGGATCATTCTGCGGAATCTGCTGCCCTACCTGGTGAGCGTCATGATGCTCCGCATCGCCACCACCATCCCCGAGGCCATCGGCAATGAGGTGTTCCTCACCTACATCGGCCTGGGCCTGCCGGTGAGCATCCCCTCCCTGGGCAACCTCATCAACACCGGACGGGGTATGCTGATGTATCAGTCCCTGCGGTATCAGCTGATCTTCCCGGCCATCGTGCTGTCGGTGGTCACCGTTTCCTTCTATATCATCGGCAACGCCTTCGCGGACGCCGCTGATCCCAAAAATCATATGTAAAGGAGGCGCTCAGTTATGGCGGACCATCCGTCCAACGTCATCCTGTCGGTACAGGATCTGGACGTTAAATTCAACCTCAGAGGCCGGGTCCTCAACGCCATCCGGGGCGTCTCCCTGGATCTGTACGAAGGAGAAAGTCTGGCTATTGTAGGTGAGTCCGGCTCCGGCAAGAGCGTGTTCACCAAGACCTTCATGGGGCTTTTGGACCAGAACGGCGTTATCGCTGGCGGCAAAATCCTCTATAACGGTCAGGATCTGGCCCAGTACAAAAAAGAAAAGGACTGGCTGAAAATTCGGGGTCGGGAGATCGCCATGGTGCTCCAGGATCCCATGACCAGCCTCAATCCCCTGAAAACCATCGGCTATCAGATCGGCGAGGCCATCGCCATCCGCCACGGCCTCCGGGGCAAGGCCCTGAAGGAGAAGGTGCTGGAATGTCTGCGGGACGTGGGCATCACCGAGCCGGAGCGGCGGTACCATCAGTATCCCCACGAGTTTTCCGGCGGTATGCGCCAGCGGGTGGTCATCGCCATCGCTGTGGCCTGCGGCCCCCGGATCCTCATCTGCGACGAGCCCACCACCGCTCTGGATGTCACCATCCAGGCCCAAATTCTCAAGCTGCTGAAGGATCTGAAAGAGAAATATCATCTGACCACCATCTACATCACCCATGACTTGGGTGTGGTGGCCAATGTGGCGGACCGCATCGCCGTGATGTACGCCGGGGATATTGTGGAGATCGGCACCTGCGAGGAGGTCTTTTACGATCCCCGCCATCCCTACACCTGGGCGCTGCTGTCCAGCCTGCCCCAGCTGGGGATAAAAGGTCAGGAGCTGTATTCCATCAAGGGCACCCCGCCCAACCTGTTCCAGGAGATCAAGGGGGACGCCTTCGCTCCCCGGAATCCCCACGCCCTCCAGGTGGACTTCAAGGCACGGCCTCCCTATTTTGAGGTAAGCCCCACCCATAAGGCCCGCACCTGGCTGCTGGATCCCAGGGCCCCCAAGGTGGAGCCGCCGGAGCATATCAGCCAGCTGCGCAAGCAGGGAGGAGGTCTCAGCCATGACTGCTGAAAAGAAAGAGGTGCTGCTGTCGGTCCGGGACCTTCAGGTGGTGTTCGGCGAACGGAAAAACCGCTTTGTGGCGGTGGACGGTGTCAGCTTTGACGTCTACCGGGGGGAGACCTTCGGCCTGGTGGGCGAATCCGGCTCCGGCAAAACCACCATCGGCCGGGCCATCATCCGGGTCAATCCCATTACCAAAGGCGAAGTGCTTTACAAGGGAGAGCGGATCAGCGGCAGGATCTCCAAAGAGCTGGATAAAAAGGTCACCCGGGAGATCCAGATGATCTTCCAGGACCCCATGGCATCCCTCAACGAACGGGCCAAGGTGGATTACATCATTTCCGAGGGCCTTTACAACATCGGCCACTTCTCCCAGGAGGAGCGGAAGCGCCGGGTGGAACAGGCGCTGCTGGATGTGGGCCTGCTGCCGGAGTTTGCCAGCCGTTTTCCCCATGAGTTTTCCGGCGGCCAGCGGCAGCGGATCGGTATTGCCCGCTCCCTGATTATGGAGCCGGAGTTCATCATCGCCGACGAGCCCATTTCCGCCCTGGATGTTTCCATCCGGGCCCAGGTCCTCAATCTGCTGGCGGAGCTTCAGCGGAAGCGGGGGCTGACCTATCTGTTCATCGCCCACGATCTGTCGGTGATGCGCTTTATCACTGACCGTATTGCCGTCATCCATAAGGGTGTCATTGTGGAGCTGGCGGAAACAGAGCTGCTGTTCCGTCATCCCCTCCATCCCTACACCCAGGCCCTTCTTTCCGCCATCCCCCAGCCGGATCCCATTTCCGAGCGGAAAAAGGTTCTCAAGGTCTACGACCCCTCCTGCCATCATTATGAGGAGGACCCGCCCTTCTGGGAGGAAGTGGAGCCGGGACACTTTGTTCTGGGCAATCATCAGGAGATGGAAGGCTACCGGGCCGCTGTGGCACAGGACTGACGTTCTGGCGGGGCCTGAAATTTGCCTGGACACAGTTTGACACAAAGAAAAAACCTTCCGGTTCATTCGCCGCGGCAAGGAATGACCGGAAGCAGCGGCACTGGCTTTTTTTGGAGGCTGGTGCCGTTTTTTCAGGGGAATATTTTGAAACAGAATACCGGCAGCTGCTGGTTATTGTTGTCGCCGCTGAAAGGAGCGGAAACGATGAAGAAAATTCTTTGCCTTACTGTGGCTATTTTCTGCGGGGTACTGGCCTGCGGATGCGGGGAACAAACCGTCCCGGCTTCTTCTCAGACGGAAGCGTCCATTTCGGAGAGTTCTTCTGCTGAGGAAAGCGGGGCTTCTCCGGCCATGGAATCCAGCGTTCCCGAAGGCTCATCCTCCGGCGAAGAGGAATCCTTTCCCCTGACCGGGGAGGACCTGGAGCGGATGCGGGAGTACGCCCTGGAGTTTGCCGGGTTTTATACCGAACCCTTTGCCTCGGTGGAGGAGCTGGACCGGGAGGATATTGGCCGCAACAGTCTGTTTCAGCTTTGCGTCTATCATGAGGATGAGTTTGAGACTGACGAGGGGGGATATTTGTTTGTCCCGCGGCAGCGCCTTGCCTCCTATGTATGGGAGCATTACGGGATAGAACATTATGAGTATCCCCTTTCTGAGGACCCCCGGATGCTGCCCAGTTACAATGAGGAAAAGGACGCTTATCTGTTTATTGCCGCCGGGGAAGGATTTTGGGGAGATATTTCCATTGTGGATGAAACGGTGGAGGGGCAGACCGCCGCTTACGTCATCCGGCTGGAGACATGGAATGTGGAAACCAGCCAGGTGATGGAGAGCCGGGAGCTGACCTATACCTTCCGGATTCTTTCCGCAGAGGAAGGATATGCCCTTCAGATTGTTTCAGCGCTCTGACGGTTGCCCCGGGGAGCATAGAGTGAAAGCCCTGAGCAGCAAGATAAAGGCGCTTCCGGCTGCGGGTTTATGGGGAGGCTCCCGGGCCCGGACAGCAGTCCCCGCCCTTTTCTTCCGGTCAGCGATGGCTTCCGGAGGGAAAGCCGGTTGCCGGTGAAGCTGGCGACGAAACACATCTCCCGGAAAAGGAAAATGGCGGCGGGATGTTCCGGCTCAGAAAAGTCCTGTTCGTGAGAGAAATAAGCGGTGCAGTCCTTTGGAAGTACGCTTCAGAGGGCTGCGTCTTTTGATCCTTTGGGGAGAATAATCAGGAGAAGAGGATGGGAAAAGGCACTTTTCCTTTGAGCGGGATCGTGATATACTGTTTTCTGTCCGGCTGCGCCGGAATCGCCCTGAAGGGCAACTTTACAAACAGGGAGCGTATGGTGTCCATGAAATATCTTCAAAAACTGCTGCCCATCGGAATCATTCTCCTGGGCAACACCGCTTACGCCTTTGCGGTAGCGGCTTTTATCCTGCCCAACCATTTGATTACCGGAGGAACCACCGGTCTGGCTCTCTTTTTCAATTATCTGGCTGGGGTGCCGGTGGCTGCCTTTGTGGGGGCGTTCAATGTGCTGATGTTTTTGCTGGGCTTTTGGGTGCTGGGGAAGGGCTTCGCTTTCACCACCCTGCTCAGCACCTTCTATTATCCTTTTATCCTGTCGGTGCTGCAGCAGATCCCCGGCATCACCCAGTTGACGGCGGATCCTATGCTGTCGGTGATTTACGCCGGCGGTCTCATCGGCGTGGGTATCGGCTTGGTGATCCGGGCGGGGGCGTCCACCGGCGGCATGGATATTCCTCCTTTGGTGCTGCAAAAAAAGATGGGGATTCCGGTGTCTGCTTCCCTGTATGTCTTTGACTGCGCCATCCTGGTGCTTCAGTTCTTCTTTTCCAATGGCGAACAGGTGCTTTACGGGATCTTGGTGGTGATTATTTACACCTTTGTGCTGGACCGGGTGCTGCTGCTGGGCAAGAGCCAGACCCAGGTGCAGATCATCAGCCGGAAGCATCGGGAAATCAATGAGATGATCCAGACCAAAATGGACCGCGGCACCACGCTGCTGATGGCCCGAACCGGGCATTTGCAGGAGGAAATCCCTGTGGTGATGACGGTGGTGGGCAACCGGGAGCTGCCCCGTCTCAGCGCCTGGGTGAGCGAGATCGACCCCAAGGCTTTTCTTATTGTAGGCCGGGCCAACGAGGTCCGTGGTCGGGGCTTTACCATGGGAAAGGTCTACCGCTGAGAGGAAAGAGAGCTTGTAACCCCCAGGGGAAGATATTCAGACAAAAGAAAAAAGCGGCGCTTTTGCCGGGCTGTGTGCCGGTGAAAACGCCGCTGATCTTTTTGACTGACAAGGGGAAGCAAAAAGAATAAGAATTATTTGACGGTAATCAGTTCGTACTCCCGGCTGCCCAGACCGATTTTTTCACAGTGTTCCAGGCACACCTTCCAGTCGGTTTCAGGGGAGGTATTGGTGAAGTGGTCATGATGGTCCACAAAACCCGCCTCATGGATGTGGTCGTCCAGCAGGCTGCCGGGCATGGGGGGCATCTTGTTGCAGGCGTCGGCACAGGCCTGATCCAGGGCCACGGGATCGAAGCTGGCGAACATTCCCACATCGGGAATAATGGGAACGTCGTTTTCCGCATGGCAATCGCAATAGGGGGAGACGTCGATGACCAGGCTGATGTGGAACTGAGGGCGTCCATCCACCACTGCTTTGGCATATTCTGCCATTTTGCAGTTGAGTTCCGCATTGGCGGAATAGTTTTCGTTGTAGATGGCGTCGAAGTTGCAGGCCCCCAGGCAGCGGCCGCAGCCCACGCATTTGCTGTGGTCGATGGAAGCCTTCCGGTCCGCGCCGAAGGAAATGGCGTCATGAGCGCAGTTTTTGGCGCAGACGTGACATCCCCGGCACAGCTCCTCATTGACGGTGGGCTTGCCGGCGTTGTGCTGCTCCATCTTTCCGGCCCGGCTGCCGCAGCCCATGCCGATATTTTTGATGGCGCCGCCGAAACCGGTGGATTCATGGCCCTTGAAGTGGTTGAGGCTGATGAAGACATCAGCGTCCATAATGGCCCGGCCAATTTTGGCCTCCTTGACATAGCTGCCGCCCACCACGGGGACAGCAATATCATCGGTGCCCTTGAGGCCGTCTCCGATAATCACCTGACATCCGGTGGAATAGGGGGTAAAGCCGTTTTCATAGGCGGCGTCGATGTGGTCCAGGGCGTTTTTCCGCCGCCCCACATAGAGGGTGTTGCAGTCGGTGAGGAAGGGCTTGCCCCCCAGCTCCTTGATGACGTCCGCCACCGCCTTGGCGTAATTGGGGCGGAGATAGGAAAGGTTGCCCGGTTCGCCAAAGTGGATTTTGATGGCGACCATCTTGTTTTCGAAATCAATCTGTCCGATACCGGCGGTGCGGATGAGTTTTTTCAGCTTTCCCAGCAGGTCGGTGCCGGGCAGCGCCCGCAGATCGGAAAAATAAACTTTGGATGACATGAAAAAAGCCTCCTCCTGGAAGAAATTTCAGCTTTGGGTCTGTTTTTTTATCTTAAAGCAAGCCATTGTGTCCGTCAAGAACTTTTTCACAGCTGGATGATCTGGGTATCCTTCCGGTAAAGGGTGCGATAGCCGAAATAAAGGGATCCAAAGCAGGCCAGACACACCACCGCGCAGATGGAGATCATCATGGCGATCTGATAGAGGATGGCGGTGCCGGGCATGGTGCCGGAGAGAATCTGTCCGGTCATCATCCCCGGCAGGGAAACGATCCCCATGCCCAGCATGGAGTTCATGGTGGGCAGCAAGGCGGTCTCCATGGCCTGACGAACGAAGGGAAGAAGAATTTTCTGGGGGGAAATCCCCACCGACAGCAGGGTGACGATCTTCCGCTGCTGTCCTTCCAGACTTTCCCGGAAGGTTTTCACCCCCAGGGAGACGCCGTTCATGGTGTTGCCCATAATCATCCCGCTGAGGGGGATGGCGTACTGGGGGTTGAAAAAGCTCTCCCGCACCACCACGCAGATGAAAAACAGCACTGCCAGCAGCCCCGACAGGGCGAGGGAGAGAGCGATGACCAGCTGAAAGCGGCGGCTCAGGCCCTTGTTCTTGGACAGCACCCGAAAGACGGCAAAGATGGTCATGGCCGCCAGGTAAGCCACTGTGAACTGGGGATGGGGATTTTCAAAGATGATGGTGAGGATGAATCCCGCGATCACCAGCTGCACCGACATCCGTAGGCTGGCGACGATAAGCAGCTTGGTCTGGTCGATCTGACATTTTTTCATGATGGCTGCCGCCACCAAAAGCAGCAGGTACACCAGCACAAACTGCTGCAGCTGAATCTCTACAATACCGCCGTTCACGGCTGTCCCCCCTTTTCCAGCAGGATGATCCGATCCCCAAAGGCTTCCGCCAGTTCCCGGCTGTGGCTGACCGCCGCCAGTGTTTTTCCCTGGGCGGAGATGTAATCTTTGAGGTTGGTCATCAGTTGCCGGGCGGTTTTTTCATCCAGGGCGGAGGTGGGCTCGTCCAGCAGCAGCAAATCGAAACCAAAGGAAATGCAGATTGCCAAAAACACCCGCTGACGCTCTCCGCCGGACAGACGTCCACATGGCGTGTTCAGCTCAAAGTCCAGGCAACACAAGGAGAGAAAACGGCGGATGTCCTCCTCCCCGATGGGGGGATCCTCCCGCAGCTGATAATAGGCGTCAAAATTCTCCCGGATGCTGCCGTCAAAAAGATAGACGTCCTGGGAGGCCAGCAGCACCTTCCGGCGGTAGGGGAGAACCTCCAGCTGCCGAACGTTCTTTCCGCGATAAAAAATCTCCCCCGCCGAAGGAAGGAGAGTGGCGTTGAGCAGCCGCAGCAAGGTGGATTTGCCGCAGCCGCTTTCCCCCAGAATAAAGGTGGTTTTGTTTTCTTCAATGGCCAAGTCGGGGTACCGCAGCAGGTCCAAAAACTCCAGCCCCCGGGTTTCCACAATCAAACTCAAAGTTTTGCCTCCCCCACAGAAAAATCGCCGGAGAATTCCCCGGCGCGGGAACGGTGAAGCACCAGCAGCGGCAGATGAGGATGGTTCAGAAAACGGGGTCCGCCGCTGAGGCCCCGGCTGACATACATTTGACGGCGGCTGTCTCCATACAATCCCTGGTCGTACCGGGGAAAGAAACGTCGCTCCGGTGAGAGCAATCCTCCTGCTGCCGGCAGCCGCACCATTCCCCCGTGAACATGGCCGGAGAGGGTCAGATCCGCGCCCCACCGGCGATAAGCGGGGAAGAAAAGGGGATTGTGGGCCAGCAGCAGATGAAAGCCCTTTGGGTCGGCCTCGCCCAGCAGCGCATCCATATCCGCCGCCGTGAGGGTCACATCCACGTTTTTGCCGGTGAGATAGTTGCGCTCATATCGGGTGGAAAGAGCCAGCCCCCACAGGGTCAAGCGGCTGCCCCCAAAGGTCAGCTCCCGCTTTTCATTGACCAGCACCTGGGCGCCCATCGCCTCCATCCCCTCATAGAGCAGAGCCCGATTGGCGTGGCTGAGGCGCTGTTCATGATTGCCGGGGGCAAAGAAAACCGGCCACCGGCGGGACAGCTGCCCGCACAGGTCCCAGATCACCCCGAAATCGTCCTCCACCCGGTCAATCATATCCCCGGTCATCACCACCAGCTGGGGGGACAGCTCTTCCGCCAGCCCCAACAGGCGGCGGTGTCCCTTTCCCCAGGTCCGGCAGTGGAGATCTGAGAGATGCAGGATCCGCAATCCCTCCAATCCGTGGGGGAGGCGGTCACACCTCAGATGAATGACCGGTGTTTCCAGCAAGCAGTGGCTCAGGGCCAGTTCCCCCGCCAGAGCCGCCGCCCCGGCCGCTCCGGTCATTGCCAGAAGCCGAAGACCATGATTCATAAGGTCACCCCGAAGAGACGCTGGAAGTTGTCCCCGAAAATCTTTTTCCTCTGGGCTTCGGTGAGAGGCAGACGGAGGAACCGCTCCAGCTCCTCCTCATGGTCCCACATGGGAAAATCGGTGCCGAACAGGAAGCGATCCTCCCCCAGCTCTTCGATCAGCTCCATGGCCCGCTCCACCGGCAGGGTGAAGAGGCTGCTGCTGGTGTCAAACCAGACGTTGGGGCAGTCCTTGTACAGGTCGCAGTCCTGCCAGCGGCTGTAGCCGCCGAAATGGGCGGCGATGCAGACCAGCTCCGGGATCTCCTTCGCTACCCGTACCAAACGGGTGGGAGCGGAGTAATCGTACCGGTTGTCCCCGGTATGGAACAGCACCGGCAAACCTGCCCGGGCCAGCAGACGATACATATGGATGGCGGCAGGATCGTCGATATTGAACTGCTGAAAATCCGGATGGAGCTTGATGCCATGGAGGCCCATTTCTTTTACCCGCTGGATTTCCCCTTCCAGGTCCTCAAAATCAGGATGGAGAGTAGCCAGCCCCACAAATTCCGGATGAGCGAGACAGGCTTCCCGGATAAAATCGTTGATGGAAGTGACCTGACCAGGGCGGGTAGCAGTGCTGCACACCAGATATTTCCGCACCCCGATCCGGCTTCCGGAGGCCAGCAGCGCCTCGGGAGAACCCCGGTGGCACATGGGAATATGGTAAAAGCTGCCGATGGAGGCCACGGCCTTGTCGGCGATTTTGGACGGGAAAATGTGGGTATGGGCGTCGGCGATGAGATAAGGTACAGTCAACAGAGATTCCTCCTTGCACAAGGGACAGGGCCCGGGAAAATAGAAGGGGACAGGCAGGCGCTCATCACAGCTCCGCCACCTGGGCGAAAGGGGCGGTCCCCGCCTGATCCAATACGCTTTATTGTAGCACAAATCCAGGCAGGGGAAAAGGGAGAAGAAAATTTTGAACCGTAAAATTCCTGTCTCTTTGGGAAAGAATCCCTTCTTTTTTCATGGAGAAAGGAACGGAAGCAGTTTGATGGCAGAAACCGCTTTGTATTTCAGACGGATTGTGCTACAATATCCCAGTAAAGGGGAAGGAAAAGACCGACGTTTTTTCTCCGGCTTTGTGACAGGGAGAAAAGAGCGCGCGTCCCCGATTTTTCCGCAAAGGGTGAAGAAGATGAAGATTAAAGATTTTGGCGTTGAGATGTGGATGAACCAATATGAAACCAGCTGCCGCTACAACCTGGCGGAGACCTGTGTGGCCTCCCTGACGGTGGAAGAATTGCTGGAGATGACCGGCGATCCCCAGGGGATTTGGGAGCAGATCCGGAAGATGCAGCTGACCTATGGGGACATTGAGGGAAGCGACCGGCTGCGCAACGCCATCGCCAGCCTCTACCGCACCGCCAAAAAGGAGAATATCGCCATTACCCATGGGGCCATCGGCGCAAACGCCATTCTGATGCTTACCCTGGTGGAGCCGGGGGATCATGTGATCTCGGTGCTGCCCACCTATCAGCAGCTTTATTCCATCCCCGAGTCCATCGGCGCGAAGGTGGATATTCTGCGTCTGCGCCCGGAAAACGGCTACCTGCCGGACCTCCAGGAGCTGCGTAAGCTGGCGGAAGGCGGCGTGAAGCTGATCTGCATCAATAACCCCAACAATCCCACCGGCGCTGTGATGGATGAGGCTTATCTCCGTCAGATCGTGGACATCGCCCGGGAGCATGACGCCTGGCTGCTGTGCGACGAGGTGTACCGGGGGCTGGTCCATGAGGGAGAGCCCTTCACCGCTTCCGTGTTTGATCTGTATCCCAAAGCGGTATCCACCGGCAGCTTGTCCAAGACCTATTCCCTGGCGGGGTTGCGGATGGGCTGGGTGGCGGCTCCGGTGGAGCTGGTGGAACAGATCGCCCACCAGCGGGATTACCATATCATCAGCTGCGGCATGATTAACGACCTGCTGGCAGCCCTGGCCCTGGAGAACCGGGACAAGATCGTGGAGCGGAACCTGGGCATCCTGCGGCACAACAAGGAATTTCTCACCAAGTGGGTGGAGAATGAGCCTCACATCACCTGGATGATTCCCCAGGGAGGCACCACCGCTTTGCTGCGTTATGACATGGATCTGCCCTCAGAGGAATTTTGCCGCCGCCTCCAGGAGGATACCGGCGTGATGCTGCTGCCGGGAGCGGTGATGGAGATGGAGCACACCCTCCGTATCGGTTATGGCAACACCCCGGAGATCATTGAGGCGGGCTTGGTGGAGATGGGCAAGTGGCTGCGTCAGTTCGACTGAACCGCACCGGAAACCCCATTGTTTGAAATAATTCGACAAAATATTACTGAATGTATATTTCAGAGGGAGGGGAGCTTCTTTGAACGATTTGGATGTGATGAAGCGGGCTAAAATGTACCTGGATCAGCTTTCCCAGGGGATAGACCCCATCACCGGTAGTTCCCTGTCCCGGGAGGACCCTTTGGGTGGGGAACGGCTGAAGAAATGCTTTGCCTACACTGCCGGAGTGCTGGAACGGGTCATCCGCAACGGCGGCGTGGTGAGCGGCGGTCACAGCGGTCCCGCGCTCTTCGCCCTCACCCCGGAAGAAAAAACGGCGGTGGTCCTCTTTCCTGATCCGGTGAATATTTCCACTTTGGTCAGAAGCATCAATGAGGCTTCGGCGGCGGTGACGGAAGGCCGGATGAAAAAGCTCTCCTATCAGCCCCTGCTCCGGTGGCTGCTGACCCAGGGATACTTAAAGGATCAGGAAGGAGCAGCTGGGAAGAAAAACCGCCTGATTACCGCCCTGGGGGCCCAGCTGGGCCTGCGGCGGGAGGAGCGGATCAACCAGCAGGGGATCGCCTATTCCATCATTCTCTACAGCCATGCCGCTCAGCAGCTGCTGCTGGACCGGCTGGAAGAAATACTGGCGGAGGATTAAAAGGGA
>CASFXA010000095.1 GCA_949298535.1 uncultured Oscillospiraceae bacterium
GCTGGGGGTTCTGGAAGAGGATTTGGTGCGCATCGCCGCTGTGCAGAGGACCCCGGATGTGGTTTTGACCCCCAGGGCCCTGGCGGTGATGTGCGGGGACAATGGAATTGTGGAGGAAGGGGTAACCCAGACGGGGCAGGACGTGACCGCCATTGTGGCGGGACATATGGGAAGGGGACAGTCCTGCGTCTGCCTGATGGCCTCCTGCGCCGGGGCAAAGGTGGTGCCGGTGGATGTGGGGATGGCTCTTCGGGAAGAGCTTCCCGGCGTTATAAACCGAAAAGTAGCCCCAGGCACAAAAAATTTTTTAAAGGAGCCCGCCATGACCAGGGAACAGGCGGTGGAAGCGATGGAGGCGGGAATCTGGACCGCAGAGCGCTTTCAGGAAATGGGAATCCGTCTGGCCGGGTCCGGGGAGATGGGCATCGGAAATACCACCACCAGCAGCGCGGTAATCTCAGTTCTCTTAAATCTGCCTCCGGAGAAGGTGACGGGCCGGGGAGCGGGGCTGGATACGCCGGGTTACCAGCGTAAGGTCTGCGCTGTAAGGGAGTGCATCCGCCTGCGCCAACCGGATCCGGCAGATCCCCTTGATGTGCTGAGCAAGGTGGGAGGATTTGACATAGGTGGATTGGCAGGGTTTTACATCGGCTGCGGGGCTTTGGAAATCCCGGTGATCCTGGACGGGCTCATCTGCTGCAGCGCGGCCCTTTTGGCGGTGAAACTTTGCCCCCAGCTGGGGGATTATTTGCTGGCCTCCCACGCCCCGGCGGAGCCGGGGGGAAACCCTGCCCTCACGGCCCTAGGGCTGAAGCCTGCCATATCGGCGGGACTTTGTCTGGGAGAGGGGACAGGAGCGGCGGCCCTGCTGCCTCTGCTGGATATGGCCCGCAAGGTATACTGCTCCATGAGCTCCTTCGAAGAGATAAATGTAGAGCAGTACCAGCACCTGATATAGATGGAAGGGGGAAGAACCATGATCCTGATGGTAACAGGCGGCAGCGGCAGCGGAAAATCGGAATACGCGGAAGACCGGGCAGTTCTCTCCGGGCTGCCCTGCCGCTACTATATCGCCACCATGAAGGTCTGGGGCCGGGAGGAGCGGCAGCGAATCCTGCGCCACCAGGCACAGCGCCGGGGAAAGGGATTTTCCACCATCGAGGCACAGCGGGATTTGGAGCAGATCCAGCTTTTTACTCCGCCGGAGCAGACGGCGGTTCTGTTAGAGTGCGTTACCAATCTGACGGCCAACGAGCTTTTTGAGGGGGACGGAGAATGTGAGGAACGAATTCTTGCGGGGATCGGCTCTCTGGCGGCCCAGTGCAGCCTTCTTGTGGTTGTGACCGGGCAGGTGGATCAGGACGGCGGGGATTATGACGAGGGAACCAGAAGCTATATGCGGCTGCTGGGGCGGGTGAACTGCCGTCTGGCAGCGATGGCGGATCAGGTGGTGGAGACGGTGGCCGGAATACCGGTGATCCTAAAGCAAAACAAAAAAGGAGGGCTGCCGGTATGAATGGGCTCTATTCTCTGCTGATTGCCCTTTCCATGTATTCCCGTATTCCGGTTCCCGTGATAAAGTGGAGCAGGGAGCGGATGGGATACGTTATGTGCTGGTTTCCGATTGTGGGAATTTTGATTGGAATTTTCCTAATTATATGGATAAAAGTGGCGGAAATCTTGAAATTTGGGCCGGAAATAACCGGAATAGTGGGTGTGATACTTCCAATTCTTATAACCGGCGGCATCCATATGGACGGTTTTTTGGATACCTGGGACGCCCTTTCCTCCTGGGGAGAACGGGAGAGGAAGCTGGTAATTTTAAAGGATTCCCATGTGGGGGCCTTCGGCGTCATCGCCTGCGCTGTGTATTTGCTTTTGGAAGCCGGGGCTATGATCGAGCTTTCCAGGCGTGAGACACTGTTTCTTCTGGCGCCGGTTTTTGTGATGGAGCGGGCCCTCAGCGGCTTTTCGGTGGTATTTTTTCCGTGCGCCAAGTCAAGCGGCCTGGCCGCCACCTTTTCCGATGAGGCAAAGCGTCTGGCGGCGGCAGTGTGTCTGTCTGTCTGGCTGGCGGCGTCGGTTCTCCTTGCCTGGAAGCTTGGGGGGAGCGGCGGTGTTTTATTTGCTACTGGGCTTTTGGGAGTCCAGGGCGCGGTATTTTTCTGGTACCGCCGTATGAGCATGAAGGAATTTGGAGGAATTACCGGCGATCTGGCGGGATGGTTTCTCCAGACGGCCGAGGCTGGGGGCATATGGTGGGCGCTGATTTTTAACTGTATTTAGAAGGAGAGACGAGATGATTTTGATCATTGGCGGAAGCTTTCAGGGAAAGGAAGAATTTGCGGAGGCCATGTTTTCCCAGGGGGAAAAGCCCCGGTGGACGGATGGGGGTAATGCTTCCCTTGAAGAGATGCTTGAGGGGAAGTTTGTCCGTAACTTCCACTTATTCGCGGAGCGGGCCCTGAGAGGCCAGGCGGAGGCAGACCTTTCCCGCCTGGCGGAGCAGATGATGGAGGGAAGGCCGGAACGGGTGGTGACAGCAGATGAAACCGGCTGCGGCATCGTCCCCTTAGACCCAAAACTGCGCGTCATACGGGAAGAAACGGGAAGGCTTCTGTGCCGGATGGCCCGTCAGTCGGATCAGGTCTGGCGGGTAACCTGCGGCCTGGGCCAGAGGATTCAGTAGAAGGGAAAGAAAATGATGGACGTCCTGGGAATGTATTTAAAAATCAACGGCCTGACGCTGCTTTTGGCCTGCATCTGGGACCGTCTGGCGGGAGATCCACGGTGGCTGCCCCATCCGGTACGACTGATGGGAAAGATGATCGGAGGGCTG
>CASFXA010000096.1 GCA_949298535.1 uncultured Oscillospiraceae bacterium
TGAGCGTGTCGAAAAAGTTCGACACGCTTCCAGGGGGTATCCCATACCCCCTGGATACGCCGCTGGTTCCTGGAGAAACCAGCGGCGATACCCCCGGTTTCGCGCCCCTGTGGGCGCGGGTCGTGGAATAAAAATCAGGCGCATGTCCTGATTTTTATGATTTTGAATGTCGTTTTCCTTTTGAAAGTGGGTTTTTCGACAGCCTGAGCCGCCGGTTTTATCCGGCGGCTTTTTCTGTGCAGGTGCTTCCCCGTTGTGTGGATCCGCCCCCAAGGGAGGAGCGGTTGATCCGCTCCATCATCAGTCCGAAGGAGAACGGTTCCCACCTGGCTGGGGCGGAAAAGCCCCTGCTCCGGCAACAGGAAGCATACTTCGCCTTTTACCGGGGCGCCCAAAGGGGCGAAACCTGTTCCCAGAGGCAATTTTCAAGCCGGTTTCCCTGTGGGAAAGATGCTTTTTCTGTGAAAAATATAACATTACAAGGAAAAAATGGTTGTCAAGGCTTTTTCCATAGAGTATAATGAACGGGAATCTGGTAAAAAGATGGAAGCATAACGCCTGTGTCCTGAGAAATGAACCTTGCCAAAAATCTTTGATTCCTGATGCCGCAGCTCTGCTATGGAATGTTGGAGTGCGGTTTTTTTCACCTGAAATTCCAATGACCGCAAGGGGTTTTTATCATGCCCGTCATCTATTTGGTGCGCCATGGCCATCCGGCCTGGCCGGAAGGAAAATGCTGTTTTAGCCGTACCGACGCGCCGCTGAGCGCCGTGGGAAAAGAGCAGGTCAAAGCGTTGGGGGAATGGTTCGCTCAGAGAAAAATAGCCGCCGCGTGGACCAGCAGCGCCCTCCGCTGCCGTGAAACGGCGGCTTTGATTCTTCCTCAGCCGCCTCAGCCACTGACGGAACTGGAGGAAATTTCCGTAGGGGAGTGGGAAGGGCTGCATTTCGATCAAATCAAAGCCCAGTATCCTCAGCTTTATGAGGCCAGAGGGAAGGACCCTGTCGGCGTCGCGCCTCCAGGTGGGGAGACCTTTCTGGCGGCCGGGGAGCGCCTGTGGCGGGTGATTGAGCAGCGACGCAGCTCCACAGGGGACAGTTTATTTATCTGCCATGGGGGACTGATTCGGGGTTTGCTGTGCTTTCTTGGCCTGGTGAAGGGAGATCAGCTGCTGGATTGTGTGATCCCCTACGGAAGCGTCACGATTCTCCGGCGACAGGGAAGCCAAACAGAGGCCCTTTCCATTGGGACAAAACCCTGCCGTTTCCCGGGTCCCTTGGAAGAAAAGCTGTTTTTTGCCCAATGTCAAACGCCTCCGGAAGTGCTGCGTCACAGTGAAAAGGTGGAAATCTGCGCGGTTTATTTGGCTCGGGGAACAGAAGCGGATGTGCCTTTTTTGTCCAGTTGCGCCCGGCTCCATGACCTGTGCCGCCATCAGGGGCGTCAGCATCCGGAGCAGGCCGCCCAACTGCTGGAAAAGCGGGGCTGGAAGGATCTTGCCCAGGTGATCCGTCAGCACCATGATCTGGGGCCTTCTCCCTGTGTGGAGGCGGAGATTCTCTGTTTGGCGGACCGCATGGTGGTGGGGGACAGAATCGTTTCCCTCCGGGAGCGTTTTGCTGCCTCCCGGAGAAAATGTCAGGACAGCGAAGGGATAGCGGCATGGGAGCGGCGCTGGAATGAGACGCTGGCACTGGGAAAAAAATATGGCGTCGATCCCGATAGGGTATATCCCTGCTGACGAAGAGCAGCCCATGGGTGAAAAGAAGATCCTTTCCCGCGCCAGAGGTGTCGGAAAAACAAACAGGGTGCGATCATTCCCGGAAGGAATCGCACCCTGTTTTTTATCAGGAAAAGAAGATTTTCCCTCGTTTTGCAACAGGCGTTTTTGGAAAAAGGTAGGTTTTCAGCCCGTAACCGCTTCAAAGGCGGCTGTATTGCTGTAATTTCTTTTCATCCAGAATGGTGACATAATGGTTTCCGGTGCCGATGACGCCGTCACTGCGCAGCTGGGCGTACATTTTGGCAATCTGTGCCCGGGAAACATTGATACAGGAGGCGATCTCCTGCTGGGTCAAAAGGATTTTATGGGTTTGCTTGTATTCCGGCATATCGATAAACAGCAGAAAAAAGGAGGCCAGACGCACCATCAGATTGGCGTGCCCCAGACTGCCTACCATAAAGGAAACCTGCCGCAGAACCTCTCCGTAGTAAACCACCAGATCGAATCCCAGCTGCGGGTTGTCCAGGATCATCCGCCTGAGAATCTCCGGGGTGAAGGGAAGCACCTGCATTTCCGTTACGCTGGCGATGCTCACCACCGACTTTTTCTCATCGTCCACACAATCCATCCCAATGAGGGTGTCCCGCATCATAAAATCGATGATCTGTTCATTGCCGTCGCTGGTGGTGATGTAAACCTTGGCCAGGCCGTCCAGAATGTAGTACAGCCACCCATGGGTGCAGCACTGGCTGCAGAGAACCTGCCCCTTTGGAATGGTCATGGGCGAGGGGCATACGCTTTCAAAGAGCGCCCTGTACCGATGCAGGGAGCCTTCCACAAAAAAGCGGATACCACCCATGAATTGTTCACCTCGCTCCTGTTCTTTCATATCTATTTTATAGTTTATCATCATATGGGTGGGAAAACAATAGCATAAAGCACAATGATTGTTACAAAAATGTCTATCCGTAGACAAAAAAAGCCTGGCTTTTATCTTGCTATATGCAGAGAAGGGCCAGGCTTTATTGCTAAAATAATAACACAAGTATGTACCCATGGAAAGGAGTAATGTTGGATGAGCAAGGAACTGACATTGCACATCAATGGTAAAACCTACGAGTTTACCATTGGCCGGAAACTGGGACAAATCCCGGAATCCGAAACGCTGCTGGAAACGCTGAGAGAGCGTCTCGGCCTCACCGGCACCAAGCTGTCCTGCGGCGAAGGCGCCTGCGGCTGCTGCGCGGTGCTGATGGACGGCAAGGCAGTGGCCTCCTGCGTGACCCTGACTGCCGAATGTGAGGGCAAGGAGATCACCACGATTGAGGGACTGAGCGACCCTGTCACCGGAAAGCTGGATCCCATCCAGGAAGCCTTCCTGGAGCACAGCGCTTTCCAGTGCGGGTTCTGCACCCCCGGCATCATCATCGCGGTGAAATCTTTGCTCAACCAGAATCCCAATCCCTCCGAGGATGAGATTAAGGAGGCCCTCAGCGGAAACTTCTGCCGCTGCATCAGCCATTACCAGGTAATTGAAGCTGTCAAATCTATCGTTAAAGGAGGAGAAGAGGCATGAGCGAATTCCGGCATATCGGTAAAGTACGCCGCCGTCAGGATGGCCGCGCCATCGTAACAGGCACCGCCTTGTACTGCGATGACCTCCCCATTAAAAATTGCAGCTACGCCAAGGTGCTGCACAGCCCTTATCCCCATGCGGAGATCGTTTCCATCGACACCACCGAGGCGGAGAAGCTGCCCGGCGTCCACTGTGTCATGACCTATAAAAACGCTCCCGCCTGGAAAACCGGCGTTCCCGCCCATCGCCCCGTCATGAGCCAGCATCTGCGCTTTGTGGGCGATCCGGTGGCCGCTGTGGCCGCCGTCTCCAGCCGTATCGCCGAGGAGGCCCTGGAGCTGATTAAGGTGGAGTACAAGGAGCTGACCCCCGTCTACGACGTGGAGGACGCCATCAAGCCCGGCGCTCCCGAGGTCTATCGGGAGGAGGACCAGATCGAGTCCAAGGGCTATCATTATGAGCGCAACTGCCTGCCCCCCGGCAGCTGGTTTGAGGGGAACGACCCACCCTTCTACAAGATCCAGGACGGCGATGTAGCCAAGGGCTTTGCCGAAAGCGACGTTGTGGTGGAAGGAAAAGTGGCCTACACCTGGACCTTCCCCGGCGCTCCTGAAAGCCCCTTTGTGGCCGCCGGCTGGGATGACGACACCCATGTGAGTGTCTGGGCATCCTCCCAGGGCCCCAACATGGTCTGCCGTCCTCTGGCCTACACCATCGGCGCTCATATCAACGTCACCACCCCCAACGTGGGCGGCAGCTACGGCAACAAGGACGCTCTGGGCTATGTCACCATGCTCACCGTCGCTCTGGCCAAGCTGGCAGGCTGCACCGTCAAGTACGCTTTGACCAAAGAGGAGCATCTGCTGTTCTATGAGCGTCGTCTGGACAATAAGTTCATCGGCAAGATCGGTATCACCAAGGACGGCCAAATCAAGGCTCTCCAGGGCGACTGGCTGGTAGGCACCGGCGCAGGCTCTGAGCTGACCCAGGGCCAGGTGGCCGAGGGTCTGGGCGAATTACATATTGCCCTGAACAAGTGTCCCAACTGGGACATCGTCTCCAAAGTGGTGGTCTCCAACAAGATTCCCGTGGGTATCGCCCGCGGCTTCGGCGGCCAGGAACTGAAGGCCTGCGCCCTCCATCTGCTCAACCGTGCCCTGCGGCAGATCGATATGGATCCCGTCACCTTCTACAAGAAGAACTTCTGCCAGGCTGGCGACCAGTATTATTGGCGTACCGGCCACAAGTACAGCAACCCCGTCATCAACTACGACAAGTGCTTTGACGTAGCCGCCGAGAAGTTCGGCTGGTTCGATAAGTGGAAGGGCTGGGGCGTTCCCACCCGGGTGGAAGGCAGCAAGGCCTACGGCGTAGGCTTCAGCCTCCACAGCAGCGGCGACCCCCAGAGTGACGAGACCTTCGCTTATGTCCGTCTGGAGAATGACCAGGTGATGGTCCACTGCGCCGTTTCCCAGTTCGGCAACGGCCAGCGGCTGGCTCTGGCCAAGATCGCCGCTGAGATTCTCAACGTTCCCCTGGAGAATGTCACCATCAACTCCTCCGATACCCGTACCGATCCCGCTGACTTCGGCGCAGCCGGTTCCCGTGAGACCATCACCGCCGGCGGTGCTGTAGGTTCCGCTGCCAAGGCTGCCAGAGAGAAGCTGCTGGAGGAAGCGGCTGTGAAGCTGGGCTGCAAGGCCGAGGATCTGGACACCAAGGACATGATGGTATTCCGCAAGGACGATCCTTCCGTCTGCCTGCCGTGGATCGCCATCTGCCCCATGTACTATTCCATCACCGGTCAGGGCATGGTGGAAGGCGACTTCAACCACAACAACTGCGTGATGAACTTTGTGGAAGTGGAAGTGGATCTGGAGACCGGTCTTGCCAAGATCGTAAACGCGCTGAGCGCCTCCGACGTAGGCCGGATCATCAATCCCTTCGAGCTGAAGATGCAGTTTGAGGGCGGCTTAGGCTCCGCCGGTATGGACACCGGACATCTGGAAGAGATGGTGCTGGACCCCGTCATCGGCCGTGTCATGACCCACAACATGATCGATTACAAGTGGCGGCCTTTCAACGAGCTGCCCAAGTTCGATACCGCCATCCTGGAATCCGTCTGGCCCACAGCCAACCCCTATGGCGCAATCGGTATCGGTGAAATCACCGGCGCTGCCGGTCCCGCCGCTGTGCTGATGGCCATCGAGAACGCCATTGGCGGCGCGGAGATCAACGAGTACCCCGCCACACCGGACAAGATTTTGAATGCCATTGGTAAGGCCAAAGGAGGTCTTGGAGAATGAAAAACTTTGAACATATCAACGCGGGGAGCTTTGCGGAAGCCACAAAAGAGCTGAAGTCCGCCGGATACGCCCAGCCCATCGCCGGCGGCACCGACCTGGTGGGCACCCTCAAGCAGGGCATCCTCCCCAAATTTCCCGATTTGGTGGTCAACCTGAAAACCATCCCTGACGCAGCCTATATCCGCGACGAGGGAGATGCTGTGGCCGTGGGCGCGCTGACCACACTGGCCGCTGTGGAGTCCGACGCCGCCTTCGCCGGTGAGCTGAAAGCGGTGGCCGAGGCTGCCCACAGTGTCGCCACCCCCATCATCCGCAACTCCGCCACCATCGGCGGCAACCTGTGCCAGGATGTCCGCTGCTGGTACTATCGTTATCCCGATTCCGTGGGCGGCCGTCTGATGTGCGCCCGGAAGGGCGGCGATCCCTGCTATGCCGTTCAGGGCCGCAATCAGTACCATTCCATCATGGGCGGTATGAGAACCGGCAAGAACGCCTGCTCCTATGAGTGCCCCGCCGGCACCGACATCCCCGCCTATATGCAGAAGATCCGTGAAAATGATTGGGATGCCGCCGCCGAGATCATTATGCGGGTCAATCCCATGCCGATGCTCACCTCCCGGGTCTGCCCCCACAACTGCCAGACCGCCTGCAACCAGTGCGATCACGGGGATCCCGTCAGCATCCATTCGGTGGAGCGGGCCCTGGGCGACTACATCCTGGCCAACGCCGACAAGTTCTACAAAGCCCCTGCCGCCACTACCGGCAAGAAGGTTTCCATCGTGGGCGGCGGTCCTGCCGGCCTCACCGCTGCTTTCTATCTGCGGAAGGCGGGCCACGATGTCACCATCTATGAGAAGATGGAGGAAGCCGGCGGCGTCATGATGTACGGTATTCCTGAATACCGTCTGCCCAAGCACTATGTCCGGGATCTGATTCAGGCTCTGGTAGGCATGGGCATCGTCATCAAGGCCAACACCGAAGTGGGCAAGGATGTGACCCTGGAAGAGCTGAAGGCCGCCAGCGACACCGTTTTCCTGGATACCGGCGCCTGGAAGCAGCCTATTCTGGGGATCGACGGCGAAAGCCTGACCCAGTTCGGCCTCAACTTCCTGGTGGAAGTGAAAAAGTTCATGACCAAGCAGATCGGCAAGGAAGTGCTGGTCTGCGGCGGCGGCAACGTGGCCATGGACGTGGCCCTCACCGCCGTCCGTCTGGGAGCCCAGAAGGTGAAGCTGGTCTGCCTGGAGCAGCGCGGCGAGATGCCCGCTTCCATCGAGGAGATCGCCAGAGCCGAGGAGGAAGGCGTGGAGATCTACAACGGCTGGGGTCTTAAAAAGGTTCTGTCCGCCGCAGATGGCAGCATCACCGGTTTGGAGAGCATGAAGTGCGTCTCTGTCTTTGATGAAAACGGCCATTTCAGCCCCAAATACAGCGACGAGACCCGGGTCTTTGAATCCGACTGCATTATCCTGGCTACCGGCCAGAAGGTGGACACCGATTTCCTGGGTGAGAAGTACAAAGAGGAGCTGAAGAGCGCCCGGGGCCTCATCGAGGTGGGCGAACACAGAGACACCAGAGCCCCTGGCATCTACGCCGGCGGCGACGCGGCTTATGGTCCCTCCGTGGCTATCAAGGCCATCCGGGACGGCGGCATCGCGGCCAAGAGCATGAGCCGCTACATGGGCTTCCCCCTGGAGGCTCCCGCGGCCCAGAAGGGCTTCCTGAAATTTGACCCCGAAAAGATCTTCAATACCAAGGGCGCCGTGGAAGCGGACACCCCTGTGGGCGAGCGGAGCCTGAGCAAGGAGGACTCCACCAGCCTGACCATGGAGGAAGCCAAGGCCGAAGCGGGACGCTGCATGAACTGCGGCTGCTATTCCGTCAACGCCTCCGATATGGCCAATGTCATGGTGGCTCTGGACGCCGAAATCAAGACCACCGGCCATGTGTTCCAGGCCGCGGAGTTCTTCAGCGCCATGCACTCGGTGGATCTGCTGGAGCCCGGCGAGCTGGTGACAGAAATCACCATTCCCAAGCTGCCAGGTTATCGCACCGGTTATCTGAAGATGCGTCTGCGGGAAGCCATCGACTTTGCCGTTACCGCCCTGGCCTATGCCTATAAGGAGGAGAACGGCGTGATTGTGGACGCCAAGCTGGCTGCCGGCGGAATCGCCCCCATTCCGGTTCGCCTGACCGCCGCGGAACAGGTGCTCATCGGCAAGGAGAAATCCAAGGCTGTGGCGGAGGAAGCCTTTGCCGCCGCCATGAAGGACGCCTGCCCCATGAAGGAGAACGCCTACAAGCTGCAGGAGGTCAAAGCCCAGCTGATCCGTTCTCTGGAGCTGTAAGGCAGTTTTTCCAGGCATAAAGAAACTCTCCGCGGCCTGTTCTCCCTGGAGGTGAAGGCCGCGGAGAGCCCCTGAAAAACAAGGCTTGTTCCCGGCTTGGGAGAAGGAAAATATTTCAGGCAGAAACTCCTTTCTCCGGGGCGGAAACAGCAATATTTTGCGCTTCAGATTTTTTCTTCTTTCCACTACAGCCTGTGTCCCATCCGCAATGGAAAGGGCGCAGGCTGTAGCTGAAAGGGGACCTTTGTCGCCGGGGCAGAGCGCTGCCGGCGGAATCCGTTTTCACGGCAGCGGGGACGTTGTCCGTTCCCTTTTGAGAATGTTGCGCGGCCTGCGGTTCCGGTTTTTCCCGGAGAGGCGGGCGGTTTGCCAAAGGATGACGATGATGTGTGAAAAATTAGAACCGATTTTGGAATTGGAAGATATTCTCCGACTGGATGTGGGAGTTACGATAGGAGAGCTGCTTCATTCCCCCCTGTTGCCCCGGGAAGCCAATGGGGTGGCGGAAGGATTGGCGCTGGATCTGGCGGAGGGCCTTGTGACGGAAGATCAGACTGCGGAGAGCCTGCTGTACCAGGACGTCCTTTGCTCCTGCCGGAAAGGGACTTCCCCCTGCCTGAAGGATGGAGGAAGCCTCTGCTATGCCGTACAGGGGGAGAACAGCCGCCACTCCATATTTGGCGGAAAAAAGGCAGGCTATGCTTCCTGCGAGGCGGTCTGTCCCATCGGTGTGGATGTCCCTGGTATCATGCAGCTGATGCGGGAGGGGGCCTTGCTGGAAGCCCGCCGGACCCTGATGAAATATCTCCCTATGGCTAAAACCGTCTGCCTGAGCTGCGGCAGATGCGGCGCCAATTGCGTCCGTCAGGGAGAAGGAGCGCCGGTGGCAGCCCATCGGGTGATGGATTGGCTGGGTGAAACCATCAGCGATCACCCGGAGATCTTTTTCATCCCCCCTTCCGGGGACAGCCGGAAATGGATCGCCCTGGAACGGCCCACCATGGCGAGTCTGTCGGCGGCCTATTACCTGCGGCGGATGGGAAACCATGTGGTCTTTTTCCACAGCGGGGATCCGGAGGAGCTTCTGGCGCCCTATGGAGCGGAAGCGGTCCGGACCATGGCTGCGCCGTTGGGACAGTATCTGGAGAATCTGCAGCATATGGGGGCGCTTTTTGAGCCCGGCCCGATGGAGGAAAGGGGGAAAGGCTATTCCTTCCATCAAACCCTCTGTCTGGAACTGCCGGGAGAAAAGGATTTGGAGCATCTGCTGAGGGAGATCGCTTTCGGCGTGGAGGAAGCCCGAAAGGTGAACCTTTCCTATGGCCTGAAATCCTTCCTGGAGCCGGGAAGCGATTTCTGCACCTTTGACCGGTATGGAATCCGCCTGCCGCCGGAGAACTGGTTCGGAAAGCCGGAGGACGGAGGGGAAAAGCGGGCCTTGCAGGAGGCCTCCCGCTGCCTCAATTGCAGCTGTCAGGGGGTCAGCGGCAGCAGCGCTGTCACCGCGCTGCTGATGCTGGAGACCGCCATTGTCACTGACCGGCGGACAATCCGGGCCCAGGACTATTTCACACAGCTTGAACCCTGGAAGCAGTTTCAGCAGGGAGAACAGCCAGTTTGTCTGGAGATTCCCAAGAGCGGAGATTTCCTCAGCGGCTGCCTGCGTCAGGGCGAGATCACGTTGTGCTACGCTTTTTTCCTTTCCGGAGGGAAAATCCGGGATCTGCGGCTGATGTTTGGAGGGGTGGCCCCGGTGCCGATACGGTTGTCAAAAGGGGAGCGATATTTGCAGGGGAAGGAGATTTGCTCCCTGGAACCGGGGACAGCGGTCCGTGAAATGATGAAACTGCTGGAGCCGGAGCTTTCCCCCATGGAAGGCAACGACGGCAAAATGACGGCGATGGAGCAGCTGCTGGAGAAAACTTTAAAGAAATTATGTAAATGAGTCCACGTTTGGGAAAAATAGAAGGAAACCAGACCTTCCTTCTTCTGGTTCAAAAGAAAACAGGCGGCCTCTCGCGCCATGGTTGGTTCTGTTTTTCCTTCCGGCCCATCTCGGGGAAAGTGGGAAAATAAAGCGGGAAAGGGCTTTTTGCCTTTCTTTGTGGATGATCGGCCACAGGAAGAAGAATCATTCTCTTTGCCGCCGCTTTTGAGCGGGAGTGCAGGAAATGTGGCGACAGGGGAGGTTTCCGGCCAATCCCTGATTGGATGCAAACAGGACGCCGGTCTGCTGACAAAAAACCAGCGGACCGGCGTCCTGTTCAATATGCGGGAAAGTGCGGTTTCAAAAAACAACCACCAGCAGCATTTTAAAGTTTTCCTCTCCATATACTGCGTGAGGATGTCCTGCCGGCATCACAATGGACTCCCCCTCCTGGAGGAGATAATCGATTCCGTCGATGGTGATTTTTCCCACTCCGTCCAAACAGGTGACAAAGGCGTCCCCGCCGGATTCATGGGTGCTGATTTCCTCCCCTTTGTCAAAGGAGAACAGCGTTACGCTCACAGCGGCGTTTTGAGCCAGCGTCCTGCTGACCACCTGTCCCGGCTGATAGGAAATTTGATCCTTCAGCACCAACACCTCTGACATCGCGATGTTTTTCATCTTATTGCCCATACGGATCCCTCCCGTTTCTTGAAATCTCCTGGAGAAAAGGACGCTCGCGCCTGCTGCGCCGCCAGGCGAAGGCTGAAATTGCTTGAAGGATAGTCCCAAGCCCTGGATTTTCCTGTTTTTCTCCAGACATACGCTTTCATTTTTCTTTGTTCCCGCGAGGAGTCGCCGGAATGACGGCAGCGGGAAGATCAGTCCAGAATTTTCCCATCCACAGAGATGGTCACCACCTGCCAGGGAAGGAATTTGCCGCTGTTTTGCAGCGCTTTTTTGGCGGCGGCCTCCAAACCTCCGCAGCAGGGGACTTCCATGCGGACGATGGTGAGGCTTTGAATATCATTCTGCTGAATGATCTGGGTCAGTTTCTCGCTGTAATCCACCTGGTCCAGCTTGGGGCAGCCGATGAGGGTAATTTTACCCCGCATGAATTCCTGATGCAGATTGGCGTAGGCGTAGGCAGTGCAGTCCGCCGCAATCAGCAGCTTCGCGCCGTCAAAGTAAGGGGCGTTCACCGGCGCCAGCTTGATTTGACAGGGCCATTGCCTCAGCTGGGAAGGGCGGGAGGCACTGGCGGCGGCAGCCTGGACTGTGTCATCCGAAGGCTGCAGCTGCCGCAGGCGCTGTCCGGGGCATCCCCCGGGAAGCGGTTGCTTTCTTTTCTGATTTTCTAAAACCGCCTGTTGGTCATAAGCTGCGGCTTCCCGTTCCACAAAGGTGATTGCCCCGGTGGGACAGGCAGGCAGACAATCCCCCAGGCCGTCGCAATAGTCGTCCCGCAGCAGCTTTGCTTTTCCATCGACCATGGCGATGGCGCCTTCATGACAGGCGTTGGCGCAGGCGCCGCAGCCGTTGCACTTATCCTCATCGATGTGAATAATTCTCCGTATCATATTCAGAGACCTCCTTGTTTTCTTGATTGTAGTATAATACAATAGAATATAAAAATATGTGGTTATAACCACAGAAAAGAGGTTTTTTTATGGCTCTTTTCAATCATCCTGTTTTACGGGGTGTGACAGAGGCGGAATATGAGGAGATGCTGCGGTGCGGCTGTATCCGGATTGCGGAATATGCCAAAGATGCCGTGATTTTCCATACCGGGGATCTTCCCAGAGAATTTGGAATTTTGATTTCCGGAGAAATTTATCTTGAGAATATGGATCTTTGGGGCAACCGTGTGATTGTGCATCAAATTTCTGCCGGCGGCGCTTTTGCGGAAACCTATGCCTTTTGCAAAATGCCCATGATGGTGGATGTTACGGCAGTCCGGGATTGCAGGGTGCTGTTTGTCCATTTGGGGGTTCTTCTGGATTCCTTCCATCAGGAAAAATCCTGGCAGAAGAAACTGATCTATAACCTGCTGATCCTGTCAACCCAGAAAAATCTTCTTTGGTCCAACCGCTTTTTCTGCATCACCCCCAAACATATCCGCACCAGGGTGATGACCTATCTTTCCGCAGAGGCGGTCAAATGCGGCAAACGGGAGTTCACCATTCCCTTTGACCGGCAGCAGATGGCGGATTATCTCAATGTGGAGCGCAGCGCTTTGTCCAAAGAGCTGGGGAGGATGAAAAGAGATGGAATTCTCACGTTTCAGAAAAATCGATTTTGCTTGTGTGAAATGGATCATGCCCAGGCGCTGGAGTGAAAAGTAAAATAAACAGAAAGCCTGCCGAACCGAAGGTGAAGCGCCCCTAAAAATCAGATAATATGCAGCCGGAAGGGTTTGTTGCCTGTGAAGAACAGGCGGCAAGCCCTTCTCCTTTGTTTCAATTCTGATCAGGAAGATCACCTCTGCCCCCACCCGGTATCGTTTTAGAATCCTTATTTAGCATAGCAGATGGACCAGATCAACATCATA
>CASFXA010000097.1 GCA_949298535.1 uncultured Oscillospiraceae bacterium
TTCCTTTTGAAAGTGGGTTTTTCGACAGCCTGAGGCCCCCGAGCCAAAGGCTCCGGGGCCTCTTCGCTGTTTCAGCCTTCATTGCGAAGAAAAAGAAGCGGAAAAGGACGCAAAACGGAAAAGATGTCTGATTTTTCTTTCATGGCTCCGCCCACCGGGGCGGAAAACCGGAAAACCAACCCTGGTTTCGCCAGGGGACAACAGGGAATCCAGCGAAGACAGAATCCTCCGGGGTCCACCGGGAGAAATTTCTCCCGGCAAGCGTATTCAGGGGGGACTCCTTCCCCCTGAAAAGGCTCCCGGCCCCCTGGGATGAACCGCTCTGCGGTCAGCTTACAGCTCCATTCCCGGGGCCACCTGTTCCAGCACCTGGGGGGAGAGGTGATCCGCCAAAGTTTTTCCTGCGGCGGGACGGATCATGCAGTACTGCATCAGCTCCCCGTCGGCGGAGATGGTATCGAACAGCTGAAAGCCATATTGCTCATAAAAGGAGACGTTGCGGATGTTGTGGGTTTCCAGGGAGGTGAGCAGTCCCTTCTCGTCGGCATATTCCAGCACGGCGGAAAGGAGCTTTCTGGCCAACCCCTCCCCCTGGTGGTCGGGGGTGACGGCCAGATAGATGATATGGAGCCGCTGATCCTGTTCCAGCCGATCGGTCCAGCGGGAATCCAGATAGGCTCCCCCCCGGAGAAAGTTGAACAGAGTTTTCAGCGTCAGGTCCTCCCGGATGAGAAAGGCGTCGGCCTTCAGGGAATAAAAGGCTTCGTTGGCATAATATTCCAGGGGATTGTAGGGCTCGCTTTCATCGTCCACAATAATCAAACCGTTCAGCTCAGGGCTGTCGCCATAGATTTGACAGTCGGACATCATCTCGTTCACATCGCACTGGAACAGTTCCGGAAGGGCGCGGCTGCGGACCTCCGGATCGGGGATCAGGTGGCAGTACAGGGGATCCTTGGCAAAGCACTGGGTCAAAATTTCTACCATACGGGGAAAATCCCGCTTCCCCAGGCGGTACAATCGGTCTGTCTCCATAAACGCTCCAATCTCGCCGGATCCCCCATCAGCGCCCTCCTTCCTGGAGAGGGCGTCAAGGGAGGAAAGCCTGACGGCCTTCCCCCGGGAGGGATCCTCTTCATGCTGTTATCTTCTGGCTTCCTCCAGCAGTTCCGTCAGGCGGTTGAGGTCCCGGATCTCCTTTTCCGCCAACTGTTCCAGCAGCCGCTGCTGCTCCTGACGGGCCTGGTCCAAAGCCCGCTGTTCCCCCGCAAAGGCGCCGGGGCCCAGATCCTTTTTGTCCTTCAGGGAGCGGATGACCCGGGACAGATCCTGCCAGCCCACGATCCGCCCCGCGCCCCACATCAGCCGGTCCGCCGGCTGACGCAGCACCGCGTCGGTGAAGTAGCGGCACACCTCCTGGTCGAAATCCAGGACATAGCAGTTGTTGTCCACCTCCGCCAGCAGGGACAAAGCGCCGGCGCGCCACCCCTTTGCCAAAGCCTCTCCGGCTTTTTCCAGCCGGTCCAGATTCTGTTGGGGAATCTGGTGGGGGAAGCAGGCGCTGTCATGCCAGGTCAGACGGGTGAAGCTGTCCTGGGCGAAGCGGAAGGCCTTTAACAGGGCGGCGGTCATGGTTTTGGCCCGGTCGTGAAGCTGCTGGGAACGCTCATCCTCCCTCCGGGGATACCGGGCGCAGAGGGCTTCCAGCCGCCACACCTCCTCCGCCCCCAGCCGGGCGGCCTGTCCCGCCCGTTCGCAGGCTTCCCGGAACTTCTGTCCCAGGGGCTGGGGCAGCCGGTCCAGCTCAATGGAGCCGTGGAGGGCGGAGAGGAGGGGAAAGAAGTCCAGGGGCGCCACCGAAGTGCTGTCAAAGGCCATCATCAAAAGGCCGTAGAATTCGTGATGGAAGCGGTAGACGTCCTCGTCGTAGGCGTCGGTGGTATCAAACTGGGAATGATAGTGGGTTTCCATAAAGCTGCCGTCCCCGAACTCGTTGACCATGGAGGGCACCCCGCCGATGGAGAAGGAGAAATCGTCGGACCAGGTCTGCACCGGGCAGATGACCCCCACGCCCCCGGGATAGCACTCCCGCTCGGGGACATTGCGGATAAACTCCTCCAGAAAGGTCTTGTATTCATAAACGCTGCGGACCTTGTGACGGGTATCATGGGAGAAGGCGGGCAGCTCCAGGTTCAGATCCGCCACCACCTTTCCGGCCCATTCGGGATGGATCCGGAAAATCTGGTTGTAAGCGCCGGTGCTCCAGTCGTACCGGCTGTCGATGACGCCCCATTCCTCGGCGGCCAGAGCGCAGAACAGGAGGGTTTTCCGGGGCTTGTAGCCGCTTTTGACCAGGGCCCGGGCGATGCCCAGCATCAGGGCCACGGCGGCGTTGTCGTCCTGGAAACCGTGGAAGTAGGAGTCATAGTGGGCGCTCATCAGCACCATCTGGTCCGGGTCCTCCCCGGGGATGCAGCCGGTGACGTTGAAGCTGGTGGTCCGGGGCATGATGGTGGATTTGGCGCTGAACCACACCTTGCCGCCGGTGCCCTTGGTGATGCCCAGGGCCCGGATCATCCGGTTGGCGTCGGCCCGGGACATACAGAAGGCGGGGGCCTCCTTGGGCCCGCAGAAATCCTGGGTGTTGAGGGCGGCGGAGTCCACCTGGGCGTAGCCGCTGTCCTGGACGGCAATGAGGGCCAAAGCCCCCTTCAGATGGGCCTGATAGGCGGGAAAGTTGATCCACCATTCGTCCCGCTGGTTGATCTCCGCCAGCACCAGCTTGCCCCGGACATCCAAGCCCTGGTAATCCTCGGCGGCTCCTCTGCCCACATAGACAATCTCATATTCATGACGGCCGTCGGTGTCCAGCTCAGTTTGATACCCTCCCAGCTGGCAGACATATTTCTGTCCGTCCCGGTCCACAAAAGAAAGGCGGGCATGGTTGAAGTCCCAGCCGTCCAGGATGAAAGGGTCCCGGGTCACGTTTTTCAGACCCATCTCCTCCATTTCCCGGGCCAGCATCTCCCCGGTCAGCCGTTCCGCCTGGGAACCGGCAGTGCGATAGCCCAGCGCCTCGTTGGTGCGGAACTGTTCCATCTGTCGGGCCAGATGATAGGAGCCATCCACATCGATTTGTTTGAGATAGGCCTCCCATGCGGTCTGCCGGGTCTGCCTGAGCCATTCTTTTGCCATTGCGCCAGCCTCCTGTGTCAATACTTAACATATGAATGTTAAATCCCTTTTTCCTCCTTGTCAAGTCCCGGCGTCCCGGGAGGAAAGAGGGAAATCCTTTCGCTCCGGCCTTTCCCGGGGGAGGGTTGTGTGTTATAATGAAATTGCCATCATTCCGCCCCAAAGAGGAAGGATGCTCCGGCTTTCCTTCCCCGGAACCGGGGCGCGGCCTTGCTGCGGAAAAGGACTGACCGCAGAAAGAGGACGCTTGTTTTTCTTTTGTCCACAGGGAAAGGAACAGAGGGAAACGCCGGGAATGAAAGTTGTGGAATAAAGCCAATTTTCCCTTAAAGTGTCGGAAAAAGTTGTATTCTGCCGGGGAACATTTCTCTTGAAATGATAGTAGCCATCAGGTAGAATAATATCTAATCACCTATCGGCTCCGGCGGTACGCGCCGATCCGTCATCACACAAGATTTCAAAGGAGGAAACTATGCTTAACACTGATTTCGCCAGCAAATTCAGACCGGAAGCTCTTACCTTTGACGACGTTCTCCTGGTTCCCGCCAAGTCCGACGTTCTGCCCAGTCAGGTTAACGTCAAATCTGTCCTGGCCCGCGATGTGGTGCTCAATACCCCCATCATCACCGCCGCCATGGATACCGTGACCGAGTCCCAGATGGCCATTGCCATCGCCAGGGAGGGCGGCATCGGCGTCATCCACAAAAATATGCCCATCGCTCAGCAGGCCGATGAGGTGGACAAGGTCAAGCGCTCTGAAAACGGCGTCATCTCCAATCCCTTTTTCCTCTCCCCTGAGCATATGGTCACCGACGCGGATGAGCTGATGGCCAAATACCGCATTTCCGGCGTGCCCATCTGCGAGGCGGACGGCAAGCTGGTGGGCATCATCACCAACCGGGACCTGAAGTTCATGACCAGCTATGATGTGAAGATCAAGGAAGTGATGACCAAGGAAAACCTGATTACCGCCCCCCAGGGCACCACCCTGGATCAGGCCAAGGCCATCCTGATGAAGCATAAGATTGAAAAGCTGCCCCTGGTGGACGAAGCGGGCCATCTCAAGGGCCTCATCACCATCAAGGACATTGAAAAGGCGGTTCAGTATCCCAACACCGCCCGTGATAAGGCTGGCCGGCTGCTGTGCGCTGCCGCCATCGGCGTCTCCCACGACCTGGAGCAGCGGGTGGCCGCTCTGGCCAAGGCTCAGGTGGACGTGCTGGTGATGGACAGCGCCCACGGCCACAGTGCAGGTATCATGAAGGCGGTCCAGATGGTCAAGAGCCTCTATCCGGACATTGCCCTCATCGCCGGCAACGTCGCCACCGCCGAGGCCACTGAGGCCCTCATCAAGGCGGGCGCCGACTGCGTAAAAGTGGGTATCGGCCCCGGCTCCATCTGCACCACCCGCGTCGTGGCCGGCGTAGGCGTGCCCCAGGTTTCCGCCGTCTATGACGCTGCCTGCATGGCCGCCAAGTACGGCATCCCCGTCATCGCCGACGGCGGCATCAAATATTCCGGCGATATTGTCAAGGCTTTGGCCGCCGGCGCCAACGTGGTGATGCTGGGCTCCATCCTGGCCGGCTGCGACGAGGCTCCCGGCGAGGAGGAAATCTTCCAGGGCCGCCGCTTCAAGGTTTACCGGGGCATGGGCAGCCTGGCGGCTATGGCCAAGGGCAGCAAAGACCGGTACTTCCAGGAGGACAGCAAAAAGCTGGTTCCCGAGGGCGTCGAGGGCCGTGTGCCTTACAAGGGCTCCGTGGCTGACACCATCTTCCAGCTGATGGGCGGCGTCCGGGCCGGTATGGGTTACTGCGGCTGCGCCACCATCCCCGAACTCCACGAGAAGGCGCAGTTTGTCAAGATCACCGGCGCGGGCCTCAAGGAGAGCCATCCCCACGACATCTACATCACCAAGGAAGCGCCCAACTATTCCGCTTCCATGTGATAAAATTTTTGTCACCCACCAGAATTTTCCGGCGCAGAAAATCCCATCAAAAGAAAAGGCGAAGGCTTTCGGCGTGATACAGAGCGCCGGAGGCCTTCGCTTTTTGACTGTCTTTCAAGGAAAAAGCCGGAAACAACAGGGATCCCTGCCGCCGCCCTTCCCAGGGGCGCCTCCGGTCAGTTACAGATTGTTGGGGTCCCCCCACTGGTATCCCGCGGCCCGGATGTCGTCGATCACCTGTCCCAGAATCTGGTCGTTGGTGGAAGAGACGGCGTGGAGCAGATAGATGTTGCCGGGGCAGACGGCGGACACCACCTTCTGGCGGGAGGCCTCCGGTTCCGGCTGGTCGTCGGTGAGCCAATCCTTGTAGGCGAAGCTCCAGAAAATGGAGCGGTATCCCAGCTGCTGCACCACCGCCAGGGACTGCTCGTTGAAATTTCCGCTGGGAAAACGGAAATACTTCATTTCATAGGAGAACTGATCGCTGACAAAGTCGTGCATCTTCATCAGATCCTCCGCCGCCTCCATGGGGGTGAGGGTGGAATAGTTTTTGTGGGAATAGCTGTGGTTGCCCACCACATGGCCCTCGTCGATCATCCGCTGCACCAGTTCTCCGCTGCGGTTGGCGAAATCGTAAGTAACAAAGAACAGGGCCTTGACATTTTTTTCCTTGAGGGTGTCCAGGATGGAGCCGGTCAGACCGTATTCATATCCTTCGTCAAAGGTGAGATAGACCACCGGTTCCTCAGGGCCGATAAACAGGGCGTCGTAATCCCCGAATTTTTGATTGTATAACAGCGCTCCCTGGGAGCGGTTTTTCTCGTCCACCGGACCGCCGGGGCCCCAGTCCAGGCTCTCAGCGGAGAGGGCGCCGATCTCCTGGAAATCGGCGCCCATAGCGGCCACGGAGCCCTCCCCGGCACTGCTGTCCGAGGAGGCGCTGTCGCTGCCCTCTGAGCTTTCCTCCTGCTGGGAGGAGCTGTCATCCCCCGGGATGGAGGAGGCATCCGGCAGATCGCTTTCCGGCATGGAAGAGGGATCGGGGACGCTGCTCTCCGGCAGGGAGGAGGCGCTCTGGGAGGAGGACTGTCCGGACTGGCTGTCATCCCGGTCCGACCAGCACCCGGTCAAAGAGGCGATCAAAGCTGCCGCCATCAAAAGAGCGAGGAAGGAAAGAGAGAATCTTTTTTTCATCAGTCGCACCTGCGCTTTCATCAGTTGGGTTTGGAAAAAACCGGGATGGGCCGCCGGGGCGCCATTCCGGGCCCGCCTTTTCCAAAGGAGAGAAGGGAGCGACAGTTATTCTGCGCCGTCGGGGCGCAAAAAATGAGCCCTTCTTACAGGTATATTTTAACAAAAACGGTCCAGCCTAACAACCGACAGGCAGTCTTTGAGCGCCAACACAAAAAAGGAGTGGAAGCATGAAAAATTTTTCCATCGCGCAGGTGTCCGCTTTGGAGATTCTGGACAGCAGAGGAAATCCCACCGTCAAGGCCAGGGTGGTTCTGGACGGGGGAGCATGGGGAGAGGCGGCTGCGCCTTCGGGGGCCTCTACCGGAGTCCATGAAGCCCATGAGCTGCGGGACGGGGACCCGGCCCGATACGGAGGAAAAGGAACCCGGCGGGCGGCTCAGCTGGTGGAGCAGGCCATCGCCCCCGCCATCCGGGGACTGGACGCCCGGCAGCAGCGGGAGGTGGACCAGGCGATGATGGAGGCGGACGGCACCCGGAACAAGGAGCGCCTGGGGGCCAACAGCATCCTGGCGGTTTCCCTGGCCACCGCCAGAGCCGCGGCCCAGGCCCTGGAACAGCCCCTTTACCGCTATCTGGCCGGGGAGAAGGGGATGATTCTGCCGGTGCCCATGATGAACATTCTCAACGGCGGGGCCCACGCCTCCAACAATGTGGACATTCAGGAATTTATGATCCGGCCTCATGGAGCCCCCTCCTTCAGCGAGGGATTGCGGTGGTGCGCTGAGATCTATCACATTCTGGGGAAGCTGCTGCGGCAGCGGGGGCTGAATTCCGGAGTGGGGGACGAAGGAGGCTTTGCCCCCAATCTCTCCTCCGACGAGGAGGCCCTGGAGCTGATTCTGGAAGCGGTGAAGCAGGCGGGCTATGAGCCGGGCCGGGACGTCTCCCTGGCCATTGACGCCGCCGCCAGCGAGTGGAAGGCGGAGGGGGAGCTGTATCTCACCCCCAAGGGGCAGCGGGCCTTTACCCCTCAACAACTGGCCGCCTACTGGGAGGAACTGGCCCTGCGCTATCCCCTGGTCTCCCTGGAGGACGGCATGGGGGAGGATGACTGGCAGGGATGGAAGCGCCTCACCGCCGCCCTGGGCGGGAGGATGCAGCTGGTGGGGGACGATCTGTTTGTCACCAATGTCAAGCGGCTCCGCCGGGGCCTGGAGGAGGGAGCGGGCAACGCGGTGCTTATTAAGCCCAATCAGATCGGCACCCTTACCGAGACGCTGGACGCGGTAACGATGGCGCAGAAGGCCGGTTGGGGAGTGATCCTTTCCCACCGCAGCGGCGAGACGGAGGATTCCTTCATCGCCGATCTGGCGGTGGCAACCGGGTGCGGGCAGATCAAATCCGGAGCCCCCTGCCGCAGTGACCGGGTGGCCAAATACAACCGCCTGCTGGAAATTGAGAAGGAGCTGGGGACGGAGAGGCGGTATGGTCTGCCTCCCAAAGGGGACGGAAGTCCCTGACAGGGGAGGACGCAGGGAGTTGGCTTTTGCGGCCACGGCCGGAAGGACCCTTTCCGCCGGAGGGAAAGAAAAAAGAGGACCGGATTTCCGGCCCTCTTTTAAGCGTGGCGAAAAAAGTTCGATCCCCTTTCGGGAAAATCCTGCATCCCCCTCGATACGCCGCCGGTTTCGCCGGGAACCTGCGGCGGTACCCCCGGTTTCCCCGCCTGGCGGGCGCGGGCCGCGGGAGAAAAATTTTGTTTCCTTTTTGAAAGTGGGTTTCTCAACAGCCCCCTTCCCGGTTTGATGCGCCGGCGCTGTTGTTACATAATCTGCTGCTCCCGGTAAACGCCGGTGCTGCGGCAGATGGTCCACTGGCAGATGTTGACGGCGTGATCCCCCACCCGTTCGGCATATTTGGCCATCATCAATAGCTCCAGGGCCTCGTCCCCCATGCCGGAGTCCCGGGCGATCTGGCCGATGAGGCGCTCCTTGATCTCCAAAAAGCTCCGGTCCACCCCGTCGTCCAGGGCAATGATCCGGCGGGCCTCCTCCGGGTCCTCCTTCCGGTAAGCCTCCATGGCGGCCCGAACCATTCCAGTGGCCTGATCCAGCATGGAGCGGAAAGCCTCCTCCCGGGGCCCATGAGCCAGGGTGCGGACGATTTCACAGATGTCGGCGGCGGCATCCCCGATCCGCTCCAGGTCGGTGACCAGCTTCAGGGTGGTGCTCACCCGCCGCAGATCGCTGGCCACCGGCTGCTGCCGCAGCAGCAGGGTGACGCACAGCTGCTCAATCTCTCGCTCCATCCGGTCAATGTCGCTGTCGTGGACGATGATCTGTTCCGCCAGGTCCTTCTCCAGGACAGAAACCGCCCGAGAAGCCCCCTCCAGGGCGGAGACGGCCATCTGACCCATTTTTTCCACCAGTCCCTCCAGCCGGAGCAGCTCCTGGTCATAATAGTTGCGGTTGCTCATGATGAAATCCTCCTCCTCAGCCGAAGCGGCCGGTGATATAATCCTCGGTCCGCTTGTCTTTGGGCTGGGAGAACAGCTGCTGGGTGGGACCATACTCCACCAGCTCTCCCAACAGGAAGAAGGCGCAGTGATCGCTGACACGGACCGCCTGCTGCATATTGTGGGTGACGATGACCACGGTGTACCGCTCCTTCAGCTGGCTCATCAGCTCCTCGATGCGCATGGTGCTGCCAGGGTCCAGGGCGCTGGTGGATTCGTCCATCAGCAGCACGTCCGGCTGCACCGCCAAAGCCCGGGCGATGCACATTCTCTGCTGCTGACCGCCGGAAAGACCCAGAGCGCTCTTTTTCAGCCGGTCCTTCACCTCGTCCCACAGGGCCGCGCCCCGGAGGCTCTCCTCCACGATCCGGTCCAGCTCCGCCTTTTTGCGGACGCCGTGAATACGGGGGCCGTAGGCGATGTTGTCATAGATGCTCATGGGGAAGGGATTGGCTTTCTGAAACACCATGCCGATCTTTTTCCGCAGCCAGGTGACGTCGATTTCCGGGCTGTAGATGTCCTCGCCCCGGTAGGTCAGCTGTCCCCGGACCGAAACCCCGGGGATGAGATCGTTCATGCGGTTGATGGTCCGCAGGAAGGTGGACTTGCCGCAGCCGGAGGGTCCGATGAGGGCGGTGATGCGCCGCTGGGGGATTTCCATGTTGATGGCCTTGAGGGCCTGATTTTCACCGTAAAACAGGTCCAGGTCCCGGGCCTGCAAAATTGTCTGAGTGTTCATTTCTTCTCTCCACCTTTCTTGCCTTTCATCCGTTTACCCATCACCTTGGCGCAGAGATTGATGCCGAAGGTGATCACCAGCAGCACCACCGCCACCGAAAAGGCAAGATCGTACTTGGCCCGTTCCTTGGCGTAGACATACAGGGCCACGGTGAGGGTGGCGCCGGAACTTTTAAGCAGCCCGCCCTTGCCCAGAAAGTCCTGCATGGCGGTGCTCATGCCGGCGGTGAACATCAGTACCGCCGATTCCCCCACGATCCGCCCGATGGCCAGGATGCAGCCGGTGACGATGCCGTCGATGGAGCTGGGCAGGACGATGGTGCGGATCATGTGCCATTTCCCCGCTCCCAGGCCCAAAGCCCCTTCCCGGTAGCTGGCGGGAACGGTTTTCAGGGATTCCTGGGTGGTGCGGATGATGGTGGGCAGGGTCATGATCACCAGGGTGAAGGCGCCGGCGATGAGGGTTTTGCTCAGACCAAGAAACTGACAGAACACCAGCATCCCCACCAGGGCGTAAAGGATGGAGGGGATACCGGAAAGGGTCTCGGTGGCAAACTCAATGGCGGAGACCAGCTTGCGGTTGGAGGCATATTCCGTCAGATAGATGGCGGAGCCCACACCCAGGGGCAGAATGAAAATGAGGGTAACGATAATGACGTACAGGGTGTTCTGAATGGCGGGGAGGATGCCGTCGGTCTTTTTGAGGATGCTCTCCTGGCTGGTGAGAAACTCCCAGCTCAGCTCCGGCAGCCCCCGATAGAGGATATAGCCGATGAGGGACAGGAGCAGGGCGCAGGTGATGCCGGCGCAGAGATAAAGGAGGCTCCGCATGGTCACCTCGTAAGCCCGGCGGCGGGGGGACAGCTTTCGGCAGTCCCGCTCCTGTGTGGGAACAGGGGACGCGACAGGTTGTTTCATGGCTCTTACTCCTTATCCTTTTTGAGAAACAGATTGAGCATGACGTTGATGAACATGATGAACAAAAACAGCACCAGGCCGATGGAATACAGGGCGTTGCGCTGAAGGCTGCCCACCGAGGAATAGGACATTTCGCTGGCGATGGCGGTGGTGAGGAACTTGACGCTGCGCAGCAGTCCCGGCATATTGGGGCTGTTGCCCGCCACCATCAGGATGGCCATGGCCTCGCCGATGGCCCGGCCCACACCCAGCACCACCGAAGCGGCGATCCCGCTGCGGGCGGCGTGAACCGACACCTTGAAATAGGTCTCCAGAGGGGTGGCTCCCAGAGCCAGAGAGGCTTCCTCATATTCCTTGGGCACCGCTTTGAGGGCGGTTTCGGAAACGCTGATGATGGAGGGGAGGATCATCACCGCCAGCACCAGGATGGCCGCCAGCAGGCTGTCTCCCGCTTTCAGATCAAAAATATCCTTGAGCCAGGGCACCAGCACCATCATACCCACCAGGCCGTACACCACCGAGGGGATGCCGGCCAGCAGGTCCACAGCGGGGCGGATGACCGCCGCCGCCTTGGGAGGAGCCACCTTGGACAGGAACACCGCCGCCATAAAGCCGATGGGCACGCCGATGAGGATGGCTCCGGCGGTGCCGTAAATGGAGGTGAGGATGAAGGGAAGGATGCCGTAGGCGGGATTGGTTTTATCGGTAGAAGCCCAGCGGGTGCCGAAGAGGAAATCCACAAGACCGATCTCCCGGATGGCAGGCAGACCGGAAATAATAAGATAAACGGTGATGAGCAGCACAAAAGCGATGGCGATGAAGCCACAGGCGGTGAAAATCACCCGCATCAGCAGTTCAATCATCTCTTTGAGCGTACCTTTTCGCTTGGTTTCAGACTCCATAGCGACCAACCTTTCTGTGGTTTGAGAAGGGGAGATGCCCACTTGGAAAACAGGCCCCCGAAAATCCTGTTTCCGGAGGCCTGTATGCAGATTCGATGAACAGACGATCAGGCGTTGGCGGAGACAGCGCCGGCGGCGGCGATGATCTCAGCAGCGTCAGGGCTCATGGCAAAATCCAGGAAAGCCTGAGCGGCGTCGGAAAGAGCGGTCCCCTCCTTGGTCACCATCACGAAGGGGCGCTGGATGGCATAGGTGCCGTCCTTGATGGTGGCTTCGCTGCACTCAACGCCCCCTACCTTGACAGCCTTGACGGTGTCCCCCACAGCGGACAGGGAGGCATAGCCGATGGCGTTCTCGTTGCCGGCCACGTTGCCGATGACGTCGCCGGTGGAGCTGTACTCGTTGGTCAGCTTGCAGGCGTCTTCCACGCCCACGATCTCCTCAAAGGCGCCCCGGGTGCCGGAACCAGCCTCACGGCCATAGACAGCGATCTCCAGGTCGGCGCCGCCCAGCTGGCTCCAGTTGGTGATCTCGCCCTTGAAGATCTGGGCGATCTGCTCCACAGACAGATCCTCAACTGTATTGGCGGGGTTGACGATGACAGCCACGCCGTCCAGAGCTACCACGTTGGAAACAGCGCCGGCGGCAGTCTCTTCTTCCTTCAGGGCACGGCTGGAAAGACCGATGTCGCAGGTACCGGCGGTGGCGGACTCAATGCCGGTGCCGGAACCGGTGCCGCTGTAGTTGACGGTCACATCAGGGTTCTCCGCCATAAAAGCCTCAGCCAGAGCCTTGACCACACTCTCCATGGAGGTGGAACCGTCGGTGTTGACCACACCGCTGACGGCAGCGGCAGCCTCAGAGGAAGAAGCCTCGGAGGAAGCGGCCTCACTGGAAGCAGCCTCGGAGGAAGCCGCGGCGGAAGAGGAAGCAGAACTGGCAGGCTCGCTGCCGCAGCCGGCAAACATCCCCAGAGACAGGGTCAGGGCGGCGACCAGCGCAATCAATTTTTTCATCACTCGATAATCTCCTTTTTCATTTGATGTGGCCCTGGGGATCTTCTTTTGTCCCCGGGGCGCTGAGAGATTTTGTTGGGTTTCTTCCCAACGGTTGCTTTCTTTTTCTTTCAGCATGGTCATTCTATCATGGCCGTTCCCCCGCCGCTATCAAGGGGCTGTTTTGTTTTTGTAAAATCTCCCCGCCTGTTTTCCCGCCTCTGTAAGAAGTGGGAAAAAACAGTAAAGCTCCTGTAAAACGCCCTTTTCTCCTTTTCACTTCAGGGGAAAGTTTTTTTACAGCAAAAAAGACGCAGCCCCGAGGATGGACTGCGTCTGGGATTGTGAAGCCTCTCCCTGGATCAGGGAAAAAGCAGGTGTGGCCCCGGGGATTTTCCCGGGCTTTTTCCCAAAGGGACCTTGGAGCCGGGGCAACAAATTGTTGCTTGACACCTTCCCCCGGGGGAAAATATACTCAAAGAGGGGTGAAGAATCGTGGAGATGGGAAAAAAACTGCGGAAGCTGCGTTTGGATCGGGGACTGACCCAACAGCAGGTGGCGGACCGTCTGGGGATGACCCGTCAGGCCCTGTCCAGCTATGAGGGAGGGCGCACCTGGCCGGACCTCCAGACCCTGGAAAGATTGTGCGCCATCTATAACGTCTCCCTGGAGGAAATGGTCCATGGACAGCCGGGGGCGGAGGAAGAAAAAAAGAAACAGGGATTGAGGCGGCTGAAAACCGGTGTCATCGTGTTTGCGGCGCTGCTGGCCGCTTCAACATTCCTCAGCTCCGGCTTGCTGTGGAGCGCCAACCGCTTTTTTCCGGCAGAGACCGGTCAGCTTTCCGCCCAGGAACTGGCGGCTTTTGAACAGCGGCGGCAGCTGACCTCCCTTTGGGAAGGGCTGGACGGGATCATTCTGGTTCTTTCTCTGGCAGGGGGCCTGTGGCTCTTGTGGCAGAAGCGGCGAAAGGGAATCATTCCTCCCTGGGGACCAAGGTGGAAGGCATTGGCTCTTTGGGGAGCCGGGATGCTGCTGGCAGCCCTGCCCTTTGCCCTCACCGATCCGGTGATGGAGCCGGTCAACTACCTGGTGACGCCTTTGTACGTCTGGGCCCGGCTGCTGCTGTTGTGGTTGGCGGATCTGGGCCTGGATTTGGCCGAAAGACATGGGAAAAAGAAAACAGGATGAGGTTCGTTAGGGGGATCCGGGAAAAGAAGCCGGGCATCCCCTGAAAGACTGACGCCCTTTCAGAAGGTGGATTGGCTGAATCCGCCGCGGCGGCTCCCGGCAAAACCGGCGGCGATTCCCGGTTCCCCGCTCCGGAGACAGGCGGCCCATCGCTTCCCTCTCCCTGGCCAGAATTTTCGCCGGGAAGCTATTCCACCGTCTCCACCAGGCATTTTTTCAGGGAGAGGCCCCGGAAGGCGGCCAGAGCCTCCCCCAGCTCCTGGAGCCGCTCCCGCCGGGCGGCCTCCTGCTGCCGCCACAGGGTCAGGGTCAGTTCCAGCTGTTCCCCTCTGGTTTTGCTCCGCCAGCAGCCGATGATCCGTCCGCCCTCCAAAATGGCTCCGGGATTGGCCACCGTGCGCCACACCAGACGCTGGAGCCTGGGATCCTCCAGCACCAGGGATCGGTCCCGCAGGTCCAGATAGGGGTCATGAGGTCCCAACAGCAGCAGCCGGGAGCCCTCCTCCGCCTCTTTTTCCCAGTCGCCGGCCAGAATCCAGCCCTTTTTCCGTCCCACCGCCGCCGGTTCCAGCTCCTGCGCCACCCCCTGCCAAAGGCGCTGTGCCTGAGCGGGGGTGCATCCCAGCCAGGCGGCCAGTTCCCTTTGGGTGGCTGGGCCGTAGCACCGGAGAAACCGCCGCACCAGCTCCCTGTCCCCTTCGGCATCCGGCTGAGGCGGTTGCTGATTGAGCCAGGCCCGGTAGGAGAGAAACCAGGGGCTGCCGCCCTCCCGCTCTCCAAACACCACCAGCCCCCGGAAGGAGCAGGGCCGCAGCAGAAAGGAGACCACCGCGCCCCCCACCGTCTGCCGGTCCGGACGGCCATACATGGAACCATCCCGCCACAGGGGCAGCTTTTCCCGGGGAAGCAGAGGCTCCGCTTCTTTTGCCAGCACCCGATCCAGCTCCTCCTTGCTGTGGACGGCGTGATGATCCAGATACCTGGCGGCTTGCTCCACCAAAGGCAGCAGCTCCCCGAAGGTCATCCCCAGATGATCCAGCGCAAGGGGCAGACCCTGGGTGTAGATCCAGGGCTCCTCCCCGGGGAGGGCGGCCAGGGGGGATAAAAACACCCCGCTGTCCCCGGTGGGAAACACCACCGGCGCGCCCCGATAGCTCCAGGCCTGGAGAAGGGTTTTCCGGCGGCAGAGGGCCTCCTCCAGCTGCGCCAGGGAGCAGTCCGCCACCCGGTTGAACAGGGCCAGCTCCCAGGAGCCGGGCGGGGAATTTTGAAGCCCGCAGGCCCCCGCCGCCGTTTCCAGGGCGCCCGGGGAGAGGGGCGAGAGAAGATGATGGGCCCGCAGGCGGCAGCCGCGGACAGCGCTGGGGGTCAGCTCCATGACAGGGACCTCCTTTGTTTTCCCGAAACAGGATTTCTTTCATTCCTTCCGGCGCAGGGTCCGGAGAAAAGCCTTTTGATCCGGGGTGAGGCGGCGGCTTTCCACCGCTTTTTGAATGGTTTTGTTGTGGACCCACCGGTTCAGTCTGCCCTGGGTCAGCAGCGGCAGCGTCTCCTCATATTCCTTGGCCAGGGCGGTGGCAAAATACCAGGCGGCCATCATATCCACATAGTATTCCCCTGCGGGGACCTCCTGGGCCCAGCAAAGATACCAGGGATCAAAGTAGGGGGGATCCAGATAAAAGCGCAGCAGCATCCCCAGACCGAAACGGCGGGTATAGATCAGGGGGCTGTCCAGCCAGCGGCGGATCTGGCCCGGCAGCTGGGGAGGCCTTTTTTCAAAGGCCCTGGGAGAGATCAGGTCGCACACCGCCCAGTTGTCCACATAGGGAAGAAAGGCTTCCAGGGCAGCGACAGTCTCCCCGTATTCCCTCAGGGAAGAAAGGAGAAGGCCGTGGAGGGCGTCCTCCTCGTAAAAGGAATGGGGCAGCTGCCGCAGGAACGGCTCCGCTGTCTGTTCCCGGATCATCCGGGCGGCCAGGCTCCTCAGCTGGGGGACCCGCACCCCCAGCACCCTGGAAGGGTCCATTCCAGGCACCAGCCGCAGATGAAAAGCGCGATAATCCGGATCCCCCATCTGCGCCAGGAGATTTGCCGGAAAAGAGCGTAGATCATGGGCCATGTTCGTCATCCTCCTTCCCCTCTGAAAAGGGGGCCTTCCCCCCGCTGGGGCCAGCCCGTCCTGACGCCGGAGAGGGACAGGCGCCCCCCTTCTCCCCCCCTGAGGGGCCGGTTCCGGGGAGAAGCAGTGACCGGTACGCCTTCCATTTTACCACCGGCAAGGGGGATGCACAAGGCGGATCCGGCAGGACGATTGACCCCGCCTGATTTCGTGATAAAATGGAGAGGAAAACGGGAAGGAGGGGAAGGACATGGGGGAAGCCGTCCGTCTGGCGGTGCGGGAGCTGTGTGAATTTTTGCTCCACACCGGCAGCATCGACAACCGCTTTGGCGGAGCGGACCGGGCCCTGGAGGGCAGCCGGATCCATCGCAGGCTTCAGAAGGAAGGCGGGGAGGAGTACCAGGCGGAGGTCCCCCTTTCCCTGCGGGTGTCCCTGGGGGAGGAGGAGTACTGCCTGGAGGGCCGGGCGGACGGCATTTTCCCGGAAGACGGCCTGTGGGTGGTGGATGAAATCAAGACAGTCTCCGTTCCCCTGGAGCTGATCGGCGAGGATTGGGACGCCGCCCACTGGGGACAGGGCTGCTGCTACGGCTGGATGCTGGCCCGTCAGCGGGAGCTGGATCAGGTGGGGATCCGTTTGACCTACTGCCAGGCGGACACCGGGGAAGTGAAGCGGTTCTTCCGGAAAAAGACCCTGGAGGAGCTGGAACAGTGGGGCATGGCGCTGCTGGAACAGAACCGGCAATGGGTCCTGCGGCAGCAAAGCTGGCGGCAGCTGCGCAACGCCTCCATCCACAGCACGTCTTTTCCCTTTGGGGACTACAGGCCGGGGCAGAGACAGCTGGCTGTGGCAGTCTATCGCACCATCAAGATGAAAAGCCGCCTTTTTTGCCAGGCGCCCACCGGCACCGGCAAAACCATCTCCACCCTTTTTCCCGCCATCAAGGCCATGGGGGAAGGGATGGGGGAGCAGCTGTTTTATCTGACGGCCAAAACCATCACCCGCCAGGCGGCGGAGGAAGCGGTGGGGCTGCTGCGGCGGCAGGGTCTGCGTCTGAAGACCATCACCCTCACCGCCAAGGACAAGATTTGTCTGCTGGAGCATCGGGACTGCAATCCTGAGGCCTGCCCCTATGCCGACGGCTACTATGACCGGGTGCGTCCGGCGGTGTGGGAGCTGCTGGAAGGGGAGGACTGCTTCACCAGGGCGCTGCTGGAGGAGGAGGGGAGGAAAAGGCGCCTCTGCCCCTTTGAGCTGGGGCTGGACCTGTCCATGTGGTGCGACGGGATCATCTGCGATTACAACTATCTGTTTGATCCGGTGGTGAGCCTTCAGCGCTTTTTCGGGGAGAAGAAGGGGGAATACCTCTTTCTCATCGACGAGGCCCACAATCTGCCGGACCGGGCCCGGGAGATGTATTCCGCCCGGCTGGTGAAGTCCCGGTTTCTGGAGCTGAAAAAGGCTCTGGGCAAGGGAGGCGGACCGCTGCGGCGGACGGTGCGGGAGCTGAATCATCAGCTGGTGGAGGTGCGGAAAGCCTGCGGAGAGGAGGGCAGCAGAACGCTGCCCCAGCCGCAGGAGCCGCTGAAGGACAGCGTGGCCGCCTTCCATGCCGCCGCCGGGGAATGGCTGGAGGAACACCGGGAAAATTCTCCCCTCCGCAGTCAGGTGCTGGAGCGCTTTTTTGAGGCGGGCTTTTATCTGAAGATTCTGGAACTGGTGGACGACAGCTATGTGGTGCTGGACAGCGCCGCCGGCAGCGAGGTGGTCACCCGTCTTCTCTGCCTGGATCCCTCCCGGCGATTGGGGGAGCGGATGGCCTGCGGGCGCAGCGCGGTGCTTTTTTCCGCCACCCTTTCCCCGCTGGACTATTACCGGAACATCCTGGGAGGGGGCGAGGAGGCGCTTCGTCTTTCCCTTCCCTCTCCCTTTCCACGGGAAAACCTCTGCCTGGCGGTGGCGGGGCGCATCAGCATCCGTTACAGGGACCGGGAAAAAAGCCTGGAGCCGGTGGCCCGGATGCTTCACGCCATGACTGCCGCCCGGCCCGGCTGTTACCTGGCGTTTTTCCCTTCCTACCGCTATTTGGAGCAGGTACGGGAGGTGTTTTCCGCCTGTTTTCCCCAGGACCCCATTCTCTGCCAGACCGGGGAGATGGATGAGGCAGCCCGGGAAGATTTTTTGGAGCAGCTGGACGGAAAACGGCAGCTGCTGGGCTTCTGCGTTCTGGGAGGAATCTTCTCCGAGGGGGTGGATCTCCAGGGGCAGCGACTGCTGGGAGCCGCCGTCATCGGCACCGGCCTGCCCCAGGTCTGTCCGGAGCTGGAGCTGCTTCGGGAGTACTTCCAGCGGCAGCGGGGAATGGGCTTCCAGTTTGCCTATCGCTTTCCCGGGATGAACAAGGTGCAGCAGGCTGCCGGACGGGTCATCCGGGGGGAGAAGGACCGGGGCGTGGTGCTGCTCATCGACAGCCGGTTCCCCCAGCGGGACCATCAGCTGCTGTTTCCTCCCCATTGGCAGGGCTGGAACCAGGTGGATACGGCGGAGGATCTGTCCCGGCTGCTGGAGGAGTTCTGGAACAACCGCTGAGCAGGAACAGCTCCCGCTTGCCTCCTTCTCCGGCCCTTTATCCCTTTGTTTGCTGATTAAAAGGCCCCGGAGCCAAAGGCTCCGGGGCCTCCTTTTCATTTATTCCTTCGCGACGGCGGCAGCCCTCTCCCGGGGAGCTTTCCTCAACGGCTGCGGGGGGCCCCCTGATCCTGGCGGATCAGCAGCCGGATGGCTTCCACAGCGGCGGCGATGGCTTTCCCCGTATCATGGCAATGGGGATCCGGCAGGCCCAGCTTGGCCCGCTCCTGGTTCCACACCACATTCAGGACGCACCCCGCCCGGGCGCCCAAAACCTGACAGACGATAAACAGGGCGGCGCTCTCCATCTCCGAAGCCAGGCATCCCGCTTTGATCCAGGCATCCCACTTCTGGTTCAGCTCATAGCCCGCCGGCATCCGGTCCGGGTCGTGCTGGCCATAGAAGGAATCCTTACACTGAACCACGCCCCCGTGGCAGGTGTATCCCAGACGCCGGGCGGCCTCCATCAGGGCGTTGGTCACCTCCAGATGGGCCACCGCCGGGAACTCCACCGGGACATACTCCTTACTGGTGCCCTCCATCCGGATGGCTCCGGTGGCCACCACCAGGTCTCCCCCCATCACCTGGGTGGCCATTCCGCCGCAGGTGCCTACCCGCAGAAAGGTGCGCACCCCTGTTTGATACAGCTCCTCCACGGCGATGGCGGTGGAGGGTCCTCCCATGCCGGTGGACATCACCAGCACCGGTTCCCCCTCCAGGGAGCCCAGGAAGGCGGTGTACTCCCGGTTGCGGCTGTAAAAACGGGGCTGCTCCAGCAGCGCGGCGATGGACTCCACCCGCCCCGGATCTCCAGGCAGGATCACATATTTCGCCCCGTGGGAATCATCCATCTGAATGTGATACAGTTTTTCCATCCTTCCTCTCCCCCTTTCCCATCCGCCTCCCTCAGGAGGCGCAATGCCCTGTGAACAGCTTTTCCAGGCTGCCCCGGCCCACAATGATATAATCCGGCAGCAGCGCCGCCTCCGGCAGGCGGACAAACTCATATTCCTTATACCCCGCCTCATAGAAGGGGTAAAGGGCCCGGCGCAGCAGGCCGTCGGTGACATACTTGTCCTCCCCCTGGATCCAGAGGATCTGGCAGGGATCGTCGTCGTAGGCCCCCTCGGCCACCACACAATAGCCCGCCAGATTGGAAGCGTCCGCAGCGGCGTAACCCCACACCCGCTGCTGGCAGTCGATGGACAGCTGATCGCACAAAGGCTCCAGCAGCTCCGGCGGCAGCGGCAGAATGGTAATCATCAAAAAGCCCTCCCTTTTGGCTGCGGCGCTGATAGGTACGGCGCGCAGCCTAAAATTGTCCCCCTGAAAGTTTCAGCGTATCCTTGCCAGACGCACCCCGGCGTCGCAGTTCTCTCAACGGGGCTCATTTTTTGGGGCCGTCCCCCCGGCCTCCCCGGATTCCCTGGCCCTTGGGGCGAACGGAGACGCGGGGAGATTTTTCCCGGCGGCTGTTTCTGCCGCCCCCGGAGCGGCCCTCCAGCTCCCGAAGCAGCGTCTGGGTCCGGGATTCCTTTTTGCCGGTAAAATGATCTTTCCGACGCTCCCCCCGGCGCTGGGCTCCTCCAAAGCTGGCCACATGGGGAGCGCTTTCCTCCTGGGGCAGAGGCTCCTGCTGACCGGCGGGACGGGCGGCGTTGCGCAGGGCGATTACCTCGCTCTTTTTCAGCTCCCGCCACTTGCCCGGCTGAAGCATCCCCAGACGCACCGGGCCCACGGATACCCGCTTGAGGCGGGCCACCTCCAGCCCCACCGCCTCGCACATCCGGCGGATCTGGCGGTTGCGCCCCTCGGTGATGGTGATTTGAAGCACCACCCGCCCCGGCACCTTCTCCAACACATGGACCTGGGCCGGAAGGGTCTTCCGCTCCTCTCCAATGTCCACGCCGGTGGACAGGGCGATCACCTGGTCCTCGGTAATGTCGGGGCGGACTGTGACCCGATAGGTTTTGGAGATGTGATGGCTGGGGTGCATCATCAGGTTGGCAAACTGGCCGTCATTGGTCATCAGCAGCAGACCCTCGCTGTTCTTATCCAGCCGCCCCACAGGATAGACCCGCTCCTCCAGGTCCTCCACCAGCTGGGTGACGCACCGCCGTCCCAGCTCGTCGCTGGTGGTGGTGACATAGCCCCGGGGCTTGTTGAGCATGATATAAAGGTTCTCCTTCTTCTTGCCCGCCAGCTCCACCCGGACGCCGTCGATGGCGACCACATCCCGGTCCGGATTGACGGGATTGCCTGGCCGGGCGGGATGGCCGTTGACGGTGATCCGTCCGGCCTGGATATATTCCTCCGTTTTGCGGCGGGACAGAATCCCGCTGTCGGTGAGGGCCTTTTGAATTCGGATGGGCTTTGCCATATTCTCTCTCCTTTGTTTTACAGGGCACTGACGCCCCTTCCCACAGGCTCAGGGCCTGAATCTCTGTTTTCCGGTCCCCGTCCGCCGCTCATCCCCAACCCAGACAGGCTTTCAGCCTCTCCCACCAGGACAGGGAGGGGGCGGTTCTGGCCTCTACTCCCTCCCGGGCGGCCAGGGGGCTTTGGGCGATGGGGCTTCCATCTTTATAATATACTATCTTGCCGACAATGTCACCCTCCAAAACAGGGGCGTACAAAAATTCCGGGGCAAAAATTTCCGCGGTGATCCCCTCCTCCTCCCCTGCCGCCAGCGGCAGCTGGGTCTGGACCGTCTGCCTGAGGGATACCGTGGAGGCGGTTCCTCCTGTCACCGGCAGAGGGGGAAGATCCCAGGTCAGCTCCACCCGGCTGACCAGAGGAAAGGACCGCTCATACAGCAGCTCATGGACATTCCAGTCGTCAGGGCAGCCCAGCGTGGCGCAGATGAGGGTGATTCCATCCCTCCGGGCGGCGGATACCAGGCAGCGGCCCGCTGATTTTGTAAAGCCGGTCTTGACCCCGATGGCCTCGGGGTAGAGGGACAGCAGACGGTTGTGATTGGAAAGGGTGCGGTCATAAGGAGGATTGCCGTAGTGGAGCCGGAGGCTTTTGGAGGCCGCCATCTGGGCAAATTCCGGATTTTGAAGGGCCTCCCGCGCCAGAAGGGCCATGTCATAGGCGGTGGAAAGGTGGCCCTCCGCCTCCAGCCCCGAAGGGGTGACAAAACAGGTGTCCTCCATGCCGATGGCTTCTGCCCGCCGGTTCATCTCCTGGGCGAAGGCTGTCAGGCTCCCTGACAGGCGCACCGCAGCGGCGTTGGCGGCGTCGTTGCCGGAGGCCATGAGCATCCCTCCCGCCAGATCCCGCAGGGTGACCACGTCCCCTTCCTGGAGACCCATGGAGCTGCCCTCCACCTGAATCGCCTGGGGATCCACCACAAAGGATTCCGCCGCCTCTGGGCTTTCCAGAGCCAACAGGGCGGTCATGATCTTGGTGGTGCTGGCCATAGGCAGCTGTTCCCTGCTGTTTTGCTCAAACAGCACCGCCCCTGTCTCCCATTCCATCACCACAGCAGCCTTGGCTCCCACCTGTAGTCCCTCCTGGTTTAAAGGGGGTTGGGGGGATAAAAAGGGCCCCAAGGTCAGACAAACCGCCAGCACCAAAGCCACCATGGTCTCTCCTCCTTCCGGCACAAAGCCTTCTGCCAAAGCCTATGCCCAGGGGCGGAAAAAGATGAAGGACGGGGAAGTTTTCGGATAAATACCACAGAAAACTATTTCCCAAATCCCTGTGTGCTATGAAAGGACATGAAAAAGAAGGAAAAACCTAAATTTTGTTTGTCAATCAAAATGATCCATGCTACAATACAAGCAGAAACGGTTTCCGGTTCCGCCGGAGCTCCCAGGATGACGGCAGCACCGCCATCCTGATTTTTCATGCAGCGCCGGTCCCTTGGTTTTCTCTCCCGGGAAAGGGAGGGGAAAGCCAGGCGGGATCCAGCGGCCGCCCTGCCCCCCTTTCCCTCCGGCAGGGAGCTGCCTGCGCTGGCCGGGGCGTGACCGCCCGGGCTTCTCCCCTGTCCGTTTCTTCTGCCTGTCCGGGCAGGAGCGGCGCAGTCCTTGCCGCTGGGGAAGGCGGCAAAGGCCGGCCAGGGAGGTCCTGTTTTGAGAAAATCCTTTGCGCCCCGTTTTCTGAGGGGACAAATTTTGAGAAAAAAGGAGGAGCTTTCATGCTTCAGCTTATTTTCAGCGCTCTGTTGGGCTACCTTTTGGGCAGCCTCAGCTTCAGCATTATTCTTTCCCGTCTCCGCTATCAGGATGACATTCGCCGCCACGGCAGCGGAAATGCCGGCATGACCAACACCCTGCGGACCTATGGCAAAGGAGCCGGCGCGGTGGTGTTTGTGGGGGATTTCCTCAAGGGCAGCCTGGCGGTGCTGCTGGGACAGCTGATCGGCGGGGAGGCAGGAGGCTATCTGGCCGGCTTTTTTGTGGTGATCGGCCATCTCTTCCCGGTCTTTTTCGGCTTCCGGGGCGGCAAGGGGGTCGCCACCGCCGCGGGAATGATTCTGATGATGGACCCGCCCACCCTGCTGGTGCTGCTGGCGCCCTTTGTGCTGATTATTCTGCTGACCAGATATATGTCCCTGGCCTCCATCACGGTGGCGGGGCTGTATCCGGTGGTGACAGTGGCCCGGATGCTGCTGGCGGGCAGGGAGCCTTCCCAGGCGGCGGTGGGGCTGATTTATTCCGGCATCATCGGCGGGCTGGTGATTTTCATGCACCGCTCCAACATCGGGCGGCTGCTTCGGGGCGAGGAAAGCAAGCTGGGGAAAAAGAAAAGCTGAGCCCTTTCCCTGTCCGCGAAAGAAGGAAGGCGCTTCTTCGCCCTTTTCAGGGCAGATCGGGGCGAACGCTGAGAAAAGCCGCATTTTTCCTGGAAAAATGTTGTTTCCCCCTTGACAGGGCCCCGCGCCTTGATTATAATAATAAAGCTGTTCTAGTTCCATAGACAGCAGGCGCCGTCCTGTGGATGGCTTAAAGGTTTGACGCCAGCCTGCCGAGGAGTAGAAGTGTAACACCGCGAGCAACGCTCACAGGATCTTTACGCTCTTTCCACGGTATGTTGGAAAGAGCTTTTTTAGTTTCAGCTAGCAATTTATCTGGGAGGTGAACCAAATGGCAAGCGAAAAAATTCTGAAGGCAAAACAGGAGCAGGTGGAGGCCCTCAGCGCCAAGCTGAACAAGGCTGTCGCCGGCGTTGTTGTTGACTACAGAGGCATCACCGTCGCCGACGACACCAAGCTGCGCAAGGAGCTGCGTGAGGCCGGCGTGGAGTACGCCGTTATCAAGAACAATATCCTGCGTCGTGCCGCCGAGGCCGCAGGTCTCAGTGATCTGACCCCCTCTATGACCGGCACCACCGCTTTCGCCATGTCCGAGTCTGATCCGATCGCCGCGGCGAAGATCCTCCACAAGTATGCGGAGGCTTCCAAGGGCAAGTACGCCATCAAGGCTGGTTTCATGGAGGGCAAGGTCCTCGATGTAGCCGGTGTTGAGAGTCTGGCGAAGCTGCCCGGCAAGCAGGAGCTGCTCACCATGCTGTGCATGGCTCTGAATGGCAACATCAGAGGTCTGGCTGTGGCCCTCAATGCCGTCGCGGAAAAAATGGGCGAGGAGCAGCCCGCGTAAGAGATACGCAGATGGCTCTGTTATTGATGAACTGAATAAACAGTAAACAGGAGGTAAATTATCATGGCTTCTGAGAAGATCAATGCTATTGTTGAAGAAGTAAAGACCCTGTCCGTCCTCGAGCTGTCCGAGCTGGTAAAGGCCATCGAGGAGGAGTTCGGCGTTTCTGCCGCCGCTCCCGTTATGGTTGCTGCCGCTGGCCCCGCCGCTGCCGCTGTGGAGGAGAAGACCGAGTTTGACGTTGTGCTGGTTGAGGCTGGCGCTTCCAAGATGGGCGTCATCAAGCTGGTCAAGGAGATCTCCGGCCTGGGCCTGAAAGAGGCCAAGGAGCTGGTGGACAACGCCCCCAAGACCATCAAGGAGGCTGTTTCCAAGGCCGATGCCGAAGAGATGAAGAAGAAGCTGGAGGATGCCGGCGCCAAGGTGGAGCTGAAGTAAGTTCCGTTTTGATCCGGTGTTCCTGCACAAAAACTAAAAAGCTCGAACCAAATACCACACGCCGCGAATTTTCGGGTTCGCGGCGTGTTTCTTTTTCCTCCTCTGGGCTGAATCTCCCTCTTTCCCTGGAACAGAACCCCGGCCCCTTCTCAAACAATCAAAGCTCCCACGCCCCAGCCTTGAGGTTGCTGGAACGATCTCCGGTCCGCAAACCCACGGAGCGGAAATTCTTTTCCCCGCCCCTGGCCTGCAAACCGGCGCACCTTCACAGAAAAGGCTTCTTCTTCCGGCAGCTTTCGGCGTCCGACGTCCTTCTCCCATGGCTCTTTTCCCCGGTTCTGCCGGGAATTTCCTCCTAAAATCAACAACCAGGCGATGTCACCTGGTTGTTTGGAACTGTAAAAAAACTGTTTTGAAGAAAAAACAAAATTCAAAATCATAGAAATCAGAATTTTCTCCATGATCCGCGCCTGTCAGGTCCGGAAAAATCGGAGGTGTCAAGGCTGGTTTCGTCAGAATCCAGCTTCGCATCCAGGGGGATATGGGACGCCCCCTGGATATCTGCCGAAAAAATTCTGCACGCGCAAAGAACCGGGCGATACCGCCCGGTTCTTTGACTGTCGCTGTGTCCTGGGACAGAAATTTCATCTGAAATGGCCCACGCCTGATTTCCTCCCCTCCTGGCGCCGGTCAAACGGAAAAAAGGAGGATGGAATCCCCCCTATCCGGGGCGTCCAGCCAAGCCGGGCGCTTTCAGCAGGGGAAAAACCAGCTGCTCAGTTGGCCGCAGGGGTGGCGTACATAAAGTACTTGAAGCCCAGGGGAGAGGCCCAAATGTTTTCCACCGCGGGGCTCTGGAGATACATATCGGTGTAGAAGTAGATGGGCGCCAGAACCCACTCCTCAAAGAGGATGTCCTCCGCCTGGTGCATCTTCTCCATCCGCGCCGCCTGATCGCCGGTGGATTTGATCTCGGTAATCAGCTGGTCATACTGAGGGTTGGACCACTGGGCGTCATTGTTGCCGCCGCCGGTGATCCAAATATCCAGGAAGGAAATGGGATCGTTATAGTCCCCCAACCAGGCGTTCCGGGCCACGCTGTAGTCGCCGCTCTTCCGGGTGTTGAGGAAGGTGGCCCACTCCTGGGAGAACAGCTCCACCTTGACCCCCAGCTCGCCCCACATATTCTGAAGGACCTCGCCGATCTGCTGATTGGCAGTGCCTTCGTTGTAAACATATTCGATGGCGGGCAAACCCTCTCCGTTGGGATAGCCGGCCTCGGCCAGAATCTCCTTGGCCTGCGCCAGGTTGTCCTCAAAAGCCTCAAAGGAAGGATCGTAATAGTTGCCCCCCACCTCCCGGAAGGACTGGGAGGGATCGGCGTCGGACAGGGCGTAAGGAACAAATCCGCCGGCGGGGATCTGGCCGGTCTTGCCGATGTTGACACAAATCCAGTCCCGGTCAAGGGCCAGGGTCAGGGCCTGTCGGACCTTGGGATTGTCCAGGGGCGCCCGCTGCACATTAAAGCTGATATAGTAGGTGCCAATCTGGTCCATGACATAATAGTCGCTGGAATCCTTCAAAGCGTCGATCTCATCATTGGGCACCGCTTCGATAAACAGCACATCCCCCGTCTGGTAGGCGGACAGCTGCGCCACATCGTCTTCCACCAGATTGAACCGGATGGACTGGGGACCCAGCGCCTCCACATTCCAGTAGTTCTCGTTCTGGACCATGGTGATATGGGAGCCCCGCTGCCACTCGCTGATTTTATAGGGGCCGTTTCCGATATAGGTTTCCGGAGAGAGGGCCCACTGTTCGCCGTTGGCCTCCACGGTGGCCTGCTGAACCGGCATATAGGCGGGGAAGGCAGTCAGCTCCAGGAAATAGGTGGTGGGCGCCACCAGCTTGACCACCAGGGTGCGGTCGTCAGGGGCGGAGACGTTCAGCTTGCCGTCGGCGTAGCCGTCAACGCACTCAAAAATATAGGAATAGTCGGCTGCCGTCTGGGGGTCCACCGCCCGGGACCAGGAATAGACAAAATCCTGGGCGGTCAAAGGAGTGCCGTCGCTCCATTTCAGCCCCTCCCGAAGGGTGAAGGTATAGCTGAGGCCATCCTCGCTGAGGGTGTAGCTCTCCGCCTGGGCAGGTTGGGGAACTCCATCCTGGTCCAGGGCATAAAGACCTTCAAAGGCGTGAACAATGAGGACGCCCCCGTCGATGGCGGTATTGAGGGCCGGATCGATGGTGTCAGGATCGGGGCCCACGATGACGGACAGTTCTTCGCCGTCCCAGCTGGTGACCGGGGAAACGGCAGGGGCCGCCGCCGGGGCAGAACTGCCGGAGTCGGGATCGCCGGCAGCCTGGGAGCTGGACGTGGCCGTGTCGCCACCGCAGCCGGAGACGCTGACCACCAGCATCATCACAGCCAACAGCAGTGCGAGTTTTTTCATCTGATTTTCCTCCTAAAAGCGTTTGTTTTCTGCCCCATGGAGATGGCGGCAGAACCCTTTTTTATCTTAAAAAGTCCGCAGAGCGATCCTGGACTTCCCAATGAAAGCGCCTCATGAGCCCTGTCCAGCCCGCAAAGGCTTCCCATCAGTCACAAACAGGGAGCAGTCAGGTGCAAATTCATAAAATTAAAGACATAGTTGAGATTATCATACTGTTTTCTGTGTTTGACTACAAGTAAAAAGTCAAAGTTGTAAAGGTTTTGTAACATTTTGCCGGTTTCTTCTTGTTCTGTGAAGACGGGAGAAAAACGGGACCCTCTTTCCATCCCAGGGAGCGGGAAGCATCCCGCCGCTGGCCCTGGGGCAGAAGGACCCCGGCGGAACCCCTTCCAGCCCTTGTCCGGCCAGGGGAGACAGTCTCAGCCGATCCGTTCCAGATGATGGCAGGCGGCATAATGGCCCTCTGACACCTCCCGGAACTCCGGCTCCTGCTGGGCGCACAGCTGGGTGGCATAGGGGCACCGGGTGCGGAAACGGCAGCCGGAAGGGGGATTGCGGGGGCTGGGGACGTCTCCCTGGAGGACGATCCGCCTGCTGGCGCGGCTGGTTTTGGGGTCCGGAACCGGGATGGCGGAGATGAGGCAGCGGGTATAGGGATGGAGGCTGTGGAAGATCATCTCCTCGCTCTCCCCCAGCTCCACCAGCTTGCCCAGATACATCACCCCGATGCGGTTGGAGATGTGTTTGACAACCGACAGGTCATGGGCGATAAACAGATAGGTCAGCCCCATGCTCTGCTGGAGATCCTCAAACATATTGACCACCTGGGCCTGAATGGAGACGTCCAGGGCGGAAACCGGCTCGTCGCAGACGATAAACTCCGGCCTCACCGCCAGGGCCCTGGCAATGCCGATCCGCTGCCGCTGGCCGCCGGAAAATTCATGGGGATAGCGGTTGGCGTGTTCGCTGTTGAGGCCCACCCGCCGGAGCATCTCCAAAATCATTTCCTGCCGCTCTTTTTTGTTGGCGGGGATGTGGTGAATGTCCAGGGGTTCCCCCACAATGTCCCCCACTGTCATCCGGGGGTCCAGAGAGGCATAAGGATCCTGAAACACAATCTGCATCCTGCGGCGGTAGGGGAGCATCTCCACTTTGGTGATGTCCTTGCCGTCATAGAGGATTTTGCCCCCGGTGGGCTGGTACAGCCGCAGCAGGGTCCGCCCCAGGGTGGTTTTGCCGCAGCCGGATTCCCCCACCAGCCCCAGCGTCTCCCCCCGGTTGATGAAAAAGGAAACATCGTCCACCGCTTTGAGGTATTTTTTCCGGAAGACGGAGGAGCCTGCGTCGAAATATTCCTTCAGGTGCTGCGCTTCAATCAGTTTCTGACTCATGGCTGCCCGACTCCTTTCCCCGCTTCAAACTCCCGCTTTTGAGCCAGCCAACAGGCGCTGACATGATCCTGGGAAAAATGGGTGTCAGGGGGCATCTCCCGGAGGCAGATTTTCATGCAGGCTCTGCACCGGGGGGCGAAGGGACAGCCCTGAGGGGGATGGAGCAGATCCACCGGCTGGCCTTCGATGGGAATCAGCCGTTTATGGCCCACGGCGTTGAGCTTGGGGATGCTGGCCAGAAGACCGCGGGTGTATTCATGCTGGGGATGGTAAAAAATGTCGTCAGCGGAGCCATATTCCACGATCCTTCCGGCATACATCACGGCGATCCGGTCACACATATTGGAGACCACCCCCAGGTCGTGGGTAATCATCAGAATGGACATCCCCAGTTTCTTTTTCAGCTCCATCATCAGTTCCAGAATCTGTGCCTGGATTGTGACGTCCAGGGCGGTGGTGGGCTCATCAGCAATGAGGAGCTTGGGCTGGCAGGCCAGGGCAATGGCGATCATCACCCGCTGGCGCATCCCTCCGGACATCTGGTGGGGATACTGTCGGAGCCTTCTCTCCGGCTCGTTGATCCCCACCAGGCCCAGCAGCTCCACCGCCCGGGCCCGGGCCTCCTGCCGGGATTGGCCGGTGTGGAGACGGATCACCTCGCAGATCTGATCCCCAATGGTGTACACCGGGTTCAGGGAGGTCATGGGATCCTGGAAGATGATGCTCACTTCCCTGCCCCGGATGGCCCGCATCTCCTTTTCGGTCATCTGTTGGATCTGATGGCCGTTAAAGAGGATGGATCCCCCCACAATGCGGCCAGGATAGGGCGTCAGACCCATGATGGAATAAGCCGTTACCGATTTGCCGGAACCGCTCTCCCCCACAACGCCCAGCACCTGCCCCTGTTCCAGCTGGAAGGAGACGTCGTTGAGGGCCTTCACCTCGCCGGCGGGGGTGAAAAAGGAGAGGCGCAGATGTTCTATTTTCAGCAAAGGCTGGTTGTCCATCAGCAATCCTCCTCTCTCAGTGTTTCAGTTTGGGATCAAAGGCGTCCCGCAGGCCGTCCCCCAAAAGGTTGAAGGACAGAATAATCAGGGAGATCATCAGCGCCGGAATCAGCAGCCGGTGAGGATAGGAATTGATGCCGCCAATGGCTGCGGAGGCCAGGGAGCCCAGGGAGGGCATGGGGGCGGCAACCCCCAAACCGATAAAGCTGAGAAAGCTCTCGGTGAAGATGGCGCTGGGAATCTGCAGGGTGGTGGTGACGATCAGGGTGCCGATGCAGTTGGTCAGCAGATGCCTGCGGATGATATGTCCGCTGCCGGCCCCCAGGGCTTTGGCGGCGGCGACATACTCCTGTTCCTTCAGAATCAGCACCTGGCCGCGCACAATCCGGGCCATCCCCACCCAGTACAGCAGCGCGAAGACAATGAAGATACACACCAGCCCCACTCCCACCGTGTCAATCCAGCCGAAGACGGCGGGATAGTTGGAAGCCAGATTTTTCAGAGGATATTTCAGGGTGACGCTCAAGAGAATGATGATGAGAATATCCGGCACCGTGTAGATCACATCCACCAGGCGCATCATCACCAGGTCCACCTTGCCCCCGAAATAGCCGGAAACCGCTCCGTAAAGGGAGCCGATCACCAAAATGATGGCGCTGGCGGTGATCCCCACCAGCAGGGAGATCCGCGTGCCCATCATCACCCGGATCAGATAATCCCGGCCCATATTGTCGGTTCCCAGCAGGTGGGGAAAGGTGGACAGCCCCTTGCTTTCCGCCAGCGCCAGGGCCTTTTCGGGAATGGGCTCCAGCATCCCCAGATTCTCCCGGCCCCTCAGCTGTTCCTCGTAGGAGTAGGGATAAAAAGAGGGCAGCACAAAGGCGAAAAGCATCACCAGCAGGATGACCGCCAGGGAAACCATGGCCACTTTGTTTTTCCTCAGCCGCCCCAGCCCGTCTTTCCAGAAGCTGACGCTTTGGCCCATGGTCACCAGGCTCTGTTTTTCTTCCTCGTCGGCGGGGAGAAAATCGGAAACATCCAGCTGTCTGCTGAGAAAATGGGGATTCATTTTTTCCTGTTCCATTGCTTCACCGCCTTATTTCAGTTTGATCCGGGGATCCACCAGCTTGTACACAATATCCACCACCATGTTCATCATGATAATGAGAAAAGCCAGGAAGATGGTGGTGCCCATGATGAGGGGATAATCCCGGCTGGTGATGGAGCTGATAAATTCGCTGCCCAGGCCGGGGATGGTGAAGATCTTCTCCACCACAAAGGACCCGGTGAGGGTATAGGCCAGCAGGGGGCCCAGATAGGTAATCACCGGCAGAATGGCGTTGCGCAGGGCGTGCTTGAAGAGCATGACAAAGGGTCCCAGGCCCTTGGCCCGGGCGGTGCGCATATAGTCCTGTCCCAAAACGTCCAGCATACTGGAGCGCATCAGCCGGGAGATGTAGGCGGCAGGATAGAAGGCCAGGGCGATACAGGGCATGATATAACTGAGCGGCCCGCTCAGGCCCATGGTGGGCAGCCATCCCAGCTTCACCCCCAGCGTCACCATCAGCACCGTGGCCATCACAAAGCTGGGCACAGCGATGCCGCAGGTGGAGGCCACCATGATGATGTGGTCCAGGGGCTTACCCCGGTTGAGGGCCGCCACGGAACCCAGGGGAACGCCCACCAGCACCGCCCCGGCAATGGCGATCAGCCCCACCTGGGCGGACACGGGAAAGCCGGTGGCGATGATGTCGTTGACCTCCATCCCTCTTTTTTTCAGGGAGGTGCCCAGATCGCCGTGGAGCAGGCCCTTCATATAGTTGAGGTACTGCACCGGCACCGGCTGGTCCAGACCGTATTTCACCTCCAGAGCGGCCAGGGTTTCAGCGGAGGGGGCCTTTTCTGAAAGAAACGGGCCGCCGGGAATGAGAAACATCAGAAAAAAGGTGATGGTGGCCACCAGAAAAATGGTGACAATGGCGGAAAACATCCTTTTAAGGATGAATGTGCCCATCTGTAATCACTCCTTTTGTTTGTGATAATCCCGAACCTGCCGGTCCCGGGAAAAGCGGTTCCCGACATCCGGCCGTCCCGGAACCGCTGACAGGGAGACTGCCCAAGCCCATCCCCCAAAGGGTCCTCCCCCTTGCGTCCAGGAAGGAAAGGGATTCCCAGTTTCCGCCAGAGGCGGCAGTCCCTCCCTTCCAACAGAGGTTTTTCCCGCCCAGGGTACCGTGTTATGATACCCGATTTTCACCTCTTTGTCAATTTTCAACAGTCCTTTTTTTCTCTGTTTCGCCGAAAAAAATTCGGAAAATATGGATATATTAAACAACTATAGTGGATTTTGCATGGTTTATATGGAAAATTTACGCCGTCCTTTCCAGGTTATCTCTTTAGCACTTCCTGGAGAAAGAAAGGTGCGCGGGCGCCGAAAAAATCCGGCGTCCTTCCAGGGGGATTCCGGGGAAGAAGGGACGATTGTAAACTTAATTTTAAAAATTAGTTGACAAACCAGGGGCAAACGTGCTATAAACGAATAGACAACCTGAGGAAGCTGTAAAGAAAGGAAACCGCTTATGGAACATCGTCAAACAAACAAAACCAGAGAAATGGCCGCCTGCGCCCTTTTCGCCACTTTGATGGCAGTCTGTTCCCAGATCCAGATTCCCCTGCCCATGGTGCCCATCAATCTGGCCCTCTTTGGGGCCTATCTGGCCGGAGCGGTGCTGGGTCCCCGTCTGGGAGCCATCAGCATGATCGTCTATGGGCTGATGGGGGCGGTTGGGCTGCCGGTTTTCGCCGGCTTCTCCGGCGGTCTGGGAACGCTGCTGGGCAAAACCGGCGGCTATATCCTGGGGTATATTCTCACCGCCCTGCTGGTGGGGCTGCTGACCCGAATTTGGGGAAGGAGCGTCAAGGCCCTGATTCCCGCCATGGTCCTGGGCTGCCTGGCCTGCTACCTTTTCGGCACCATATGGTTCATGGCGGTGACCCGGCTGGGGCTGTGGCAAAGTTTAATTTACTGCGTCTTTCCCTTCCTGGTGGGGGATGTGGTGAAAATTCTTCTGGCCACCGCGGTGGTCCGGCGTCTGGAGCAGCCTCTGGCCCGCATCGGCTGGAACTGGTGCTGAGGGATACCTCTGGGGCTCGCCTCTGATCCCGCTTCCCCGGCGAAGGCCCCCCAGGGCGCGGCGCCATCCCTTTCCCGCCCCTGGGCCGGGGCAATTCCCCCCTCCCAGGAAGCTGCCCCCCTGTTTGAAAAGAAAAGATCCTGCCAAAGCGGAAGAAAAGGCGGCCAAAAGGAGTCTGCGGCTCCCGGCCCTTCTCTCCCGCCCCGGCAGGATCTTTTTTGGCGTCCCGGCGTTCTGCTCCGGGGCTCCTTTTATTCTTCTGTGGAGCCGATGGCGGAGGCCCGGTAGGGCTCCGAGGTGTTGAGATAGGTGTCCAGGCCATAGGAGAACAGCACCTGATCGTACTCCTCCGGGTTCAGCGCCTGAATCTCACTGTCGGTAAGCAGGGAGGTGTCGGCAAAGGTGATGGTCTGGTAATGAACCGCCAAAAAGGGCAGATAGCTGAGGGTGATCCGGTCCCCCAGCACCAGCAGGCTGCCTTTGACCCCGCTGCCCAGGGCGGTGATGGTGATTTTGGGGGAACGGCCCCCCAGAATCCCGTTGATCTCCTCCCCCTCCACAATGGCTTCGGTGGGATACAGGGTGTAGTAGGTGCGGTTTTCATATCGCAGCCAGTGGTCCACCTGCCAGGCTCTGACCTGGGAAACATACCGCCAGGCGATGATGACGTCCGGCTTGACCCCCCCATACCCCCATTGGTCGTAGAGGGGACCATAATACTGTTCCCCCAGGTTGTCCAGGGCGAAGTCCTTTTCCTCCTTGGGGGTCAGCCCCAGACGTTTCGCCAGGGTTTGATAGACCACAAATCCCCCCTGGGTGGTGAGGTTGTCATCGGTGCGGTAATACAAATATTGATCCCTGGCGTCATACAGGGGGGTGTAAACGTCCACCCCCGTAGCCAGGCCCGCGAAGGCTTTGGTGGTTTCCTCAATAAACAGCTTTTGGTTGGTCTTTTCAATGGGGGCGTAATCCGGCACCTGATCCTGATAGATCACGCAGGCGGTGGGGATGAGCACCAGGGCGCAGGGCGTTCTGGTGGTCTGCACAAATTCCAGCAGGGACTGGGTGTTCCGCTGATAGACGCTGGTGTCGGTGGTGGCGGAAAAGTTTTGAATCAGTCCGTCGTTGGCTAAGAAAATCCCTTCCAGTTCCCGGTTCCCGCCCAGCAGCCGCAGCTGCAAAGAGAGATTCTGAAGGGTTTGGCGGATGGAGAGATTCTCCTGGAAATATTCTGTCAGTTCCTCCGCCAGACGCACCGGATGGCCCATGGCGGCCAGGGAGGACCATCCCAGCTGGGGGGGCGCCCCTGCCAGGGTGGTGATGGCAATGGCCAGAATCACGGCGATGAAGGTCAGAGGCAGCAAACTTTTCTTCATGGGAATCCCTCCTTTCTCAACGAAATCCAGAGGCTGGAAACGGAAAAAATGATCCGCGCGCGGAGGCGCCTGTCCTTAAAGGAAAGCCAGCACCGCTATAAACAGGCACAGGTTCACCGCCAAAGAGCCCAGCTGGCTCAGCAGCAGCCACCGGGCCTGAAGGCGCTTTCCCTGGCGGCTGATGAAGCCGCTGCAAAACACCGCGCACAGCGCCAGCAGCAGCCAGTTGCTGGTCAGCAGATACAGCACCTGATTGTCCCACAGCCGGGAGGTGCCCAATCCCACCATCGTCTTGAGGTAAAACAGCGCCTGGGAGATGGAATCGCTGCTGTAGATGGCGAAGGAAAACACCACCGCCACAAAGGTATACAATCGCCGGAAAAAGGGCGGGAGAGGCTGGAAGAATTTTTCTCCGTACAGGGTCTCCAGCACAATAAAGATTCCCAACACGCCGCCCCAGGTGAGGTAGTTGATGTTGACGCCGTACCACAGGCCCATGAGGATGGTGATGAGCAGAATGTTCAGGGTGGTGGAAAGAGGGCCGTTATCCTCCGCCGACAGGGCCCCGTATACATACTTGCGCACAAAGCGGTTTGCCGAAATATTGAACCGGGAGAAAAAGTCGGTGACAGAATCCGCCTGAAGGGGATAATGGAAGTTCTCCGGCAACTCCATGCCGAACAGGGCCCCCACCCCCCGGGCCATGTCGCTGAAGCCGGAAAGGGTGTAATAGGTGGAGAACAGATAACAAATCACCAGCAGCCAAACGGCAGTGACGGTTTTTTCCTGGTAGGGAATATTTTTAAACTCCTCCCCCAGGGCCAACACCCCGTCCGCGAGAATCACCTTCTTGGCCAGGCCGTGACAAAGCCAGACAAAGCCCTGTCCCATGAGGCTCAGGGAGGGGCGCAGCCGTTGCAGCTGGCCCCGGAACTGGTTGGCGGAGACAATGGGGCCCACATACAGCTTGCCAAAGAAGCAGCAGAAGACGCCGTAATCGTAACCGGAGGTGATGGGGTCGGTCTCCCCGTTGTACAGGTCCACCAGGTATCCCAGGGAGGTGAAGCAATAGACCGTCACCCCCAGGGGCATTTCAATCAGATCCAGCTGGCTGACGGAGGACAAGCAGATGAACAGGAGGATGTTTTTCACCGCCCCCGCCGTCACCGCCGCCTTCCCCCAACGGCTGCCCTTGCCATAAAGGAAGATGGGCCGGGCCAGCAGGTAATCCATCCCCACGCTCGCCGCCATCACCCCCAATCCCGCGGGGCTTTTCATGGCGTAGAAGAAGGCGGACGCCACAAACAGCACAAACACCCGGAACCGCCGGGGAACCAGGCAGAACACCAGGCCGGTCACCGGCAGGAAAAAGAACAAAAACGGCAGGCTGAAAACGTCCACTGCATCACCTCCTTTGGAAAAAGATGTGGGAAGACCGGTTTATCTGCTTTTCAGGCGATAGCCCAGCCAAAAAGCCAGCAGCAACAACCCCAGGGTGACGGGATAGCCCACCAGAGCCCGGGAAAAAATGGGCCACACATACGCATGAAGCCACAGACCGCTGAAATACTGGGCGGTAAACTGTCCCGCCGTCAGCTGCGCCACCACCGGAATCCGGTAAAACAGGGTGTTTTCCAGGGGAAATCCCAGCAGCGCCGACAGCACAAACGCGCCGGTGCAGAGGATGCCGGGGAGATTG
>CASFXA010000098.1 GCA_949298535.1 uncultured Oscillospiraceae bacterium
GGTTCAGAATACTTTCCCCGTTACACCTTGGGGGAGGAAGTGGGAAATGCTGTTTCCCATGGAGTGGGGGCCATGCTGTCCGTAGTGGCGTTGACGCTGATGGCCACTGTGTCTGCGGCCCAGGGGGACGGAAAGAAACTGACAGCTTCTTTAATTTATGGTGTAACCCTGTTTCTTCTTTATCTTATGTCAACCCTCTACCATGGGGTAGCGGTTCCAAAAGCGAAAAAGGTATTGCAGGTGCTGGATCATTGCAGTATTTTTCTCCTGATTGCCGGAACCTATACCCCCTTTACAATGCTGTGCTTGCCGGGGATAAGGGGATGGCTGCTGTTTACCTTTATTTGGACGGCGGCGGTAGTTGGAATCATTTTAAACGCTATCAGTGTGGAACGTTTTCAGAAATTTTCGATGGTGTGCTATCTGGTGATGGGTTGGGCAGTAGTCACCAGCATTGTTCCTCTGGTACAGGCGTTGTCCGCAGAGGGCCTTAATCTATTGGTTTCCGGGGGGATATTTTATACGGTAGGCACCATTTTTTACAGCAAAAAATTTCCCTACTTTCATTTCATCTGGCATCTTTTTGTTTTGGCAGGAAGCATTTGCCACTTTTTAGCGATATTTCTTTATGTCATCCTTCCATAAAGGAGGCAAGGATGCCAGCTTTTAAAGCGCTTTTTTCTGTTAAAATAAACCGGCGTCCCCGTTATTTTCCCGGGGATCGCCGGTTTTGCTGTTGTCCCAACCATGGCTGGGATCTGCTTTTTAAAAAGAAAAACCATCCCGCTGCTCCACTGGAACAACGGGATGGTATCATTCTCATTCCTGCAATCAGTCGCTGATGTAGGGGAGAAGGGCCAAATGTCTGGCCCGCTTGATGGCGATGGTCAGCTGCCGCTGATGACGGGCGCAGGTGCCGGTCACTCTGCGGGGAACGATCTTCGCTCTCTCGGAGAGGTATCTACGCAGACGGGGGACGTCTTTGTAGTCGATGGACTCAATCTTATCGACGCAGAAAGCGCAAACTTTTCTTCTGGGCTTTCTGTCGCGGGGTCTGCTCTCATTACGCTCCATGTTGGAAAAACCTCCTTGCTACCATAAAATGAAACTGTGTTCTGATAAAAATCAGAAGGGGAGGTCGTTGTCCGGCTCCATCTCCTCAAAGTCGCTGGCTGCGCCGCTGGAATAAGCGACGCTCTCATTGACCGGAGCAGGGGCAGATTGAACAGGGGAAGCGGTATAGGTGCTGCCGCTGTTGGAATTCTTGCCGCCTACAAAGAAAATGTTGTCTGCCACGACCTCGGTGGCAGTACGTTTATTGCCGTTTTTGTCCTCATAATTGCGGGTCTGAATACTTCCTTCCACACCCATGGCGTCGCCTTTGTGGAAGTACTTGCAAACAAACTCAGCCTGCTGCCGCCAGGCAGTAATGTTGATGAAATCAGCTTTCCGTTCGCCATCCCGGCCAGAAAAACGCCGGTCAACGGCCAGGGAGAAGCTGACCACCGAAAGGCCGGTGTTTGTCCGCTTCAGTTCAGGGTCAGCAGTAATTCTGCCGATGAGAATCGCTTTGTTAAACATCACAAATCTCCTTATTTCCCTTTGGCAACAATGAGGGAACGCAGAACGCCGTCAGTGATCTTGTAGACACGGTCCAGTTCAGCGGCGAAGCTGGGCTCGCTGGTGAAGTTCACCAGCACATAATAGCCTTCAGACTCATAGTTGATGTCATAGGCCAGTCTGCGCTTGCCCCACTCATCGATGGAATCGATGGTACCGTTGCTGCTGATGAGGTTTTTGAACTTCTCCACCAGGGCAGCAGTAGCCTCTTCGCCGTTCTTGGTGCTAAGCACCATCACAGTTTCGTAGCTGGAAAGTTTGTTGGTCATCTCTTTACACCTCCTTATGGACATTAGGCCCTGCCTGTTTGACAGGGCAAGGAGTTAAGCCGATAGAACCGGCATAACAGACTTATTTTAGCAAAGGAAATCTATTTTGTCAATGAATTTCACAGGGATTTTGCAATATTTCACAGGGATTTTGCAATATTTTTCAGGTATTTCCGGAAGTCTTCGCCAATTTCCGGATGATTTAAAGCTACTTCCACCGCGGCCTGCATCACTCCCAGTTTGTTGCCCATATCGTACCGGATGCCGGAGTAGTCCACACCGGTCATACCTTGAAGGCGGGTCAGGGTTTTCATGGCGTCGGTCAACTGAATTTCTCCTCCGGCTCCAGGAGGGGTTTGTTCCAGAATATCGAAGATTTCCGGCGGCAGCACGCAGCGTCCCAGGATGGAATAGAGGGAAAGGACCTGATCCCGGGCGGGTTTTTCAATCATATCGTGGACGGCAAAGATCCGCTCCTCCAGGGGGCTGACCGAGAGGGAACTGTATTTCAGAATGGCCTCAGGGCTTACTTCTTTGATCCCCACAACCCCTTTGCCATATTTTTCGTAGGCCGCGCACAGCTCGCCGGTGGCAGGTTTATCCGGGGGAGAGATGATGACATCGTCGCCGTACAGCACGGCGAAGGGTTCATTGCCAACAAAACTTTTGGCGCACAGCACGGCATGGCCCAAGCCCTTGGTCTCCTTTTGACGGACGTATTGGATGTTGGCCATATGGGCGATGGAAACGATCTCTTCATAGACCTCCTTCTTTCCGGCGGCCAGCAGACGCTCTTCCAGTTCCGGCGCCCGGTCAAAATAGTCCTCCACATTCACTTTATTGCGGCTGGTAATGATGAGAATATCAGTGATGCCGGAGCGGACCGCCTCCTCCACAATATAATGGATGGCGGGTCGATCCACGATGGGAAGCATTTCCTTGGGGATGGATTTGGTTGCGGGAAGCACCCGGGTGCCGAGGCCCGCCGCAGGGATGACCGCTTTTGTAACTTTGGCCATGGTCGTTCCTCCTCAAACAGTTTAAAATCATCTTCCATGAAAGTGATGAAATCTATTACAGGGTAAGGGTCAGAGACATCAGGTAAGACAGGCCCAGAACTCCCACAAAGGTGAGGACCAGCAGAATGGCCAAGGCGTTAAAATTGACGCCGCCGGCCCGGGTGAGGGCATAGCTGTATTCCACCGTTCCCACAGAGCAGTGGGCGCACTGCTGCTGTTCCTTGATGCGGCGCAGGCAGTGCTTGTAGTAGAAGTGGTTAAAGAACACCCCTGCGAACAAGCGCAAAGCCAGGGAGAAGAAATTAACCACGGGGGACAGGGCAACCAGCAGCCGCAGGGTGGGCCCGTCTACAAAGCTGTTGACCATACCGCTCATGCCGTAGGTCAGCACTGCTTCAAAAAATGCTTGCTGACCGTTGACGTCAATGGCCTCCTGAATAGCGCGGAAGGTGAGGAAATTGATGGGGAGGTTCAGCAGAAGGGTCAACCCCAGCAGAATAGCTCCCAGCTTGTACATTTTGCGGTAAAAACAGTAGTAGAATCCAAAGAACAGAGCGCACCAATTGAGGCTCAGGGAGAGACGGCTGCGCAGCATCCCCTTGAATTTCAACAGAAAAGAGACATTGTTGGGGCCCACATAGTCGCACATATCCTTAACGGTGACGCCTTCATCCAGCACTTCGGAATAATCCAGCTGTGCCCGGACAAAATCAGCGTAAGGATTGCTTCCCTGTTGGCCGGAGCCATTGTAGCCTGGCTGAGGACCATAATTGGCGTTGGGACCGGAATAATTTTCATTGGGGCCGTACCCGCCATATCCCCCGTAAACATTTTGGGAGGTACCGGTCAGCCGTTCTCCGCAGACCTGACAGAAGATGTTCTCAGGGGGATTTTCCTTCCCGCAGCGGGGGCAGCGAACCGGATGATGTGGATCGCTCTTTTCCTGGGTTCCAGTAGCGCCGCAGTCCGGCTGCCAGGAGCCGCCCTCCTGATGGAGTTTTTCGTTGCCGCAGTGGCCCAGCTGCCGGTAACATTCCCGATGATGAGGGGTCCCGCAGACAGGACAAACGACAATATCGTCCCCGGCGGCGAATTCTTTTTGACAAACAGGGCACTTACAGCCGGTGTACACAGGCACACAGATCAGCTCCTACCATACATAATAAAAGTATTATAGTATAGGGAAGAAAAGTTTTCAATTAATAGTTTGTAAAGAATCTTGCACAACCAGCCATTCGTCTGGTATTATATATTGGTAATGGCTGGTGTTGCGGCGGTGAAAGTGTCCGCCGACAGCGGAATTTTATCTTTAGGAGAATGTTTTGCTATGCTGCAATTTGAAGAACTGCGTTTAAGGCTGCAGGGTTTGGAGCCCGCCCTGCGGGAACTCCATACGTCGCTGAATATCGAGGGGCTGGAGAAAGAGTCCGAGGAGCTGGAGGCCAAAACCACCGCTCCCGGATTTTGGGACAACCAGGAACAGTCCCAGAAGGTGCTGCAGCGGCAGGGGACGGTGAAGAACAAACTGGAATCCTACCGGAATATGTGCGGACTGTATGACGACACCATGACGCTCATTGAGCTGGCGGAGGAAGCGGAGGATGAGTCGGTTTACGACGAGGCCCTGGCGGACTGTGACCGGTTGGACCGCATGATTCAGGACACCAAGCTCTCCACGCTGCTCACCGGAGAATATGACGCAAAGAATGCGATTCTTACCTTCCATGCCGGCGCGGGCGGCACCGAGGCGCAGGATTGGGCGCAGATGCTCTACCGGATGTACACTTTCTGGGTGGGCCGCAGAGGAATGAAATATAAGATTCTGGATTATCTGGACGGCGATGAGGCGGGTCTCAAGAGCGCTTCCATTCTGGTGGAAGGGGAAAATGCTTACGGCTTTTTAAAGTCGGAAAGCGGTGTTCACCGGCTGGTGAGGGTTTCTCCTTTTGACGCTTCGGGACGCCGTCATACCTCCTTTGCCTCCCTGGAGGTGATGCCGGAGATTAAGGGGGACATGATTGTGGAAATCCGTGAAGAAGATCTGAAAATGGATGTTTATCGGTCCAGCGGCGCGGGCGGTCAGAAGGTGAACAAGACCTCTTCCGCCGTTCGTCTGACCCACATTCCCACCGGAATCGTGGTGGCCTGCCAGGTGGAGCGCAGCCAGCATCAGAACCGGGAAGTGGCGATGAATATGCTTCGTTCCAAGCTCATTGAAATCAAGGAGCGGGAGCATCTGGATAAGATCGAAGACATCAAGGGGGATCAGAAAGAGATTGCCTGGGGCAGTCAGATCCGTTCTTATGTCTTTATGCCCTATACCCTGGTGAAGGATCACCGCACCGGTTATGAGACAGGAAATATCAACGCGGTGATGGATGGAGACATCGACGGTTTTATCAATGCTTACCTGACCCAGAAAAGTTTGGGAAAGATCTGAACCGCTGTCGGTTTGGGTGTAAAGGCTCCGACGGTCATTTCGCCGCCTTGGAGGCTGGGGAAAATCACAATCGGGCCGGAGCCCCATACGTTGTTTGGTATGGCGGCTCCGTCTCTTTCCATATAAACAAGCCGTTTTATTCCAAAGACGTGACAAAACCAATGTCTTTTGAGACTGGGCACAACGGGAAAATTGATTTCATACTGCCGCTGCGATATAATAGGGGTACAGAATACGGGAAAGATGGAAAAATTTCAATGAAATTGGTTAAGAGCCAGGAGAAATTCCCGTTCTTTCTTTGAGAAGGCAAAATGTTCGGAGATGGATTTTGCCTGACTTTGTGACCGACAGATGGGGGAAGGACAGGAGGGATGCCGGTGCGCTTCAAGCGTGTTTATGTGGAGATCACCAATCGGTGCAATCTTCACTGCAGCTTTTGTCCGGTTTCGGCCCGCCCCTTCCGGACAATGACAGCGGAGGAGTTCCACAAAGCTGCCCGGGAAATTCGTCCTTACTGCGATTATCTGTATCTGCACGTCAAGGGGGAACCGCTGATTCATCCCCAGCTGGAGGAGATTTTAAGCATTTGTGGGGAACTGGGATTTCAGGTGAATCTCACCACCAATGGAGTTCTCCTGGGACGGCGTCGGCAGCTGCTGTTGTCGGCGCCGGCGGTGCGGCAAACGAATCTTTCCCTTCACAGCTACACAGAAAATACCCACGGACCTTTGGAGAACTGGCTGCAGGAATTGATCGCCTACGCCTGGGATTCGGCGGCAAAGGGGCGTTATACCGTTTTTCGGGTGTGGAATCTGGACGAGCAGCGGGAAACCAATTCCCAGGGAGAACGAATGTTGGAGCAACTGGAACAGGCGTTTTCCCTGTCCCGGGGGCAGATCCGGCAACTGGCGGCCAGTTGCCGGTCCGTAACTTTGTCAAAAGGAATTTTCCTCAGCTTTGAAGAGGAATTTGTCTGGCCTTCTTTGCAGAATCCTTTCCTGGGACGGGAAGGAACCTGCTATGGAGCCAGGAATATGGTGGCAGTGCTGGCGGACGGAACGGTGGTCCCCTGCTGTCTGGATGGGGAAGGGGAATGTCCGTTGGGCAATCTCTTTGAGCAGCCCTTTGAGGAGATTATTCAGGGGGAGCGATTGGCAAGAATGGCGGAAGGCTTTACCAACCGTCAGGTGAAAGAAGCCCTCTGTCAGCGCTGCGGATACCGGCTGCGTTTCGGAGGCGGCAACGGAAATCCTCAGGAAGGGAAAAAGCAGTTGAAAAACGCTGTTTTGGGAACATCCTTTGCCAGGAAGGCAGATGAACCATAAAACATGGGGAGGGGAGACCATGTACCGTCAGCAGATACAGGAAGAATATGCCCGCCTGGTGGTCCGGGTGGGGGCAAATCTCCAACCGGGACAGGTAGCGGTGGTCAGCGCTCCAGTGGAGCGGGCGGATTTTGCCGCCTTGGTGTCGGAGGAATGTTGGAAAGCCGGAGCGGAAGATGTGCTGGTGCTGTATCGGGATGAAGTTTTGCGGCGTCTTCGTTATCAGTTCGGCGCTTCTGAGGTGCTGGAGCAGGTTCCCTCCTGGGAGCTGGAACAGAGAATCGCGTACCCCAAAGGGAAGGCTTGTTATATTACCATTGAGGGAGAGGACCCGGATGCGCTGCGGGGATTGGACAGCATCAAGGTAGGGAAGGCGGTCAATGCCCGCAATCGGGGGATGCAGCCCTTTTATGATTTATTGGACCGGGAAGAAAATCAATGGACCATTGCCGCGGCAGCCACTTCCTCCTGGGCGGCAAAGGTTTTTCCGCAGCTGGCTGGTGAAATGGCTGTAAACCGGTTGTGGGACGAGATCTTTCAGGTGATGCGTTTGGATCATCCCGCCCCTGTGGAGGCTTGGCAGGAGCATAGTAAAATGTTGCGTCGCTATTGTCGCCTGCTCAATAACGGCGATATTGTTCAGCTGCATTTTCGTTCCGGCTTGGGAACCGATTTGACGGTACCCCTGGCGGAGGGGGCGATTTGGTGCGGCGGTTGCGATCATACGGCAGATGGGATCGCTTTTCAGGCGAATATGCCCACAGAAGAGGTGTTCACCATGCCTCACCGCAATAAGGTCAGCGGCAGGGTGGTCAGTTCGATGCCGCTGAGCTATCAGGGAAATCTGATCCGGAATTTTTCTTTCACCTTTTTGGATGGAGCGGTGGTGGAGTACTCGGCGGAAGAAGGCGGGGAAGCGCTGGAGACGCTGCTGGGAGCTGATGAAGGTTCCCGTTATTTGGGGGAGGTGGCGTTGGTCCCCTATACCTCCCCGGTCCGGCGCAGCGGCCTGCTGTTTTATCATACGCTTCTGGATGAAAACGCCTCCTGCCACCTGGCTTTGGGCAGCGCCTATCCCAGCAATATGAAAGGGTGCCTGGAGATGGACCGGCAGCAGCGGGCGGACCGCGGCTTTAACGAAAGCGTTTCCCATGTGGACTTTATGTTCGGAACCCAGGATTTGCAGGTGGTGGCGCAGCGGGCGGACGGCAGCCAGCTGACCCTGTTTGAAAACGGAATATGGGCGGTTTGAGCCGCCTGTGACCGCTTGGGGGAAATATTCACAGACAGTTTATGTTTTTGGCGGAGGACAGTCACAAAAAAAGGATAGATTGATAGAGATCCCTTTTATTTCCCGGGAATAACAGATAGGAGAAAAGACATGACCACCCAACAAAAAAAGCAGCTGATCCTGGACGTAGCTTTTTACGGGATTTTGCTTGCGCTGGTGATTTTTGCGGTGAAATATCTTCTGGTTTGGCTGACGCCTTTTGTGGGAGGATTTCTCATTGCTTATTTTCTGCATCCGGTGGTGCGCCTGATTGAGAAATGGTTGGGCGGCGTTCAGCGCAAACGAACAGGCGTTTTTGTCATTGGCTGCTTTTATGCCGTGGTGGGGGTTCTGCTGTGGCTGCTGGGGTTGCTGCTGGTGGGGCAGATTTCCAGGATGATCGGGAATATGCCTGAATTTTATTCCCGTCACATTCAGCCGGCCCTTCTCCAGATTGGCGTTTGGGCCACCGACGTGGTCAAGATGCTGTCTCCTGAAATGGCAGATACCCTTTCCGTTGCCTTATCCGATGTGACGGGACAGTTGGCTTCGGTGGTTACCGGCGCCTCCAGCGGTCTGATTGCCCAGGCCACCACGGTGCTGACCAAGGTGCCGTTGATGCTGCTGACGCTGATTTTTACCATTGTTTGCTCGGTATTCATCAGCGCCGATTACAATGGCATCTGCCGCGCCCTGATGAAATTGGTTCCTCCGGGAGCCCGGAGCGTCTTGGAGGAGCTGCGGGGATTTATCGGAGGCACGCTGCTGAAAATGCTTCAGGCCTATGGCATCATTTTCTGTATCACCTTCGGGGAATTGTCTGTGGGTCTTCTGCTGCTGAGGGTGGAAGGCGCGTTCCAGCTGGCGTTTGTGATTGCGGTATTTGACATTCTCCCTTTTTTGGGCACCGGAGGCATTGTGCTTCCCTGGGCGCTGTACAAGCTGATTGTCGGTGATTATTCCATGGGAATCGGTCTGCTGATTCTTTATGGGGTTGTAACGGTGGCGCGCAATATCATTGAGCCAAGAATTGTGGGGCTGCGCATGGGGCTGCATCCGGTGGTCACCATTACCGCCATGTATGCGGGCATCAGAATCGCTGGATTCGGCGGCTTCATTGGCGCGCCCATTCTGGTCATCTTTTTGAAATATCTGATGGACCGCGGCAAACTGAAACCTCCGGCGTGGATGAGGGAGGCTGACAGTGTCACGGAAGAAGAACAGAAAGGCTGACCGAAAAGAAAAAACAATCGCACGTCTCTGTCGGGTCCTGAGAGGACGACAAAGGCGTGCGTTTTTTTGGAAAAATTAAAACAAGAAAGTTCGCGCTTTTCCCGGAACTGTTCCCCTGGAAAGGGGGGATGGAGAAAGTTTGTTATTCGTTTTGCGGGATCAGCCCCTCCAGGCGGGAAGCCACCTGCTTGGTCAGTTCCTGCTGCGCCTGGCGATCCATGGCGGCGATATAGTATTGTTCCAGGCGGTCATGCTCTTCTTTGGCGTTTGCCAGAAGGCCGGCGGATTGCTGTATCATGTTTTCTGCGGCGCGCAGCAAAAAGGCGATTCGGCGCTTTCTGGAGCGGATCAGTTCCAGATCGGTGAAACGGCGGGCATGGATGGTCCGCTCCGGCGTCAGGGAAACAGGATGGAACCGGTTGACAATCATAAAGCCCAGGCTCAGCTCCGGCAGGAAGAGATGGTCGATTCTTCCGAAAGGAAACAGGGGACAGGGACAGGTGACCAGTTCCAATCCGCACCCCAAGGCCAGCTGCCGCAGTTCGCTCAGCAGCAGGGGGGCGGAAACACCCCATGGATCCTCCACCAGCTGGATACGGCTGGCAAGGGCCTGGGCGGTGTCCTCAAACAGCATTGGCCCCTTGTCGGTGATTCCGGAGAGAAAACGAATTCGTTCCCGCCCGGCTTTTCCGGTGCTTTTGGGGAATTCCCTGGCCGCGATGGAACGGGCCAGGCGGCGAACCTTTTGCTCGTCAGTGGCTTCGCGGGCCATCAGCTGTACTTCGGTCAGGAGGGATCCGGCGGCATACAGATAACCGGAAGCACTGCGGTGAAGATCGGAACAGCGGTCAATGAGGGCCATCACTTTTTCGCGGTGTTCAAAAAGGACTTCCTCTTTCCAACAGCTGGAAAGGTTGGCGATGGTTTCGCAGGCGCCGGGATATTTGGGATCCAGGGTGTGGGGAGCGGTGCCATCTGCGATGGAAAGGCGATAGGCGGGAAAGAGAACGCCGTCCAGGGAATCCACATCCGACGTACAATGAATTTCCTCCACAACAGGACAATAGGGAGCCAATTGAGCGGAAACAGCCCTCATCAGGGTGGATTTTCCAGTTCCGGGGCCGCCTTTCAGGATGGTCAGACGCCATCCATCCCGGGGATCTCCCAGCTGATCGAAGCGGGAGACAAAACCCTGGGCGGAGTTGGCCCCAAGAAAAAAACGCAGGATTTTGGTTTCGGGCATGGTGGAACTCCTCCTTCACATGATACCGCCCCGATGGAAAACAGGCGGAAAACTAACAATCGATGCAGTATCATGCTATGCCGGAAGGGAAAAAGTGACACAATCCTGGTATTTGACTGGCGATGGCGGGCAGGAGAGAAGAGAACCTGCAGGGAAAAAGGAAAGTTCTGAAGAGAAAAACAAAGCCCCTCCGACGGGGAGGGGCATATAAAACTGCTTTTGAACAGGCTAAACGGGAAGGACGGGACGCAATGGAAATCTTCTGCCAAGGGGAACATTGCCACAGCCTTTGAAAGCGCCATTGTCCCTTTGATCTCCTTCTCCCGCCGCCTTTTGAAAAATCGTGTCGCGAATCCTTCCGGGCTTTCTCTCACCTCCCGGGAAAACTTTCAGCGGAGGGAGGGGAAAAGGCGGGACAAAGGGGAACACCGGACAGATCAAAGGTCAGTTATCCTGATTTTCCAGCGCCGCGCTGGAGGGGATCAACACAGAGATCGCCTGAGGACAAACCTGAATCTCCACTTCGGTGACTTCGCCGCCGAATTCTCCATCCAGAGTCCAGGAGACAGGATCCTGGAAGCGGATATGGAAAGAGGATGCACGGCAGAAACGCAGAAGATCGCTGCTGGTTTCATGGGCGGCCAAAGCAGAGAGGAGCTGCTGTGTTTCCGAAGCGCTGCGGGGATATTTCACCAGCACCAGTTCCAGCAGGCCGTCGTTGAGGGAGACGTCCATTTTCCGCCCCATGGGGATTCCTCCTACAGAGGTGGAATTGGCCACCATGCCGAACACATAGTCTCCTTCAATGACCTGTCCGTCACATTCCACCCTCATGGAGTAGGTTTTGATGGTGGGGAGGCTGAGAATCCCCTCCAGAATGTAAGCGGCCCGCCCCAAAAGATTTTTAAAGTGCTGCGGAGTGCCGTAAGAGACGTTGGTGAAGGCGCCGAAGGCGGCAACATAAGCGAAATAACGGTTTCCAAATCGACCAATGTCAATGGGATAAGGTTCTCCCTGTACACAGGTGGATCCCGCTTCGGGTATTGTCCGATGGAGGCCCAGGCTGGAGGCAAAATCGTTGGTGGTTCCGGCAGGGATATAGCCCAGCAGGGGGCGGGGATTCCAGTCCATCAGTCCGTTGATGGTTTCATTGAGGGTGCCGTCTCCGCCGCAGCAGATCACCCGTTGAAATTCTCCCCGCCGCTGATCCAGCAGCAAGGGAATCTGCCCCGCCCGCTGGGTGGTCAGGACGGTGGAATCCCAACCCGCCTTGGTGAATTGATCCACAATCTCCAGCAGGTGATTTTTGATTTCCGAACGGCCCGCATGGGGATTGACCAAAAAGAGCAGCTTTTGCGTCATGTCTGGACCCTCCCTTGATTTTGAGAAGCTGCGCTGGGGTCTTCCCGTTCCAGCAGTCCCAGTTCCCACAGCTTTTCCCGCAGGTGAAACAAATCCTCCATAGCGGGGCCCTTATTGCCGGGATTTCTCAACAGAGCGGCGGGATGGAAGGTCCCCATGAGCAGCGTTCCGTTGCGTTCCACAAAGGTGCCGTGTTCCTTGGTGACCTTATAGTTGGGGGAGATCAGGGCGGTAGCGGCGATTCTTCCCACACAGACAATCACCTTGGGACGAATGAGATAGACCTGATTCCGCAGATACCCCATGCACAACGCCACCTCATCCTTGGAAGGGTCGCGGTTTTGAGGAGGACGGCATTTGACCATATTGGCAATATAGATGTTGGTTTTCCGGGAAAGCCCCACATATTCCAGCATTTTGTCCATCAGCTGTCCGCTGCGTCCAACAAAGGGTTCTCCCCGAAGGTCTTCCTGCTCCCCCGGTCCCTCTCCAATGAACATAATTTTGGCATGAGGATTTCCTGCGCCAAATACTACATGGTGCCGGCCCTGGCATAAATCGCAGCGGGTGCAAGTTTCCACTGTCTGCCGCAGCTGCTGAAAATCTTCTATCATTCCTGTCATAAAAGCCACGCCTCCTTCAAACCGATTGACGGGCCATTGGAAGAGCGCCGCAATGGACCCGGTCTGTTTCATACTGTATTATAACAAAAAAAACATCCGCTGTTAAGTCCCCTGTACGGGGGAGACAAGGCGAAGATCGTTTGACACCCGCAGCGGAAGGCGGGGAGAGCGCCGGACAGAGCGAAAGAAAATCCCTGCCCGCGTTTTAATCCTGACAGTCCCCTTGATCTTCCTGTGAGCGGGAGCTTTCCGGACAATCTCCTGTTTCCGGCAAGGATGACGCCGTCGCTTTCCCTGAAAAAGAGAAAAATGCCGTGGGAAAGAGCTGCCCGGCTTTGGAAGACCGTTTTTCGCCTTTGTTCGCTGGGGGAGTCTTCCTTTCAGCAAAGAGCGGAGAGACCGCCCGGAGAAATTTTTCGCTTTTTACTTTTTAAAGGAGGAGGGGATTTTTGTCAGATTCCGTTGCGGCAGGGGAGGATTTATGCTACAATAAACACGGAACGTCCGCATCCCGCTTTTTTCAGGAGGCCGGACGCTGTTTCTGTGTGTGGAAGCGGCAAATTGTTCCGGGAGGCAATCGGGCCCGGCATGGTCCGAAGCAAAAATGGAGGTATGGTTATCATGGAAAACAAAGTTCTGATTGAAACTTCTGCCCGTCATGTTCATGTTACTGAGGCGGACCTGGAGACCCTGTTCGGTAAAGGCGCGAAGCTGACCCACAAAAAGGATCTGTCTCAGCCTGGCCAGTTTGCCTGCGTGGAGAGAGTAGATGTTGTAGGTCCCAAGCGCACCCTGTCCGGCGTGTCCATTCTGGGTCCCACCCGTTCCGCCACTCAGGTGGAGCTGTCCCTGACAGACGCCCGTTCCATCGGTGTGTCTGCTCCCATCCGTGAGTCCGGCGATGTGGCCGGCAGCGCTGGCTGCAAACTGGTGGGTCCCTGCGGCGAAGTGGAGTTGAAGGAAGGAGTTATCGTTGCCAAGCGTCATATCCACGCCACCCCTGAGGACGCTGAGAAGTTGGGCGTAGCCGACAAGGAGATCGTCTCCCTGAAGGTGGTTAACGACGAGCGGTCCACCATTTTCGGCGATGTGGTGGTTCGTGTTTCTCCCAAGTTTGCCCTGGCGGCTCATTTTGACACGGACGAGGCCAATGCTGCGGCGCTTTCCGGCGTTGTGTACGGCGAGGTCATCAAAGGCTGAGTGACAGCCGCGTTTCCCTTACATCTGAAAAAGGCGATCCCGGGCGGTTTGATGGGCTGCCAGGGGTCGCCTTTTCAATTGCGAATTTTTTGTAAATTTCTGGGGGAACGGGAATAAATCGCCTGGGACAAACGTTTTTATAAAATGCGGAGCGTCAAAGAAGGTGTCCGCCTTTGGAAAGACCGTCGCGGGAGATTCAGGGGATGGATGAAAAACAGATTTTCAGCAAAGACGAAGGCACGGACCTTTGGCGGAGGATTGACGCTGCTGATGAGGGGCAGCAAATTCGGTGGCGGGCGGATTTTTCAGGCCACTTGGAACCTTTGAAACCAAGCCCTTTGAGAAATTCAGAAAACGATGGAGAAAAAGAAAACAATCTTTCCGCTGTCTATATTTTTTATCAAGGACGTTCACGGTTTTCTATTTGTTTTTTCAATCATAGGATGCTATAATATTTTCTATCGGAAGAAGTACCATCCGGAGGATGTTTGTCGCCCCGCCGGAAATGTGAAAAGGCGGTTTTAGGTTCCAATGCAAAACAGTTGGTGCAGGGTTGAGGCGGAATGTTCTGCCCTGGGTGGAAAGAGGGGTGTTTTTGTGGAGCAGCAAAAGGTATTCTCCACTGCGATGCTGGGCTTTGATAAAAAGGCGGTATTGGATTATATTTACGAACTGGACTGCACGGCCAAAAAGAAGGAAGAAGAACAGCAGCGCAGAGCGGAAGAATATGAACAGCAGTTGAGCGATCTCCGCAGGGAGCTGGAGGAGAGTGAAGAACGGCGCCAGGCCCTGGAAGAGCAGGCCGTTCGGGATCAGCAGGCGCTGGAGGAGCTGAAAGCTGCCTGTGAAAACCTGGAGCAGCAGAATGAGCGGCAGCTGCAGGAGCTGCGCCATCGGGAAAAAGAGGCCCAAATCCAGACGGAGCAAAACCGGCAGCTGCAAAATAAAAATGCGGAGCAGGATCAAAAGCTGCGGATTCTGGCCGCTGAAATCGAGCTTTATCGTCAGCAGGAGGAGCTGCGTTCCACGACGGCTGAAGAGAAGAAAAAAGAGGCTCAAGAGCCGGAAAAAGAAGCTCAGGAGGGAGGAGCCTCCGTTTCTCCCCAGGAAGTGGCGCAGCTGAAAGATGATTTGGAGGATTTTCGCCGGCATATCGCCCAGACGTTGGCGGGCTTTGAGGAAAGTCTGAATCAGCTGACAGGCGAAACGACCTCCAAGCGGTCTTCCTCCCGGTTTTTTCGATGAGGCCCCCGGAGAAAAGGGGGCGTTAAAGGCAGTTTCTGCGCCATCCCGGTATTCCCAGGAATGCAGGATAGCGGTGCGGGAACAATCTGTCTGCCGCGGATTGCGGCAGATGCTGGAGCGGTGGAAGCGCGTTTTGGCTGATCGGTGAGCAATCAAAATGGGCTTTTTCCGGCGATCTTCTCAGGAATGAAAGGGAAGTCTGCATGATGACGGAAACGACACAGATCCCGCAGATTCAATTGATGTGGGATTGGTTTATCAATATGGTCACATCCATTCAGCTGTCCGATGTGCTGGATATGTGTATTGTGGCCTTTCTCATCTATAAGCTGGTGGGGCTGGTGCGGGATACCCGCGCCGGTCAGCTGGTGAAAGGTGTGTTGGCAGTATTGCTGCTCTACTGGGTTGCAGACCAGTTCGGTTTCGGTATGCTGCGGGCGGTGCTGGCCTTTATTCTTCCCTATGGAGCGATGGTGCTGCTGGTGTTGTTCCAGCCAGAGCTGCGCAAAGCCATGGAGCAGTTGGGGCGTTCCAGCATTTCCACCATTTCCAATATCCAGCTTTTTGCTCCCGGCGGGGAGGCCAAGGAGCAGGAACGGCAGAAAACCCAGCAGCTGATTAACGCCATCTGTGAAAGCTGTGCCGCCTTTTCCAAGGATAAGACCGGCGCGTTGATCGTTCTGGAGCGGGAAACCAAGCTGGGGGATATTATTTCCACTGGTACGATTATCAACAGCGATCCCAGTCCGGAACTGATCGGCAATATTTTTTTCCATAATGCCCCTTTACATGATGGAGCTCTGGTGATCCGGGAGAACCGGCTTCATTCAGCGGGATGTTTTTTGCCGCTGTCCCAGAATTATGAAATCAGCAGGATGTTGGGTACCCGCCATCGGGCAGCGCTGGGCGTCAGTGAAGTGTCCGACGCGGTGGTAGTGGTGGTTTCGGAGGAAACCGGAGCCATTACAGTGGCCCTGAACGGTCAGCTGAATATGCGCCTGACCCCTGCGAAGCTGCGTCAGATTCTCCAGCAGGAGCTGATTCACGAAACGGAGGAGAAAAAGGAGCATAATGTGAGCAGAATTCTCAAGCGGGTGAAGAAATGAAGCTGAACCTGAATTTTAATCTTTCGGAATTTTCAAAGCGTCCCAGCGTCACCATCGCTTTTTCGGTGATCTGTTCGGTGGTGCTGTGGTTTGCCATTACCTCGTCAGGGGAGGCGGACTGGAAAAAGACGGTCCATGATGTCCCTGTGGAGATCAATCTTCCCAGCACATCGGATCTGAATGTGGTGGCAGGGGAAGACGCTACTGTTACCGCGGAAATTTCTGGTATGCGCTACAACATCGGAAATTTTCATGGGGAGGATGTGCGGCTTCAGGCTTCCCTGACGGGGGTCAACAAGCCCGGTACCTATACCCTGCGGGTGGGGGCGGTCAATGAAGAGGGGCGAAAGTACGAAGTGCTTTCCATCACGCCATCCACCATTGAGGTGACCTTTGACCGTGAGGTGGAGCGGGATATTCCTCTGGAATTGGAGCTGACCGGTGCGGAGGTGCCGGATGAGGAGGCGTTCCAGCTGGGCGAGGCTTCCATCAGTCCCACCATGGTCACTGTACAGGGGCCGGAGACTCAGGTGAGCAAAATTGTCCGGGGCGTAGTGCGTGCCACCCTGACAGAGCCTTTGTCCGCCACCCAAAAGTTGGATCTGCCCATGGAGTTTCTGGACAGTGATGGCAATGTGGTGGCCGTGGGGGGAGACAGCCTGGTGTCCTGCAATTATGAAACGGTACAGGTGGAGATCCCGGTGCTGCGGATTGTGGATCTGCCCACCACCCTTTCCTTCATCAATGTTCCCACAGATTTCCCGCTGGAGCAGCTGGAATACACTCTTTCCAATGACTATATTACCGTTGCGGCCACTGCCGAGAACCTCAGCCGTTATTATGAGGTTCCTATTGGTTATGTGGATCTGTCCCAGCTGGATCTGACGGTCAATTCCACCATGACCTTCAAGCTGCAGCTGCCTGACGCCATCCGCAATTATAATAACATTGAGAATGTGGTGGTGGAATTTAATTCCCAGGACTTTGAAAGCAAGACCTTGTCGGTGCGCAACATCGTCATCCGCAACGTGCCGCCGGATTATGACGCGCAGCTGCTGACCCGGTCCATCAACAACGTCCGGATGATCGGCCCGGAGGAGATTGTTTCCAATCTGAAATCTACCGACCTGGTGGCGGAGATCGACTTCGCCGATCAGGAGGTGCAGACCGGTCAGTACGAGGTTTCGGTGCAGATTTACGCCCCCAACAAAGGGCTGACCTGGGCCATTGGCGAGTATACTGCGGTGGTCAGTGTGCAGGAAAAATAAAAATTTTTCTCTCAAGCCCGTCTCAATCGGCGGGCTTGAGTTCTGTCTGTCCCAATCAGAAAAAAGGAGCGATGGATGGTCATGATTTTGGTCAGCGGAATTTCCCTGGGCCTGGAGGAGGATCAGGAGAAATGTTATGAGATAGGTCTGCGGCGTCTGGGCGTGTCTCAGAGTCAGGTACTGGAAAAGAGACTGGTCAAGCGTTCGGTGGACGCCAGGAAAAAGGACCAGATCCGTTTTGCCTATACGGTGGGTTATACCCTGCGGGATGAAACGAAGGTGCCTTTGGGGCCTCAGGTGCGCCGGACCCAGGAGCAGCCTCTTGTGTTCCGGAAAGGCCCCCGCCCTCTTGCAAATCGCCCTGTGGTGGTGGGTTTCGGTCCTGCGGGGATGTTCTGCGCGCTGTATCTGGCGCGGCAGGGGTATCGGCCTCTGGTGCTGGAGCGGGGGGAGGCAGTGGAGCAGCGGATGGAAGCCATCCGTCTGTTTCATGAAAAGGGAATCCTCTCTCCGAAATCCAATGTACAGTTTGGCGAAGGAGGAGCAGGCACCTTTTCCGACGGCAAACTGACCACCCGGATCAGTGATCCCCGGTGTGCCGCCGTTTTGGGAGACTTTGTGGCGATGGGAGCCCCGGAGGAAATCCTCTGGATGGCCAAACCTCATATCGGCACCGATGTCCTCCGCAAAGTGGTGGTGGCCTTCCGGCAGGAGATTCTTCGCCTGGGAGGAGAGGTGCGTTTTGGCTGCCAAATGGAACGGCTGCTGCTGGCGGGAGGCAGGCTGGAGGGGGTTGTGGCTGGAGGGGAAAGAATCCCGGCGGAACAGGTGGTGTTGGCGCTGGGGCACAGCGCCCGGGATACCTTCCGTACCTTGCAGGGACAGGGCCTTCCTATGGAAGTGAAGCCCTTTTCGGTGGGCGCGCGGATCGAACATCTGCAGCGAGAGGTGGATCAGGCTCTCTACGGCAAATTTGCAGGACATCCCTTGCTGCCCCCGGGAGAATATCAGCTTTCCTGGCGTGATGAGACAGGTCGGGCGGCCTATACCTTTTGTATGTGTCCCGGAGGATATGTGGTGCCTGCGGCGTCGGAGATGGAGACAGTGGTCACCAACGGCATGAGTTATCACAGCCGGGACGGGCGAAATGCCAACGCCGCGCTGGTGGTTTCGGTGGATCGGCGGGACTTTGGAGAAAATCCTCTGGAGGCCATCGCTTTTCAGGAAAGGATTGAACAAGCGGCTTACCGGATGAGCGGAGGGTATCAGGCCCCTTGCCAAACGGTGGGACGCTTTCTGGCGGGAAAGCCAGGAGCGGATTTTGGCCGGGTGGAGCCCACCTATGCTCTGGGGGTACGTCCCGGGGATCTGGCGTCGCTGTTTCCGCCGGTGGTGCCGGAATATATGCGCCAGGGACTTTTGAGAATGGGCAGGCAGCAGCCGGGATTCGACGCAGCCGACAGCCTTCTCACCGGCCCTGAGACAAGGACATCTTCTCCGGTTCGCCTTCTGCGGGATCAGCAAACGCTGGAGTCCCCCTTGGCGGAGGGTCTGTATCCCTGCGGAGAAGGAGGCGGCTATGCCGGAGGCATTATGAGCGCGGCGGTGGATGGGCTGCGGGTGGCCCAACAGATGATGGAATGTTGCCGCCCGGCGTACGACTGACCGTCAGAAGCCCTCTGGAAAGAGCCCTGCGATTCGCCGGGATATTTGGACGGGAGAAAAGGATTTCCGCTTTTTCCTGACCGCTGCACGATGGTTTGGCGGGGAACCCTTGGAGAGCCTTGCAAGGGAGGACATTGTGGCGCTTTTCAGAGAATCCGGTTCCTTTCAAAAGAAACCAGAGGATGCAATGGCCCCGGCTCCCTGCCCGAAAAACTTGGAAGGGAGAATAAATGCCGGAGTTCCGCAAAGCCCCCTGCTTCCCTGGAAAATCAGGGGACGCAATCCGGCCCCGGGCCCCTGCCCGAAAAACTTGGAAGGGAGAATAAATGCCGGAGTTCCGCAAAGCCCCCTGTTTCCTTTGAAAATCAGGGGATGCAATCCGGCCCCGGGCCCCTGCCCGGGAGAAATGGATTGCGCAATGAGGCGAAAAATGATATAATAGCGGCAAAACCCTTCCATTTTTGTCCACAGGAGACGGAAAGAAGGGCGGCAGCCGGTGAGACCAGGGGCGCTGCTTGTCAGCGCCCCCTTTTGGATGGGAAGGAGGTGCCGGATGCGTTTTATCAGTTGGCGGATGCCTGCCAAAAAGAAACAGGATGCTCCGGTGCCGGAAAAGACCGAAGCCCTGCCTGCCTTTTTGGGGAAAATTTTGGAATCCCGGGGTATAAACACCCCGGAGCTGGTCCATGCTTTCCTTACCTATGAGAATCCAGGTTATTCCCCCTTGCTGCTGGCGGATATGGACAAGGCCGTGGCGCGGATCCGCGAAGCGTTGGAGAAAAATGAAAAGATTCTGGTTTATGGGGACTATGACTGTGACGGTGTGACTGCCACGGTGATGGTCTATGATTATTTGGAGAACCTGGGAGCGGACGTCCTCTACTACATCCCCGAGCGGGAAGGAGAGGGATATGGTCTCAACGCTGCCGCAGTGGAAAAAATTTATCAGGCGGGCGTACAGCTCATCATCACCGTGGATAACGGAATTTCCGCGTTGGCGGAGATTGCCCTGGCCGCTGAAAAGGGAATCGATACCGTAGTGACAGACCACCATCAGCCTGGGGAGCAGCTCCCGGAGGCGGTGGCCGTGGTGGATCCTCACCGGCGGGACTGCCCCTATCCGGACAAAAATCTCTGCGGCGCAGGGGTAGCCTATAAACTTCTCTGCGCCCTGGAGGACGATCAGGGGGAAATGCTGCTGGAGCTGTATGGGGATCTGCTGTGTGTGGCCACATTGGCAGACGTGGTGCCTCTCCGGGGAGAAAACCGCTACCTGGTGCGCCGGGGCCTGGAGCTGCTGGAAATGACCCAGCGGGAGGGCTTGCAGGCGCTGGCAACGGAAGCGGGGCTTCATTTGGAGAGCCTCAGCAGCGACAATGTCACCTTTGGTCTGGCCCCTCGCATCAACGCAGCCGGACGGATCGGCTCTGTGGACCAGGCGGTGGAGCTGCTGCTGTGTCAGGATCCGGAGCGGGCGGCAGAGCTGGCCCATGACATCAATGCCCTCAACGCCAGCAGAAAGGGAATGGAGGAGGAAATCATCCGGGACATCAGCGCCATGATCGCCGGACAGCCACAGCTGTTGTCCGGCCGGGTGGTGGTGCTGGCGGGAGAAAACTGGAATCCCGGGGTCATCGGTATTGTGGCCTCCCGGGTGGTGGAGCGGTATCGCAAGCCTTGCATCCTGTTGACCAGGATGGAGGGGGGAGAGCTTCGGGGTTCCGCACGGAGTGTGGAGGGCTTCTCCATCATCGATGCCATCCGCAGCTGCGGGGATTTGCTGGAGCGGTTCGGCGGTCATCCCATGGCGGCGGGGCTGTCCATGAGGGAGGAAAAATTGGAGTCCTTCCGGCAGCGGCTGGAGTCGGTGGCCAGGGAGCGCGCGCCCCGGATGCCGGTCCATTCCCTGACGGTGGATGGTACGATTCCCCTTTCGGATGTGACTCTGGAGCAGATCCGTCAGATAGAACGGCTGGCCCCTTTTGGCTGTGAAAACCCTTACCCGGTATTGCTGCTGTGGAACGTGACGCTGGATTCGGTGACCTCCATCGGGGGAGGCAATCATCTGCGGCTGGGATTGCAGCAGGGAGGCAGCGGCTGCCAGGCGGTGTGTTTTGGAATGAGGCGGGAAAATTTCCTGTTTGAACCGGGACAGCGGCTGGATTGCGCGGTCACCCTTTCGGTCAATACCTACCAGGGGACGGACCGGCCTTCGGTGCGGATTCTCAGTCTGCGGCCCCATGGCTTTGATATGGCGGGCAAGCTGGCAGGGCAGGAAGCCTATGACCGGCTGTGCCGGGGGGAGGACCCCAGGGAAGTTTGGGCCGCCTGTTCCTTTGGCCGGGATGTTATGAGCCATGTGTTTCGTTTGATCCGGAGCGTTTCCCCTTATCGGGGGGAGGCGGACGGTTTGTTTTGGCAGCTGGGGGGAAAGGCGGATTACTTCCAGGTCCTTGTATCCCTGGCGGTGCTGAAGGATTTAAAACTGATCCAAACAGAATGGGAAAGTGGCGTGGAGCTGATCCGGCTGCTGCCGGCGCAGGGGAAAGCGGATCTGAATCTTTCTTCCACATATCAAAAGCTACTTGGCTGGAAGGTGGTGAGCTGAATGGATGAGCTGTACGAGCAATTGGAACAAAAGATCAAACAAACCAATAAGCCCTACGATATGGAAAAGATCCGAGGCGCCTATGAGGTAGCCCGGGAGGCTCACCAGGGACAGCTCCGCCGCTCCGGCGAACCTTATATTGACCATCCCATCCGGGTGGCGATGATCCTGGTGGATTTGGGGATGGATACCGATTCCATTGTGGCAGCCCTCCTTCACGATGTGGTGGAGGACACTGAAACCACCCTGGACGAGATCAAGAAAAACTTTGGTCCTGAGGTGGCTCTGCTGGTGGACGGCGTGACCAAACTGGGAAAAATCCCCTTCTCCTCCCGGGAACGGCAGCAGGCGGAAAATGTCCGCAAGATGCTGCTGGCCATGGCGAAGGATGTGCGGGTGATCATCATCAAGTTGGCGGACCGGCTCCATAACGCCAGAACTTTTGCCTATCTTCCCGATGAAAAACGCCGTTTGAAGGCGCTGGAGACCATGGAGGTTTACGCGCCGCTGGCTCACCGCCTGGGGATCAGCGGGGTCAAGGAGGAGCTGGAAGACATTTCTCTAAAGTACCTGGACCCCATCGCTTACAACGAGATCGAAGAGCAGCTGCTGCTGCGCAAGGAGGAACGGGAGGCTTTCCTTCAGCGGATTATTGCCCGCATCCAGGCACGTTTGGACCAGGAGCATATTCAGGCGTCCATGTATGGCCGGGTCAAGAGCATCTATGGCATTTACCGGAAGGTGTATATGCAGGGGAGGAGCATGGACGAGATCTACGATGTTTACGCGGTGCGGATCATTGTGGACTCGGTGCTGGAATGTTACAACATTCTGGGAGTCATTCACGATATGCTCCGGCCCATCCCCAACCGGTTCAAGGATTATATCTCCACCCCCAAGCAGAATATGTACCAATCCCTCCACACCACCGTCATCGACAAGGAGGGGATCCCCTTCGAGGTGCAGATCCGCACCTGGGATATGCACTACACCGCGGAATACGGTGTGGCGGCCCACTGGAAATACAAGATCGGCCTCAACGGCAAGGACAGCCTGGAAGAGCGTCTTTCCTGGATCCGGCAGCTGCTGGAGTCCCAGAAGGAATCAGACGACGTGGAGGACATCGTCAAATCCATCAAGACCGACATCGCGCCGGAGGAAGTTTTCGTCTTTACCCCGCGGGGAGACGTCATCAGCCTTCCGGTGGATTCCACCGTCATTGATTTCGCCTACGCGATCCATACGGCGGTAGGCAACAAAATGATCGGCGCCAAAGTGGACGGACGGATGGTTTCCCTGGACTTCAAGGTAAAGACCGGTATGATCGTGGAGATCATCACCTCCCAGGGCAAGGGCACCGGCCCCAGCCGGGACTGGCTGAACATCGTCAAGACCTCCGAGGCCCGGAACAAGATCCGCAGCTGGTTTAAGAAGGAGAAGCGGGAGGAAAACATCGCCGAGGGCCGCAGCGCCCTGGAGAAGGAGTTCCGCCGCAACCTCATCAACGTTCCGGAGGAGGAGCGGGAAAACTTTATTGCTGAGATTGCCACCCGTCAGCGGTACAACAGCACCGACGATTTTCTGGCGGCCATCGGCTACGGCGGCCTCTCTCTTCAAAAGATCATGCCGCGGATCAAGGAGGATTTCCTCCGGCAGTATCGGTCCAATCCCCAGCAGACGATTCCTCCCATCCCCAAGAAGCGGCGGGAGAGCAAGGCCTCCAGCGGCGTTATTGTGGAAGGGCTGGAGGGGTGTCTGGTAAAATTTGCCCGATGTTGCAATCCGGTGCCGGGGGACGATATTGTAGGATTTATCACCCGGGGCTTCGGCGTATCCATCCACAAGAAGGATTGTGTCAATGTCATTAACGCCAGCGGCGATTCAGAACGCTGGGTCAATTGCACTTGGGCCGGTGAGGTTCAGGAGACCTTTAAATCCACCATCGAGATCATCGGGGTGGACCGCCCCGGCTTACTGGCGGATGTGAGCGTGGCGCTGAGCAATATGCGCATTCCGATTCATACGCTGTTGGCCCGGGAGCTGAAAGACCATATGTCCAGCATCCAGGTGACCATTGGCACCAGCGGTTTGGACCAGCTGCGCAACATTATCAGCACCCTGCGAAAAATTAACGGTATCCACTCCATTGAGCGTACCGGCCAATAAAGAGCAGCCTGAAGCGGAGGTTATTCCTCCGCTTCAGGCTGCAGAAAATCTGCCGGGGATTATTTCCCTCCCTGCTTTCTGCCCTGTATCCACAAAGAGCGGAAAAATAGCCGGGATCAACCTGGATTTTAATAGGCAAAAACACCTTGATTCTTTGGCGACAGGCCGGAAATCTGCGTAAAAGACCCCTGAGGCCTGTATGGTTTCTGACTTTTTCAAAGGGGCGGCAGAACAGAGAAAAGGAGCGACAACATGAAAGCAGTGATCCAACGGGTGTCCCGGGCGCGCCTGACCATAGAGGGCAGAGTTCACGCTGAGATCGGCAAAGGACTGCTGATTCTTCTCGGCGTGACCCATGAGGATACACAGAGCGAAGGCGACTATCTGGCCAAAAAGTGCGGCGAAGTGCGGATCTTCACCGATTCGCAGGATAAGATGAATCTGTCGGCACATGATGTTGACGGAGGGATGCTGGTGGTGTCCAATTTCACGCTGTACGCGGACTGCCACAAGGGCCGGCGCCCTGCCTTTGTGGAGGCTGCCCGTCCGGAGCAGGCGGAGCCTTTGTATGAGTATTTTGTGGAACGGCTGAAATATTGGAGTAATGTGCCGGTGGAGACCGGCGTGTTCGGCGCGGATATGAAGATCGAGCTGGTGAACGACGGTCCGGTGACACTGGTGATGGACACCGCCGAAATGATGAAATGAGGTGACAGGATGGAAATCTTTCAGATTCCCATGTATTGCTTTGCAGCCAACTGTTATGTCGCCACCGACGGAGAGGCCTGCGCCGTGGTGGATCCGGGGGCGGAAGGGGCCTATCTGGTGGATACCCTCCGCCGACGCGGCGTGACGCCCACCATGATTCTGCTCACCCACGGTCATTTTGACCATATCGGCGGGGTGCGGAAGGTGAAGGAAGCCTTTCCCCAGGCGGTGATTACCGGTTGCAGAAAGGATGAGGAGCTGTTTACCGATCCGGCTAAAAATCTGGGACGGATGTACAGCGACGATCCCAGGCAATACCAAATTGAGGTGGAGCGGTGGGTCTCTGAGGGAGACGTGATCGAGCTGGGAGAGACGGCCATGACTGTTCTGGAAACCCCCGGCCATACCCCAGGCTCCGTTTGCTATCGGTGGGACAAGGGAATGTTTTCCGGAGATACCCTTTTTGACCACAGCTATGGTCGGGTGGATTTATACGGAGGAGATCCGGCGGCCATGATCGCTTCCCTCCGGCGGCTTTCCACCCTGGAAGGGGATGAAAGGGGAACAGTTTATCCCGGTCATGAAGGAATCTGCACGCTGGGAGAAAGCAGGAGATTTTTGCAGCAGCTGTTGGGAGAATACCGATGATTATTGTGGCGGAAAATAAAAAAAATCACTACGAGCTGGCCAATATCGCCCAGATCTTTTTCCCGAATGAGACCATCACACCGGTGGAGCGTTTGGAAGAGCCTCCGGCGGCAGGAGAGACCTTGGTGCGAACCTTCTCTCTTGCAGAGGGGGACCGGCGGCGCAACCGGGTAGAGATCCGTTTTGGAGACGGAACAGAATTGTCCGGGGAGGAGCGGTCCGACGCCAGCCACCATGAATCGGCGCTGGCTACGGGGCGGGTGCTGTACCGGCTGTTGGTTCAGCGCACCGGCAGGCAGATGGACTGGGGGGTTCTCACCGGCATCCGTCCGGTGAAGGTGGCCCGGGTGCTGCGCAAGCAGGGAAAGACTTCTGAGGAGATTGAGGAGATTTTCTGCCGTCAGTATCTCACCCGTCCGGAAAAAGCGCGGCTGTGTATTGCCGCCGATCAGCACCAGGCGGCGATCATCGACAGCGCTTTGCCCCATGGCTACAGTCTGTATCTCTCCATTCCCTTTTGCCCTTCCCGATGCAGCTATTGCTCCTTTGTTTCCCATTCCATTGAAAAAACCTGGAAGCTGATTCCGGAGTATTTGGATAAGATGCTGTTGGAACTGAAGGATACCGCCCGGATCGCCAGGGAAAAGGGGCTGCGGCTCCAGACGGTCTATATGGGAGGCGGAACCCCCACTGTGCTGACGGCGGAGCAGCTGGAACGGGTGCTGTCCGCAGTGCGGGAGGAATTTGATTTTGCCGACTGCACCGAGTTTACGGTGGAAGGAGGACGCCCGGATACCATCACGGAAGCGAAACTGGACGCCCTGCGGCGCTGCGGGGTGGATCGTGTCAGCATCAATACCCAAACCACCAACGATCAGATTCTGGAGGCCATTGGCCGCAAACATACCGCCCGGGAGTTTTTTGAAGCCTTCGCGTTGGCAAGAACCAAAGGTTTTCATGCTATCAATGTGGATCTGATCGCCGGCCTGCCGGGGGAGGAGGAGACTTCATTCCGCCGCTCTCTGGACCAGGTGATCGCCCTGGGACCGGAGAATATCACTGTTCATTCCCTCACTGTCAAACGGGCGGCCCGGCTGGCGGAGGAGAAAAAGCAGCTGCTGCCCCCCGGGGAACGTCAGGCACAGGCCACGCCGGTGTCGGCGATGATCGATTATTCCCAGCGAGCCCTTGGAGCGGCGGGGTATGAGCCTTATTACCTCTACCGGCAAAAAAACACCATCGATTGCCTGGAAAATGTAGGTTATTCCAAACCCGGGACAGCCTGCAAATACAATATTTTCATCATGGATGAGACGCACACCATTTTATCGGTGGGAGGCGGCGGGGTCACCAAAATGGTGATGCCCGGAATGGCCGGAGAGGGCAGCTGGGACAATGTCCGCATCGAGCGCATCTTCAATCTCAAATATCCATATGAGTATATCAGCCGCTTTGACACCATTTTGGAGCGGAAACAGAAGATTTTGGACTATCCGCTGTAAAAGCGGAGTTGGAAACAAAGGAGGAACAACACAATGGCAATTTCCTGGGATCGTTTGGCCAATCAGGCCCGGAGAGCCGCTTCCGCTGCGGGGAAGGTGGCAGGGGAGGTAGTGGACACCTCCAAGGTGAAGCTGGCGGAAGTACGCCTGAATTCAGAGATTCGGGACGCTTATGAGCGGCTGGGCGCCCTCACCTACGACGCTTCCCGTCTGGGACGCAGCAACGAACAGCTGCGGGAGATGGTGATGAGCGAGATCGACGGCCTGCTCAGAGAGCGGGAGCTGCTCAAGGCTCAGGGGGCGGCCATCAACGGACAGATTCTTTGCCCCAAGTGCGGCAGCGCCAACAATATGGATGTAAATTTTTGCAATGAGTGTGGAGCACCGCTGCGGGCCGCCGGCAAGGAGCCGGAAGAAAAATCTGCGGTTGTTTCTGCAGAGGCGGAGCAGGAGAACATGGAGGCTGAGGCGGAGTAAGCCTCAGCTGGAGAAAAGAAAACCGTTTTCCAATTAAAAGGCCGGCCAGGATTTATTCCTGGCCGGTTGAGCGTGTCGAAAA
>CASFXA010000099.1 GCA_949298535.1 uncultured Oscillospiraceae bacterium
ACTGGGGCTCCATCAAGGGGAAGATTCGGGATGAGCTGTCGGAGTATATCTACACCAGAACCAAGCGGAAGCCAATGATTCTGCCGGTGATTCAGGAGATCTGACAGGTAAAAAAACAAGAGCATGGATGAGAAATGGAACCCATTTTTATCCATGCTCTTTTTGTTTGTTTTCGGGAGAAGGCTCCCTTTTGGTCGGCGCCCCCATATTGGAGACCGGGGAAGCCCTCCGGGATGGATCCGGAGGCGTGCCGGTAATTTTTATGGGTTCAGAAGAAAATCAGTGTTCCCCGCAGGCGCCGGCGTGCTGATGCTCATGGCAAATGGAGCCGGTGGAATGGAGTTCTCCCTTGAGATAGGTTTCCACAGCCTCCCGGGCGGGTCCCTGCACCCCCACGATCACTTCGATTCCCCGCTGGTTGAAAATCTCCACGGCGCCGCCGCCCATACCGCCGGCGATGATGACCTCAACGCCCTGATCTCCCAGAAAGTTGGGAAGGAAGCCGGGCTTGTGGCCCGGATTGGGGATGCTGGTTTCATGGAGGATCTGATTGTTATCCGTGTCAAAAATGGTGAAGTTCTCGCAATGACCAAAATGTCCCGATACTTGGGCGCCCATGCAGGCTACAGCAATTTTCATGAAAAACGCTCCTTTTTTGTTATAACTGAAAAATATGATCCAAAAGACGGGGAAAAGCATTTGAGGGGGCTTTTCCCAACAAACCGGAAGGTTTGCCGCCTTTGGAGAGGATCCTGGAAAGTGGAACACAGAGCTGCCCGGGAGAGCATGGTTCCAGTGCCGTTTTCGGTGGAACCGTGGGCCGGACAACGGTTTTGCCGGAGGAAAGAGGCTGGTCAGGGCCCCTGTTCCAGCAGCGCTGCGGCTTTGTGATAAATTTCCTCCAAAGCGCCGCAGGCAGGTCCCCCCAGTTGGGGGAGGCTTTTTCCCTGGTTGATGGCTTCAGACACAGTGGGATCATAGGGGATCCGTCCCAGAAAGGGGATGCCGCTGCGACGGCAGAAATCTTCAATCTGTTCAGTCAGCTCCAGGCTCAGGTCGTATTTATTGACGCATACCGCCGTTTGCACCCTCAGTCCCGCGGCGGTGCGGATCAATCGCTCCAGGTCGCTGAAGCCGGAAAGGGAAGGTTCCGCCACAATCAGCGCCAGGTCCACCCCGCTGACGGAGGAGATCACCGGACAGCCGATCCCCGGGGAGCCGTCAATAATGGCCAGGGGAGCATGGGGCGCATTTTGAAAGAGATTCTGCTTGACCTGGGAGACCAGCTTGCCGGAATTTCCCCGGCCCATTTTCAGCGTGGCCGTGGAAAAGGTTCTTTCGCCCCGGACCAAGGTCAGCCGGCCTGCCACATCGGGGGAGAGGGTGATAGCCTGCTGCGGGCATACCAGCGTACAGACGCCGCACCCTTCGCAGCTGTAGGGATCCACTGAAAAAGTGGTTCCTTCCCGGCGGATGGCCTCAAAGCGGCAAACCTGGGCGCAGAAGCCGCACCGGACGCATTGCTGCGGATGGATGCGGGCTTTCTGGGATCCGATATAATCCTGATGTTCTTCCTGCCCCGCCGCCTGAACCACCAGGTGCAGGTTGGGAGCGTCCACATCGCAATCAGCGAAGGCGGAAGCATGGGAGAAATAAATGAAAGCGGAGGCGGTGGTGGTTTTGCCGGTCCCGCCTTTTCCGCTGAGGATCAGCAGTTTTTTCATTCCGCGGCGCCCCCAGTCTTTTGCAGGAGTGTTTCAAAAAGGCATTTCATTTCAGGGCTCTCCCGGACAGCGATCTTTCCCGCAGCGCAGGCGGCGGCAATCTCCCGGCGGTAAGGAATGACGGCGCAGATTTCCAGTCCCTTCTGCTGGCAGAAGTCCTCCAGCGGGGGATAGGCCCCCTCCCCTTTGTTGAGCACCACCTGGCAGGGCTTGCCCAGCAGAGTGACTAGCTCATACACCATCCGGAAGTTGTGGAAGCCGAAAACGGTGGGTTCTGTCACCAGGATACAGCGGTCTGCCCGAGTCACACATTCCATGACGGAACAGCTGCTGCCGGGGGGACAGTCGATCACCGTAAAAATGTTCTTCCCCAATCCTTCTTTCAGGGCGCTGCGGATGACAGGGACAGGGGAGGCTTCTCCGGGATTGAGAACGCCGGTAATCACCTCCAGCGGGCCCCGGCGGCCCCGCTCCAGCATCCCCACCTGCCGGCTTGTCTCTGTTACCGCCTTTTGGGGACAGATCAGAGAACAGCCGCCGCAGGCGTGGCAGATTTCCGGCAGGATCAGCGGACGATTTTTGGCGAAAAACAGGGCGTTAAAGTGACAGAACTCCACACATTTCCGGCAGCCATTACAACGCTCTGGATCAAAGGAGGGAAGAGGGACCCCAACCGTCTGCTGTTCCAGCTGCTCAGGCTGAAGAAACAGACGCCCGTTGGGTTCCTCCACATCGCAGTCGATGTACAGGGCCCTTTCCGCCGTGGCCGCCAGATTTACCGCCACAAAGGTTTTCCCCGCGCCCCCCTTGCCGCTGAGAACCGCGACCCTCACCGGATGCCGTGGAAGCCCGCATGAAAGCTGGTCATCAGCGGGAGCTTCCCCTCCTGAAAGGCGGCGATATTTTCTGCCGCGTTGTCCCCCTGGGACTGATAGATGGATACCCCCGCCGCCTGAAGGGCTTCAGCGGCGTTTTGACCGCAGCGGATGGTAATGACGGCGTCGGCTCCCCCATCCAGGATAAATTGGGCGGCTTTGATTCCTGCGCCCCCTTCCGCTTCGGCGGCGGGATTGGGCAGCGCCTCGCCGGTGTTTTCTTCGGTGTGATGGAACAGAATAAAGGGGGCCCGGGCGAAGGAGACGCAAAGGGCCTCTTTGGTTTCGTCTACAGGAATAGCGATGGTCATGATTGTTCCTCCTTGTTGCTGGCAATGACGGCATGGCAGCTTTTTCTGTGTTTGTGGCAGCCGCCGCATCCGCAGTGGCTTTCTCCGCCGTCGCAGAGCTGGTAGTCCCCACCCTGGATCTTAAAGGGGAGACCGTCCACCAGGGCGATGCTCAGCTTTTTTCGGGCGCTGTTATAGATCTGCTGCACCGTGGTGCGGGCGACGTTCATATAGACGCTGCACTGCTCCTGGGAGAATCCCTCGTGGTCGATCAAACGGATGGTTTCGTATTCATCCACTGTCATCACCACCACAGGCAGCGCTTTTTCTCCCCATCCCGCGGGGACAAAGGCGTCCGCTTTGGGCAGACAGCATACCCGTCTGCATTTTCTGGGCCTGGCCATGGTCTCCCTCCTTTTTCCTGTGGTTTTTGACATATGTCGTTTACTTTATGATTGTACTGCGGTTTATGGCATATGTCAATATCTTTTTGGAAAAGAGTCCCCTTCTCTTTATTTTTCAGAGGAGAAGGGCGGGCAATTGTGTTGAAAAGGCCGCTGTGCTATACTGTTTTCCAGAGGAGGGATGAGGATGAAAACCATCGGTTTGATCGGCGGGATGAGCTGGGAAAGCACCGTCACCTATTACAAGGTTATCAATGAAACGGTCAAGGAGCAGCTGGGCGGGCTCCATTCGGCAAAATGTATTCTGTACAGTGTGGATTTTCAGGAGATCGAAACCTGTCAGGCCCGGGGAGAATGGGAAAAAAGCGGGGAGATCCTGACAGAGGCGGCAAAGGCCCTGGAGAGGGCGGGGGCGGAGCTGCTGCTCATCTGCACCAACACTATGCACAAGGTGGCTCCCCAGGTGAGCGAGGGGGTCAAGGTTCCGCTTTTGCATATTGCCCAGGCGACGGCGGAGCAGCTGCATTTGAGCCATATTACCCGTGTCGGCCTGTTGGGAACCAAATATACCATGGAGCAGGACTTTTACAAAGAGGTGCTGCGGCAGCAGGGCATTGAGGTTCTGACCCCGGGGGAAAAGGACAGAGAGCTGGTCAACGATGTCATTTACAAGGAGCTTTGTTTGGGGATCATCTCTCCCCAGTCCCGGAAAGAATATGTGCGGATCATCCAGCAGCTTTCCCGCCAGGGGGCCCAGGGGGTTATTTTAGGCTGCACGGAAATTGGCCTTCTGGTCAGCGAAAAGGATACCTCCGTTCCCCTGTTTGACACCACCCTCATCCATGGCAGGCAGGCGGCTCTGGCGGCGCTGGAGGAATGATGGGAGCCGGGAGAGATTCTCCCTGCCCGGGGGATCAGAGGCAAAAATAAAAGAAGGAGCCGGTTTCAGGCCCCTCCTCCGCAAAAAGCCGAAGGATGGCGCTGTCTTAAAGCGTTGTCCTCCGGCTTTCGGATCTTTTTCTGTTTTCAGCAGCGGCGGGGTACGGTGTTCATCGCCACGCCCTCATCCCCCAGCAGGGCATATTTCCGTTTTTTGTCCTGATACATGGCCTCATCCATCTGGCGCAAAAAGGCGTCCGGTGTGTCCGTTCTGGGAGAAAAAATGCCATATCCCATGGAAAAAGCCAGCTGATAAGGGCGATGTTGGGTGGAATTGAACCGATCAGCCTCCTGATGGAGCTTTTTCATCAGCTGCTGAATTTCCTCTTTCTTTGTGATGGGACGGATAATGACAAACTCATCCCCGGCGTATCGGGCAGCGAAGTCTTTGGAATCGATGGTGTCGTGGAGCAGGATCCCCATATCCCGCAGGGCGTTATCACCTACGCTGTGCCCAAAGGTGTCGTTAATTTCCTTAAAGGAATCGATGTCCAGCATAATTCCTCCCAAAACGCAGTCGGGACGCTGCTTGGCTTCTTCCAGGTAGCGGTTGAGATAGGGACGATTATACAGGCCGGTGAGAAAATCCACCGCAGAAACTTCGTTCTGAATGTTGATATAGAGAGTTACCAGACCAATGGACACTGATACCCAAATGAAAGAATATCCATAAAAGAACAGTTGCAGCAGGCTTCCGGCGAACACCGGCGCGAGAAACAGCACCATCGGCAGGAAAAGGTACTTTCGGATTTTTCTTTTGGACCGATAGACGATCACAATTCCTGCCACCAGGTAAGCATGAGTTACAATATAGGTAAGCAGAGACAGAGGGGTACGTTGGTAGACATTTTCGGCGGAAATGGTGAAGAAAACATCGGTGAACAGGTTCAGCAGACTCATCAGGGAGATCAGCAGCGCGGGAATACCGGCCCAGACATAAATGCGGCGGATTCTCCCTACATCTTCAAAGAGCTTATAGTCCACATAGATGGTCCACAGCAGGGAAAAGATAGATTCCCAGAAAAACAGGGAGACATTGAGAAACCGGGATAGAAAATGGGAAAAAAGAAACAGCTTGCCATCGACCCAAAAGGATACCGCTTCACAGACGCACAAAACCATTGTCAGCAGAATCATCGCTGAAAATAACTTTTCATCGAAGAAGACGGCCCGCGTTCCATTGCGGCTGCTGACCCACAGGATAATCAGCAGTGTTAGACCCAGAGCGTTTGTTATGAAAACGGAGGGCAGTTGGACCACCAGGAAACACCTCCAGAAAATCTTTCAGCATACTACATATAAGAATAACATAGCTCAAAGCGAACATCAATGGCGAAATCATAAAATGAGAAATTTTCCATTTTGACCATCAGGAAGTGTTATTTATTGGAAAAATCCGGAATTTTACCGAAAAATACAGCAATGCGTAGGGCTGGAAAAGCTCCTTCAGCGGGAGAAAAATTTTTTCAGCGAAAATAAAAGGATGGCATTGAAAAAAACGGGAGCTTATTCTCAGCGGACAAGGTGCAAAATGGCTTTCCGCAGCCGGACAGGCCCCGGCTGGGGGATTCCGTGACAGTATCAAAGATCAGAACAAAGGGCGGAGGAGCGCGACGCTCCTCCGCCCTTTGTTCTGGCTCCGTCCTGCAAGCGGCGAAGCCAGGAGAGAGAAAAAGGGGTAGACAGAATAGAAGAAAGCGAAGATTATTTGCCGTAATAGGCTTTGAGATAGATGTCTTTCAGTTCCCGAACCAGGGGATATTTGGGGTTGGCGGTGGTGCACTGATCCTCCAGAGCGTGATCGGCCAGCAGGTCCACTTTAGAGAGGAATTCCTTTTCGTCGATGCCGCAGGACTGGATGGAGGGGATGATGTTCAGCTTTGCCTCCAGTTCCAGCACCGCTTTGATGAGGCTTTGGACGCCTTCCTGAGTGGTGGAGGCAGGCAGCCCCAGATAGCGGGCGATCTCAGCATATTTTTCATCGGCGATAAACTTTTCATACTTGGGGAAGATGGTAAACTTGCTGGGAGCGGCGGCGTTGTAAGCGATGACATAAGGCAGCAGCACCGCGTTGGCCCGTCCGTGGGAGATGTGGAACTCGCCGCCCAGCTTGTGGGCCAGGGAGTGATTCACCCCCAGGAAGGCGTTGGTGAAGGCCATACCGGCGATGCAGGAGGCGTTGTGCATCTTTTCCCTGGCCAGTTCGTCCCGGCCATTCTCGTAGGCCCGGGGGAGATACTTGAAGACCAGTTCGATAGCCTTCATAGCAAGGCCGTCGGTGAAATCGGAGGCCAGCACCGAGACATAGGCTTCAATGGCGTGGGTCAGCACATCCATACCGGTGTCGGCGGTGATGGTCTTGGGCATACTCATCACAAACTGGGGATCGATGATGGCCACGGTGGGGGTGAGGGCATAGTCAGCCAGGGGATATTTGATGTTGCCGTTGGATTTGTCGGTGATGACGCTGAAAGAGGTGACCTCGCTGCCGGTGCCGGAGGTGGTGGGAATGGCTACCAGCGCCGCTTTTTTGCCCAGGGTGGGGAATTTGAAGGCCCGCTTGCGGATGTCCATAAATTTCAGCTTCATGCCGCTGAAGGAGGACTCGGGATGCTCATAGAACAGCCACATACACTTGGCCGCGTCGATGGCGGAGCCGCCGCCCAGAGCGATGATGACGTCAGGACGGAAGCGGTTCATGGCCTCCACGCCCTTCATAATGGTTTCCACAGAGGGATCCGGTTCCACATCGGAGTAGATCTCGCTGTGACAATACTCGGTCCGCTTCCGCAGATAGTACAGCACCTTATCCACATACCCCAGCTTTTCCATGGTGGGATCGGTGACGATAAACGCCCGGGTGATGCCCGCCATTTTTTCCAGGTACTGAACCGAATCCTTTTCAAAATAAATTTTGCTGGGAACCTTGAACCACTGCATATTGACCTTTCTGAACGCGATGCGCTTTTTGTTGATGAGGTTGACAGAGGAGACGTTGGCGGTGGTGGAGTTGCGTCCAAAGGAGCCGCAGCCCAGGGTCAGGGAGGGGGTATTGGTATTGTAGATGTCCCCGATGGCCCCCTGGGAGGAAGGAGAATTGGCAATGACCCGGCCCACCTTCATGGCCTCGCCGTAGGCGGAACACAGCTCCAGATCGTTGGAATGGATGACAGCGGAATGGCCCAGTCCTCCCAGCTCCAGCATCTTCCGGGCTTTCTGAAAGCCTTCCCGATAGTCCTTGACCACATAATAGGCCAGCACCGGGGAGAGCTTTTCCCGGGAGAGAGGATAATCCGGCCCCACGTCAGCCAGAGGCGCCAACAGAATCTTCGTGTCCTCCGGCACGGTGACTCCCGCCTGAGCGGCAATCCAGGCGGCAGGCATCCCCACAACAGCGGGATTGACCGCTTGCTTTTCCTTGCTGATGACGTAATCGGATACCTTTTGGATCTCCTCGCCGCTGAGGAAATAGCAGCGATTTTTTTTCATGTAGCGCTCAAAGGGCTCCTGGATGGCTTCGTCCACAATGACCGCCTGCTCGCTGGCGCAAATCATACCGTTGTCAAAGGTTTTGGAGAGAATCAGATCGGTGCAGGCCCGTTCCACGTCCACATTGCTGTTGATGTAGCAGGGGACGTTGCCGGGACCTACGCCCAAAGCGGGCTTTCCGGCGCTGTAGGCGGAGCGGACCATTCCGGAGCCGCCGGTGGCCAGGATCAGAGAGATGTTGGGATGGTTCATGAGGGCGTGGGTGGCCTCCATGGAGGGCAGCGGAATCCACTGAACGCAGTTTTTGGGGGCGCCTGCCGCAATACCGGCGTCCCGCAGCACCCGGGCGGCTTCCGCGGAGCATTTTTGGGCGGAGGGATGGAAGGCGAAGATGACGGGATTGCGGGTTTTGGTGCAGATGAGGGTCTTGAACATGGTGGTGGAGGTGGGGTTGGTCACCGGAGTGACGCCGGCCACGATTCCCACAGGTTCCGCTACCTCCTGATAACCCTCCATCTCGTTTTCGTCCACCACGCCTACGGTTTTTTGACCTTTGATGGAGTGATAAATATATTCGGTGGCAAACAGGTTTTTGATGATCTTGTCCTCGTAAACGCCCCGTCCGGTTTCCTCTACCGCCAGTTTCGCCAGACGCATATGGTTGTCCAGACCGGCAAGGGCCATCGCCTTGACAATGTCGTTGACCTGCTTCTGATCCAGCTCCATATACTCCTTCAGAGCTTCTTCGGCGTTTTGAACCAGCTGATTCACCATTTCCTGAACCTTTTGGCTGTCATTGGCCGGTGTTTCTGCGGGACGTTCTCCTTTTGCTGCCATGATTGATTCCTCCTGTTATAATCCCCGTTTGGAAAAGGGGAACTGTATTTGTTAATCTTTTAACGTATCCTATTATAGTCTTCTGCTGTGGCGGAGGCAATAGACAAAAAAACAAAATAGTTAAACTTTTAACGAAATGTTTGATAAAAAAGTAACAATACGGCGCAGTCTTTTTGAAGCTGGGGAAAAGGGGAGGATCAATGCCGGCAGCAGCCTTCCGTTCTCAAAGGCGCGGGGTCTTTCCCTTCTTTGGCGGGATGGGCCTTCTTGCAGGCGGTGTTGTGTGTTGGGAGCAATCATCCTGAGAAACCGCGGAGAAAATAGGCGGCGCAGGAGAAGGCGGAAGGGTGGAGAGGGGATCAAATTGCCGGGCGGAGAAGGACGCGCCGGCGTTGGAACATAAACAGAGCCGGGGAAAATACCTGTGGATGGGTCGGCGGTGCAGAAGCAGCCGGACAGTTTCTCGGTATTCCTTGTCAGATTTTTTGCGGACCGCTTCCGTATTGCCGGGGTTTTAGCTGTGATGCGGTTTCCTTTTGCGGTCCGAGCAGGGACGGGAAGACCGCTGGATCTGGAAAGGCGGAACTTCTCCCTGATTCCCGGAGCCTGATGCTGAGATCCAGACTCCTCTCAGGGGTTCCGGCGCCAGTTTTTCTTTGAACCAAGGAGGGAAAGGAAAAACAGGTTCCCACCCTTCCCGAAAATGTTCGCCAATGAAGGAAAAAGATCTCTCCACCAGCCAAAAACAAAAGGAGAATGATTGGATGTTGTACAAGCGCCTCCTTTATGATAAAATAAAAAATGGTAAAAATGGCGATAACCCTTCTGTGTTCTTTCCGGAGAGGAGAAGGATGCAAAAGGCGCTGTTGGATTGAAAGAAGGAGGAACCGCCATGGAAAAACTGTTTGGCTGTGGCATAGGAACCTTGGCGGTGAGCGGAATCAGCTGCTCATTGTTATCATCCAACCGGGATCTGGATTCTTTGTTAGGTTACAGAGAGGAATTACCTGCGGAGGTGCGAAAGAATTTCCTGTCGGTCATTACGCCTGTGGATCGGCAACGCTTTTTGACCGCTTTTCTTCAAAGCGTGCGCCCTGGTATGACCATTCGCCAAACCGTGACGGCATCCAAAGAGGATGGAACCCCTATTTTATTGTCTATTTACGGCAGCTGTGCGCCCCTCTCCATGGGGAGGCAGGTTTACAACTGCGTTTTTTTGGACATCACCAGAGTGGCGGAACTGCATGAGGAGCTGACCCAGGCAGATCAGCGGCTGGGAATGTTGGTGGACACCATGCAGGATGGAGTGCTGTTTTACCGTCATGGAGCGGTTATGCCGCCGCAGTTTATCAGTGATCGGATGCTTCAGCTGCTGGAATGTGATTATCAGCAGTTTACAGAGCTGCAGCAAACCAAATTGGAGAGCATTTTAACCCCTGAGGATCGCCGATGGGTTTTCCCGCGGGAACTTCCGCCTCAAGAGGTGGTGGAGCTGCGGGAGATCCCGATTACCACCTGTGCCGGAAAGTTCAGATGGCTGCTGGTGGCCCGTCAGATTCTGGAGACGGAAGAAGACGGGATGCTGGTGTGCATTGTCGCCTGGGATGTGACCCAGAGCCGGCGGAATATCCGGGAGCTGGAAATTGAACGGCAGCGGTACCGCTTGCTATGCGAATATACCCAGGATCTTCTGTATGACTATGATCCCTCTCAAGATATGCTGGTGCTGTATGGCAATATGGAACGGGTCAACGGCAGCAGGGATTATTCCTGGCCTCTGGGAGACTTTTTGGCAGAGCTGCCGGAGAGTGGGATGATGCCGCCGGAGGATGCAGAAAAGTTCCGGCAAATCTGTTTGGGAGAGTTGTCCGAGGAGGTGGAGCTTCGGCTCCGGTTTCCTGTTGGGGGAAGTGAATACTCCTGGTTCAGCGCCCGCCATGGAAATATTCAGCGGGATTCTGCCGGCAAAGTGGTGCGGGTGCTGGGAATTTTGAGCAACATCGATCAATCCAAGCGGGAGAGCGAGCATTTGCGGGCGTTGTCAGAGCAGGATTCCTTTACTGGATTGCTGAACAAAAACTCCACCAACCAGGCCATTTCGGAGTATCTGGCTGAGGAAGGGGAGGGGAAGGTCCATGCGCTGCTGATGATGGATCTGGACCGCTTTAAAGATGTCAACGACACCTATGGACATCAGTTTGGAGATATGGTGCTGTTGGAATTTAGCCGCACTCTCCGCAGCCTGTTCCGGGCTACCGATATTTTGGGCCGGGTGGGCGGCGACGAGTTCCTGGTTTTTATGAAGGACGTTTCCGGCGGACGGATTGTGGAGGAAAAGACGGCGGCTCTGTGCGCCACTTTCCGCAATAAGGTGATTTCCCAGGAGTATCCGGATTTCCGGTTGGGCTGCAGCGTCGGTGTGGCGCTGTTCCCGGTCCATGGCAAAGATTATTCCACCCTGTATGAAAGGGCGGACGAGGCGCTGTATCAGGCCAAAAAGAATGGCAGATCCCGCTATGAGATCTATCATTGGCAGTCCCCGCAGCTTCAGGAGGAGAAAATACCTTTGCAGGATCAGCGCCTGCGGAAGACTGGCGGAATTCTTTCCCAAGCATTGCAGCTGCTGCAGCAGGAAAAGGATCTGATGACCGGAATCCGCAGAACGCTGGAACAGATGGCGAAGGAATGGAACGTTCAGCGGGTATGGCTGATGGAGCTTTCCTCCGCTGAAAATCCCATCTCCTGCAGTTTTCAGCGGGAAGGGGTCCCGCCGCCCCCGTTGAAACAGATGCAGGGGCAGTCCTGGTGGTGCGGCAAGGAGCGATTCAACGTTGACGGCATCTTTTGCAGCGGGGATGTGTTGAATCAGTGGCCGGAATTTTCCAGAAGCTATCCGGGCAAGAAGATGTCGACGCTCCAGTATCGGGGGGAAACGAATGGATTAACCTTGCTGTTGGGCCTGGATGATTGGAGCGACTCCCCGCAGATATGGAATCCCCAGGAAGCGGCATCCTTGGCGGATTTGGCTGGTTTATTAAGCTATTATATCCTCGCCTTGAGAGGAGCGGAGACAAAAGTTGAGCAGGTTGTTTGAAATCCGGGATTTTGATTACTTTCAGTTTGGCAACACCTATACTGGTAGCCTGGAACAGTTCCGCTACCGGATCGTGCCAAAGGATGGGGTGTTGACGGTTTCCCTGTGGCATGGGGAGCAATGCTTTGAACGGGCGGAGATCCAGAAAAATCGGGAATTTCCCCTCACCCCTCAGGGATTGGAGGAAGCGGTGGCCTATATGGAACAGCAATATCGGTGCTGCTGCATGGACGATCAGTAAAAAATGGAGAAGAGCTTCTGAGCGGGAAAATTTCTCTCTCAGAAGCTCTTTTTTGTGGGTATTCCCGGGAGGGAAAATGGGCAGACGGATCTGAACCAACAGAAAGAAGGAACAACAACCGCAGATGACGGAGATTTTTCCAAAAGAAAAACCCACCGACCAAGCAATGAAGTTTGGCCGGTGGGTTTTCACGCTATAACTGCATGGAAGCGTCAGAAAAGAGGGAATTTCCCCGGGAACATTGCCGTTTTGGGGCCTCCCTCAGAAGGTGATGGGGGAGGTGAGGCGCCGCAGGGTAGCCAGGGTGCTCCAAGCCGCCAGATCCGGGCCCGGTACCTCGTGAGCGGGGCTGCCCTGCTGCAGGAAGATATGGGCCTTGCCGAAATCACCTGTGACATCCAGGGCGAAGCTGGAATATTCCTCAGGAGGAATGGGCTCCAGACGAACGGTGGTATTCTGCCAGTCCTGGCAGACCACACTGGTTGCGGCGGCAATATTGAGCCGCTCCGGATATTTGGAGACGGCGTCCCAGGCGCTGCCCTCATATTCTCCAGGCATTGCCCGGAATCCAGGAGGACATTTGGGGCACTCAGGAGGATATTTCTTTTGGGTCAGAGTCACCTGGATGGGGCCGTACAGCATCGCTGCGGCAATGACGTCAAAGCCGCCTACTGCACCGGAGGCCAAATGGATCTGGGTATGGTGCTTTCGGGCAACTTGGGAGATATACTGATAAAAGTCCTGATCCTGAAAAGCGCTGGCAGACAGACAGATCATATGGCATCCTGCCGAAAGAATCTGCTCTGCGCACTCTTTTACGGTATCGGCGTTGGAAGCGTCAATGAAATATTCCGGTTCCAGGGCGAGGACATCCTCCAGCCGCTGGTACCCCTGACAGCCATACAGCTGGGGGAAGGCGGCGGACTTTTCTTCATCCCGCTCCAGGATCCCCACCAGTTGGCAATCCTCCACCTTACCTTCGGATAAGCCCCGGGCAATAATCTTTCCCAGACGCCCGCATCCCAATAAAGCCACTTTGACCACCGGCAACAACCTCCTTATGTTGGCAATGACAGTTTGTTTGCTCAGGCCATAGCCTTCTGCTGCTTCTTATGCTGCATCAGGCGTCCGCCGTACAGAATGGCAAAGAGGGCCCAACCGATCAGAGAGATGATGAAGCCGGACTGAATGGCGGTGCAGATAACCACCAAATAGCCGATCCGCTCGAAGACTGTGATCTTCTGTTCCACATAGCCCTGGATCGCGCAGGCGGCGGCATAGCACACCACGAAGGCGGAAACCCAGGTGAAGAGGGTAATCAGGTCAAAGCCCATATGGAGATAATCGGTGTTCAGCGTAAAGACAAAGGGCAGCACAAATCCGGCGATCCCCAGCTTGACGGCGGTGAAGCCCACCTTCATGGGATTCTCCTCCGCGATACCGGCGGCGGCATAGGAAGCCACAGCCACAGGGGGAGTGATGGCGGAAATGCAGGCGAAATACAGCAGGAACAGGTGAGCCGCCAGGGGCATGACGCCAACCTTCACCAGAGCGGGAGCAATGGCAGTGGCGCAGATGATGTAGGAAGCGGTGGTGGGCAGGCCCATACCAAGGATAACGCAGACGATCATGGACAGCAGCAGGCTGAGGATAACGCTGTTTCCGCCCATGCTGACGATGAAGTCAGAGAACTTCAGGCCCAGACCGGTGAGGGCGAACATACCGGTAACGATACCGGCGCAGGCGCAGGCCGCCACAACGCTGGGGAGGCTCTTGCTGCCTTCCACGAAGCCGTCGATGATGCCTTTGAAGGTGAGACGCTCATGCTTATCCAGCAGACCGCAGATGACGATAGCAGCCATAGAGTAGATTGCGGCCAGCATGGGAGTAGTCTGGATGACCAGCAGCAGGAACAGCAGGATGGCCAGGGGGATAAAGAGCTTAAAGCCTCTGGCGACGGATTCCTTCAGGTTGGGAAGCTCATCCTCAGAAACACCCTGGAGGCCATATTTGACAGATTCCAGGTCCACCATCTTGAACAGGGTCAGATAGTACATCAACGCAGGGAGCAGAGCGGCCAGACACACAGTACCATAGGGGGTGCCGGAAATGTCGGCCAGCACGAAAGCGGCAGCGCCCATGACGGGGGGCATAATCTGACCGCCGGTGGAAGCAACCGCTTCAACAGCGCCGGCAAAACGCTTCTGATATCCCTGACGCTTCATCAGCGGAATGGTGAAGGCGCCGGTGCTGACCACGTTGGCCACGGCGCTGCCGGAGATGGAACCGAACAGGCAGCTGGCCACAACGGCCATCTTGGCGGGGCCGCCCCGCGTTTTACCGGTGAGGGCGATAGAGATGTCCTGGAAGATCTTATCAGCTCCGGACACGCTGAGGAATGCGGCAAAGAGCAGGAACAGGAAGACGTTGGAGGCGGATACGCCGATGGCGGTACCCAGAACGCCCTGATCGCTGAAAATAGTGGTGACAACACGCTGGAAGCTGTAGCCGCGATGGCCCAGAATACCGGGCAGGTTGCCGCCGAAGAGGGCATAAGCCACAGTAATCAGGGAGATAATGGGCAGAATCCAACCCAGGCAGCGGCGGGTAGCTTCAATAACCAAAACTGTTACAATCAGACCGAAAACGTATAATCCGGTGGTCAGCTTGCCAGTCTGCATGATGACCACATAAGTGTCATAGTTGAAAATGACGTATGCACCAGAAATCACAGTGAGTACGATGCACAGCCAGTCAGCCCAAAGATACTTTTTGGGGTTTTTCTTACTCAGGGGTTTGTACAGGAAAACAAAGATGAGCCCCAGGGTCAGATGCCAGGAATAAAATTTAATGCTCTCCATGGGGCAGAAAGTAAATTGGCCAATGTGCAGCAGGCCGGTAAAAACAGAAAGTACAATAACGAAATACTTTCTTAATTTTTCATAGGTCAATTTTTGTTCCATACTATTCCTCCCTAGAACAGTCCCCCGCGTTTGACGCGCGGGGGACACTTGCGCTTAACGGATCAAACTTTAGCCCTGATACTCGGGGGGGATCAGCTCTTCAGGGACATCAACACCCAGTTCCTTCAGGCAGCGGACGGTACCGGCATGGAGGTAGATGTTGGAGTTGAGGGTGTCCTCAGCGGTGCAATACTTCAGGCTCTGATGGATGATGGTCAGGTCATCAGTGCTCTCAAAGAGCATCTTGGTGATCAGATAGATCTGATCCTCAGGCACATCGCTGCTGGTGACCAGCATATTCCACTCGGAAACGCCGGCAACATCGTCGGGAGCGCCCTTGTAGAAGCCGCCGGGCATAGAGTCGGCCACATAGAAGTCATAGGTGGAGGTCAGGTAGTTCTGCTCATCCTCGTTGAGGGGGATAAAGGCCAGATCCTTGGTGCTCTCCAGCTCGCTGATGGCAGCGAAGGGAGGATAGCTGAACAGGATGGCGGCATCGATAACGCCGTTGCCCAGAGCGGTAGCGGTAGCGCCGTGGCCGTCATTGTGCAGCTGCTTGGGGGTGATGCCCAGGTCAACAAACATCTGACGGAAGATGCTGTCCATAGCGGCGCCCTTGGAGCCCAGACCCACGATCTTGCCTTCCAGGTCGGAGAAGGAGGTGATGCCGGAATCCTTCAGGGTGTAGATGGTCAGCCAAGAGGGATACAGAGCGCAGGCAACACGGAGTTTGTCGTGCTGAACGCCGGCAGTCCAGTCGGCAGAGGCGTTGACAGCCTCATACAGGGAGCTGGTCATGGCGATACCCAGCTCGGCGTCGCCGTTCTGGAGCATGCCCAGGTTGGCGGTACCGCCGCCGGTGGTCTCGGTGGTGAAGCTGAAGTAATCGGGCAGAGCGGAGTTGATAACCTGAGCCACGCCGCCGCCTACCAGATAGAAGTTACCGCCCACGGAACCGGAAGCCATGGAATAACGGTAAGGAGAAGAGGGCTTCTCCACATCTCCGGCATCGAACTCGTCCACTTCCACCTCAACAGCGCTGCTCTCAGCAGAAGAGGCGGGAGCGGAAGACGCGGTGCTGCTGCTGGTTCCGGAGCAAGCGGTGGAAACCATCGCCAGAGCCAGAGCCATGACAAGTGCGATCAAACGCTTCATAACAAAATTCCTCCTACAATAAAAATTTGCCTTGGGTCAGAGTTTTTGCATATAAACCTTCAAAGAGCGGAAAGCCTTTCCTCCCTGAAAGCCGCCTCCGCACACCCGATTGCCATGGAGGGCTACAGATGCGTGGATGTGGACAAACAGAGGGCTATCGCCTTTGTAGATCTCTTTGAGGGCGGGATCCATCTTCTCCCGTGCCATGACCTCTCCGGTGAAGGAGAGCATTTCTCCGGGCAGGCTGCCTGTCTCGGTGACCTCCACCTGAGGAGGGAAGGTGTCGCTGACAGGGGTGGTGAAACGGGCCTCGCAGACAGAACCGATGGCGCCGCTGATGTAGACGTTATCCCAGCCTTTTTCCAGGATAAAGGCCTCGATGGCGCTCTTGATGTCCTGTCCCCGGCCAATGACCAGTTCACAAACTTCGTTCATGCTCTTGCCTCCTTATCCACGCATTTCAGCGCCTGACTGGCGGCGATGAGGATGGGATCGTATACCGGGGCCACAGAGGGGGAATAGACCAGATCCAGCTCATTGAGCTCCATCACAGTCATGCCCGCGGTGATGGCGGTGGCCAGGACGTTCATCCGGCCAGCAACGGTCTCGGTGCCGATGGCCTGAGCGCCCAGCAATCTGCCGGTATGACGGTCCAGTACCAGGGTCAGATGGTTCTGTCCGCCGCCGGGATAATAGGACGCCCGGTCATTTTTGGTGATGGAGCAGACAGCGGGAGCGAACCCGGCCTGCTCCGCCTGAGCCTCAGTCAGTCCGGTGGAGGTAGCATAGATCTCAAAGATCTTGGTCACCTGGGAGCCCAGCACCCCTTTGAAGGTGCTGCTGCTGCCGCCCAGATTCTCTCCGGCGATGCGGCCCTGTTTGTTGGCGGTGGTGCCCAGGGGGACATAGCAAGGCTGACCGGTGATGAGGTTCTTCATCTGCACACAGTCGCCGCAGGCATAGATGTCGCTGTCGCTGGTGCGCTGATGCTCGTCCACCACGATGGCGCCCTTGAAACCGATTTCCAACCCGCAATCCCGGGCCAGGTCGGAGGCGGGACGCACACCAATGGAGAAGAGAACCAAATCCGCCGGAAATTCCCGGCCATCGGAGGTTTTGACGCCGGTGGCCTTGCCGCTCTCGTCACACAGAACTTCGGCGGCAGTGGAGTTGAGGCACACCTCCACACCATGTTTTTCCAGCTCCGCCTGGATGCTGGAAGCATAATCCTCGATGAGGAAGGGCAGCAGCCGGGGCATGGCCTCCACTACTGTCACCTTCATCCCCGCCTGGGTCAGTTCCTCAGCGGTTTCCAGGCCGATAAAGCCGCCGCCGATGATGACCGCCCGGGCCGCCCCTTCGGCCACGCGGGCCTTCAGGGCGATGCCATCCTCCACCGTCCGCAGGCAGTGAACGCCTTTGGAATGGGCTCCCGGAATGTTGGGGACGATGGGAGTGGCGCCGGTAGCGATGACCAGTTTATCATAAGGTTTGACAAAGGTCTCTCCATTATCAAGATTCCGCACCGTCACAGTTTTGGCCTGACGGTCGATGCTGGTCACCTCATGGTGAATATAGGTAGGAATTCCCCGCTTCTCGCTCAGGGTCTGAACATTGAGGGAAACAAGGTCCTCCGCGTCGGCGATCATGCCGCCGACAAAATAAGGCAGTCCGCAGGCGCCATAGCTGACGAAGCCGGAACGCTCATAAACCGTGATGTCCATCGAAGGGCACATCCGTTTTGCTTTTGAAGCCGCGCTCAGACCGGCCGCGGTGCCGCCAATGACTACAAGACGCTCTCCCATCTGGTTTCTCCTTCCAAATATGTTTTGCTGTTCAGGAATTATTTGACGCTGTACTTGGCGATGACGCCCATCTCGTCCATCAGAGCCTTCAGCTCATCATAGTGCTTGCCGGCATAGTCCTGATAGGGCTTACGCAGAGAGCCGCCGGGCAGGCCCAGGATGTTGAGGGCAGCCTTGATGACGACGGGGTTGGACAGGTGATAGAGGGCCTGGAGCAGGGGGAACCACTTGAAGTACTCGGTGCGGCACTCCTCCATGATCTGCATACTGGTCCAGGGACGGGAGTACTTGGCAGCCTCTTCAGGAATGATGTTGCCGCCGATGTTGGCAGTACCGGTGCCGCCCACAGCCAGGGTGGGGATGACGATGGAGTACTTGGGGAAGTCGCAGCACATGATGTTGACCTTGTCGCCGCACAGCCGCTTGACCTGAACCAGCTGCTCCACGCTGCCCAGAGCTTCCTTGTCCACAACAAAGTTGGGATGAGCGTCGCTCAGCTTCTTGATGGTCTCAGGCATCACCTGAACGCCCAGACGAGAGGGGTTGTTGTAGATACCGCAGGGGAGGGTGGTGGCGCTCATGCAGGTTTCCAGATGAGCATAAGCAGCGGGCTGAGAAACCAGCACATAGGGGGGAACGGTGAAGATGACGCCGTCAGCGCCCTCAGACTCGCAATACTTGGCCATGGCGACGCTGTCGTCAGTGGTCATGGAAGCGCAGCTGAAGAAGACGGGGATACGGCCCTTGGTCATCTTGATGACCTCATGGACAATGGCCTTCTTCTCGTCCAGGCTCAGCAGAGTTACTTCGCCGGCGGAACCCAGCACGAACAGCTCGGAAGTGCCGTACTTGATCTGACGGTCAATGAGCAGTTTGAACGCGCCGAAGTCCACTTTGTTCTGGCTGTCGAAAGGAGTGGGCATAGCAACCCAGGAACCGGTAGGTTTAATCATAGATCAGTCACCTCATATAAAATTTTTTTCAGCAACCCAACGGCTGCCCTTTGCGCAATTTCATTATAGTAAAGGAGTGGTACATTTTCAAGTACACGAAAGCACAATGTATCATCCGCAACAATTTGATATTATCTACCATTTATTGCGAATAAAATTTGGGCAAATTATCCTAATTTGTTTATTTTTTTCTTAAGCAATTCCCGAAAAGCGGGGGAAAAGGGAAGTTTTTTTTCGTCCATTTTGTTCAAAAAATGGCATAAAAAATCGTCACCCATCTTTCTGAAAATAGCAAAAGATGGATGAGAAGGATAGATTTCCCTTCCCCCGGAAGGCTACAAATGTCTTTCCGGGGGAAGAAATTCACTTCTCTTTCCTTAGTTTTTGGGCTGATGGAGATCAAAGCGGTTGGGATCAAAGGAGGACGCGGCAGGAATATCGCTGTGGCCGTCACAGATGAGATCCGCTACCAGCCGTCCGGAGATGGGAGCCAGGCAGATGCCGTCTCCCTCATGTCCCGCGGCGATGAACATTCCAGGCACCCCGTTGGCGTAACCGATGAGAGGCTTGGAATCCGGGGGATAGGGACGAACGCCGCCCATAGCCCGGATAATGCGCATATCCTTGAGGCCGGGCATCAGATGCACAGCGTTTTCCAGCAGCTCCTGAAGGCCCTCGTAGGTGTTGCAGGTCTGGTAGCCCACAAACTCACGGGTGGCGCCGAAGAGGATGTTGCCCTTGTGGGACTGGGTCAGGGAGATGCCCACACCCAGCTGCGCCTTTCTGGAATGGTCGTTCTTCAGGGTGGCGGGATTGTGCTTGGCCACGATGTAGCGGGCGTTGAGGACGCAGTGGTTGACATAGGGAGCCACTGCCTCGGTGATGTACACCTGGCCGCGGCGGGGCTTGATGGGAAGGTTGAGACCCGCCATCTCTCCGATAATGGGAGCCCAGGCGCCGGCGGCGTTGACCACTGTATCAGCGTAATAGGTTTCGCTGGCGGTGCGGACGCCAACCACCGCTCCGCCCTCCATCACCAGCCCGGTGACAGGGGTATAGGGATGGATCTCCGCGCCCATATGAGCGGCGGCATCGCTGAAGGCCAGGTTCATCTTAAAGGGATTGACCTCTCCGTCCACAGCGCTGTAGGTGGAGGCGATAACGGCGTCAGGATTGATGCCCGGCTGACGCTTCATGGCGTCGGCGGTGGAGATGATCTCCACATCCATGCCTCTGGCCCGCTGCTTGGCGGTGACATCCTCCATGATTTTCAGCTCCGCCTCATTCTCAATGAGGATCATGCCGCCCTTCTGGACATATTCAATATCGGTGCCCAGCTCTTTGGAGAGATTCTTGTACAGCTCTACGCTCTGCAGCGCCAAAGTCAGGTGATCGTTGGGGGCTTTGGACTGGGGGATAACCATCTGGTCGCAGGAGCCGCTGGCCCCGGCGCAGAAGTAATCCCGCTCCAGCTGAATGACCTTTTTGCCCCGCTTGGAAAGATAGTAGGCCGAGGCGCTGCCGATGACGCCGCCGCCGATGATGATGACATCTGCCTTATTCATGGTCCTCTACCTCCTTTTTGGGGGCGTCGGCGGCCAGATCCGCCACCGAAACGCTGCGCACCGGGAACCGGTAGGGGCTGTGCTTGATGCAGCCGGGATCCACTTTCCGCTCCCGCAGCATCCGTTCAATGTTTTTCCGGCAGGTCATTCCCTGGCAAACGCCCATTCCTGCGTTGGTGCGCACCTTGATGGCGGTGAGGGTGGTGGCTCCTTCCTCAATGGCCCGCTCAATGTCCGCTACGGTGATTTCCTCACACCGGCAGACATAGATGTTTTCCTTATTTTCGGTCATTTGTCGAACCCTCCTCTTTGAATGGTGCGCACGGACATGCAATATTCCTTGGGCACCTCCACCGTGACGACGGTGGTGTGGTCGTAAGCAGCGGGAGAAAGCACTTTATGAACAGTTCCCATGGTCAGGAACAGACCATCGCGGCCTGCGCAGCGCACCTGATCTCCCTGCTTGGGCTGAGGAAGGTACTCGTAGGGGAAACTGACCAGAGAGGTGGTCTCGGTGTAGTTCTTATGCACATTGAAAATGGACAGGCCGGGGCACCGGGCGATGCACAGGCCACAGCCGTTGCATTTGGAAGCGTCCAGATGGGGCAGGGCGGTCAGGCCCGGCTCCACGGTGATGGCGCCCCGGGGACAAGCCTCCTTGCAGGGATTGCAGGGGATTTCCTGAGCGCACTCAATGCAGGCCACCGGTCCCAGCTCCAGCCGGGCGGCATCCGGTACCCCTGGCAGGGAAGCCAGCAGCTCCTGGTCCAATACGCCGGAATATTTTACGTCTTTCATACCTCTGCCTCCCTGTAAAACTCTTTGACGATCTCCTCTTTGGCCTGGAAACGGCGCTGGCCAAAGGCGCCGGAGCGCAGGGCGGCGAGATTTTCCCGAACAGCCTGTTTCTTCTCCTGAGCCTCCGCGGTGCCCAATCCGAGGCTTTCCGCCGCGGCGATGCCAGCCAGGCGGCCCTCCTCGATGGCGGTGCTGGCCTCCTCCACGCCGGCGATGTCTCCGGCCACATAGTAGATGGGATTGGAGGTGCGCATATTTTCGTCATGGAGAGGGATCAGCCCGCCCATGGTTCCGTTTTCAGCCAGACGGCATCCAGCCAGGGAGGCCAGTTCCACCATGGGTGTCAGGCCCACGGCCATGCAAACGGTATCGGCGTCCAGCACCTTCTCAGTGCCGTCGATTTTGTTGAAGTGCTCGTCCAGGGCGATCAGCTCCACCTTTTCCACCTTGCCGTCGCCCCAGACCCGGTTGACAGTGTGGGACAGGTAGATGGGAACGGCGGAACGCTTCAGCTTGGCGGCATGGACCGCGTAGCCGCCGATGGCGGGAGCGGCCTCCACCAGGGCCTGAACGGTGGCGCCAGCCTGCATCAGCTGGTAGGAGATAATCAAGCCCACGTTGCCGGAGCCGATCATCACCACATTTTTGCCAGGGAGGACCCGATGCTCGTTAATCATGGTCTGAGCGGCCCCCGCGGTCATGACGCCGGGAAGGGTGGAACCCTCAAAGCAAAGGTTGTTTTCAATGGCGCCGGTAGCGAGAATCACCCGGTCTGCCTGGATGCTGCGAACCCCTTCCGCGGAGCCGTAGACCACCCGGCCGTCGGGATAAACGCCATAGACGGGATAGCCCAGGTGGACCTCCACCCCTTTGCTCTCGGTTTCCGCCAGCAGCTGACGACCAATGTCCACGCCCCGGACGCCGGCCTTGTGGGCTCTGGAACCGAAGAATTTGTGGATTTGTTTGAACAGCTGTCCGCCAGGCTTTTGGTTCTCGTCGATGAGCATCACCTTGGCCCCTGCTCCTGCGGCCTGGATGGCGGCGGAAAGACCGGCAGGGCCGGCGCCCACGATGACGATAAGATTCTTATTCATGGGTCACATCCCCCTCTCCCAGACCATGTTGGGTGCGCACGTCCATTCCCTCTCGAACGGGGGTGACGCAGGTGCGCACATTGGGAACGCCGTCCACCACCATTTTGCAGTCGTTGCAGCGTCCGATGCCGCAGAACAGGCTGCGGGGCTGATTCTTTTTGGCGGTATAACGGAAAGTGCGGACTCCGGCAGCAACCAGAGCGGCGGCCACCGGTTCTCCGGTGACAGCGGGGATCTTTTTGCCGTCGAAATAAATATAGGTGTCCGGTTGACGGCTTTCACCCAAAATCGGATGATTTTCTACACGCATCATATGTTCTCCTCTTTTATTGACCGATCATCATATGCAGGATCTCAATATCTGTCTCTTTCATGCCCACCTTGCCCAGGCGCATGATGTTGCGCACTGTGGCGTCGGCATCCTCAGCCACCAGACCTTCGCCGCAGCCGAAGACCCGGCCGCTGAGAGCCATGTCGCCGGAGAAAAGGGCGGCGTCCACGGCGCTGGCGATTTTGGCGGCGCAGGAAGCTTTGGCGCCATCGCAGACGATGCCGGAGGTGTTGGCCAGGGTATTGATGATGGTGCGGCAGACGGCGTCATAATCTCCGCCCCGCAGCCAGGTGACAGCGGCGCCAGCGGCGCATCCGGCCCCCACGACACCGCAGAAGGCGGACAGCTTGCCGATTCCGGATTTGATGTAAATGGCGGTGAGATTGGACAGGGTCAGGGCGCGGTACAGCTTGTCCTGGCTGACGCCCAGCTCCTTGGCGTAGGTGATTACCGGCAGGGAGACGGTCATTCCCTGGTTGCCGGAACCGGAGTTGATCACCACCGGCAACACGCAGCCTCCCATCCGGGCGTCGCTTCCGGCGGCGGGCATCGCCCGGGCCATGGTGCGGACATTGTTGCCATAGTTGGCCACCAGCGTTGCGCCGACACCGCAGCCGTAGGTGCCCTTGAGGCCCTCCTCAGCGATACGGGTGTTGCACTGGATCTGGCGGTCCAGGGTGGGGATGAGGGCTTCCAGATCCCCTTCGGTGGCAAACTGGAAGATGCTTTGGAGATCCATTTTGGGTTTGTCGGAGGAATCGGCCTGAGCGGAAGCGGTCTTTTCCTCGTACAGCGGCACATGATCCTTTTCCACTCTGGTGATATGGGTGTGGCCGTCCTGTACTTCCACCAAAGCCTCATGCTCCCCGGCGAAGGCCCGCACGATGATGAACAAATTGCTCACATCCCGGATCAGCTCCACCTGGCAGATCTTTTTGGCCACCAGCTCTTTGGTCAGCTGAATGTCTTCAGCAGTCGCGCCGGTGAGAACTTCCAGCTTCTTTTCGCTGTGGCCCACAATGGAGCCCAGGATGGCGCTGGTATCAATGCCCTTCATGTTGCCGGTGGTGGGAACAATGACCCCTTTGACATTTTTGATGATGTTGCCGCTGCACTGAACGATGAGACGTTCTGGCATACAGCCCAGCACCTCTCTGGCCCGGGCGGCGGCAAAGGCGATGGCAATGGGTTCGGTACATCCCAGGGCGGGGACCAATTCTTCCTGAAGGAGAGCGGTATAATGCTCGCAGGTACACTTATCCAACATAGGTCTAATTTTTCTCCTTTGTCATCTCTTTTTGGTTTACAGGGATGGTATGGCGCGGAAAACAACAAAAACGTACGCCATTCAATCCCGGGGAAACCACTGGCGCAAAGGGCAGCCGCCGAGATTTTTGGGTACGTTGTTTTTACAGCATCAGTATAAAGTAAAATCGCAAAAAAGAATGTATCGAATGATACCAGAGTTATAGAGAAAAATTTGATTATTTTTTGGCAAAAGTCAACAGTTTCAAAGAGAAGCAGCCCTCCCCTGGCTCAGCGGGAGGACTGCATATAGCGATGGTATTCTTCAGCATTGACCTGAATTCGCCGATTGATGATTCTGATGAAGCCTTCGTTGCACAGCTCGGTCAGCTGGCGGCTGATGGTGACCCGGGCGCCCCCCACGATCTCCCCCAGCTCGCTGTGGGTATAGTGGATGCGCAGATTGTACCAGCCGGGGTCGGTCATATTCTCCCGTTCCACCGCAGCGCAGAAAAGCCGTTTCAGGCGGTTTTTGCAGGAATTGAAGGCCAGGTTGCCGATTTCATAGCGGAGGATCAGCATTTTTTGGGAAAAGCATTGGAGAAGAGTGTCCCGGAACAATTCGTTTTCCCGCATCAGACGGTAGGTTTCGTTGACAGGGATCAGATAAATGGTGGTTTTGGTTTCAGTTTGAGAGTAAAGACTGGTCTCTTTGTTGAGAAACAGCGGCGTCTCCCCGAAAAACCAACCGGCGGAGAGCGTGTAAAGGATTTTGAAGCAGCCTTCATTATTGTCCATGTAATGTTTGGTGCGGCCACTTTTAATATAGTATACTCCCTCAATTGTTTCCCCTGGCAGCTGAAAGATATGCTTGGGCGGGTAAACCAGATGCTGCGAAATGGGGGCCAGCAGCCGGTCCAGCTCCTCACTGTCCAGTGAAGATGTCATCAGGGTAGAGCGTTCAAACATTTCCAAAGCGTTTCACCTTCCGATCACGTTTGTTTTACCCGCTGAAACCGGGTGCCTTGCCGGGAAAATTCCTTTGAGGGAGACATCCTTGGAAGAAGATCGTCTGACAAAAGGAAATTTATAGGCAGAGATGATATAAAAAAGCCTGAATTTTGGAAAGTTTCGCCAGAAAAGACAGGTAAATGAATTTTTCCAGAGAGAAAATACCCGGAAGAAGACAGAAAAAATATCTACAATTAATTCTATCATAAACTAAAAACTGTCGTCAAGTCAAACAAAAGAAAACCCCTCCATCCAAATGAAGGGGAGCAAGTTGCATATTGTTATAGTTGTATAGGAATTTCCCGCGGCTGGATGCCGCTTTCGAGGATGCCTTTCGGAAAACGGCGGATGAAATGGGGCGCAGAAGGAAAAGTCCATCGTGAAACTTTACAGCAATACCTGATCGTTGATAATCAGCTGGAATTTCAGCCCCAGTTTATCGGCGGCCTTGCGGCAAAGGATCATCCGGTCCAGGAAAATTTCAAAATAATCCATCACGGCGGAGATGCTGGTGTCGATGGTGACCCGCAGGATAAAGCGGGTTTTGTCCTCGCTGATGGTGGCGGCCGCCTGGGTGACGGCATAGTTGACCCGGTCATGGATGTCAAAGGTGGCGAAATCCCGGTTCCGGACACGGCTGCGGCGGACATCGGTCTTGTCCGCCAGAATCAGGGCCGCCGCCACAGGATTGACCGGAAAAGCCGTGGATTCATCATGGTTGCCGATGGCGCTGATGATAGTGGCGATTTCCTCCGCCTCGGCCCCCATTTTATCCAACAAGCGGAAAGCCATTACCGCTCCGCTCTGGGCGTGGTCGATGCGGTTGATGACATTGCCAATGTCGTGGAGATAGCCGGCGATCCGGGCGAGCTCTGCTTCCCGCGGGGGGTATCCCAGGGTGAGGAGAATGTCCCGGGCTTTATCCGCCACCAGGCAGACGTGGGCGAAGCTGTGTTCCGTATACCCCAGCGCGATGAGGGTTTCGTCTTCCTTTTTAATATAGGCACGGATCTGGGGATCCTGACGGATTTGTTCAAAGGTAATCATAGCGTATCCTTTCCGGGAGACAGATGAATGGGATTATTGCTGGAGCCGGCAATGGGTGAAAGAAATTTTCAGAAGGATTGTGCCCCGTTCAGAAAAAATCCATTCCCTGACCGGAAGAAAAACAGCCTCCCTTTGTCCAGCAGGTCGCAAGGGAGGCTGTATCTGGAAAAGGCTGCGCTCCCAGTTATCCTGGATCTGTTTTTCCCTGTGGAACAGCTGGAAGAAGAAAATCTTCGGCAAAGAAGCCGTGGGGGCAGAATCTGAATCCATGGAAAGGATTTTTCTCATTTCTTCCCCCCGGATGGCTTTAGTGGAAGGGTTCAGGCGTAGGTTCGGGATTCCTTTCCGGTCTGATAGAGCAGTTCCCCCTCGGAGAAGGTGGCCAGCACCTGGTATTTGTCGTCCACCATCACCAGGTCGGCGTCCTTGCCCACATCCAGGGAACCTTTGCGATGGAAGATGCCCAGCATCCGGGCAGGGTTCTCGGTGAGAGGGATCACCGCTTTTTCCACCGGCAGGCCGGTGAATTCCATGATGTTGCGCAGGGCCTGGATGGTGGTGAGGATGCTGCCGGCCCGAATATCGGTGCCCATGATTTTGGCGTCGCCCCCCCGGACCACCACATTGTTGATTCCCAACCGATAGATTCCCTCCCGCATCCCTGCGGCCATGATGCTGTCGGTGACGGCGATGACCCTGCTGAGCCCCTTGGTTTTCAGCAGCAGCCGCACCACTGCGGGATGAAGATGCTTTCCGTCGCAGATGGCTTCGCAGTAGCCGTCGCTTTCCAATACGGCGGTGGCGATGGCCGGGTCATGCTGCCGCATCAGCTTCATGGCGTTAAAGGTGTGGGTGGCGCTGACAGCCCCCGCCTCAATGCAGCTCACGGCTGTTTCATAATCCGCGCCGCTGTGCCCCAGGGAGACCCGCACCCCTTCCATGGCCAGGCGCTTGGTCAGTTCCGCCGCCCCCTCCAGCTCGGGGGAAAGGGTGATAAGGCGAATTTGCCCCCCGGAGGAATCCTGGAGACGTTTGAACAGCGGATAGCTGCACGGCTGCAGCAGCTCCTCCGGCATCGCCCCCTTATATTCCGGGGAGAGGAACGGCCCTTCCAGATGGATTCCGTAAATCTGGCTGCATTTCAGCGCGTTTTTGGCCTGCACCACAGAGAGGATGGAGCGGAGCATGGTTTCCTCCGTATCGGTGAGGATGGCAGGCAGAAAGGTGGTGGTGCCCTGGGAGACGAAAAAATCCCGCACATTCCGGATGTCTTTGGCGTCGGCATTATTGAAATCCACCCCGGCCCCTCCGTGGGTGTGAATGTCGATAAAGCCGGGCAGCACCAGGTTTTCCCGGGCGTCAAAGGTCTTGCCATAGGTGTCCCCAGGGGGCATAATCCCCTTGATTTTCCCGTCTACAATCTTCAGATTGCATCTGCGGACAGCTCCGCCGATGACAGCGCGGGCATTGATGATGGTCAAACTGGCCATGATGGATCCTCTCTTTCCCCGGTGAATAATAATGATAAGAATGACGGCTCACTGTAAAAATAAAAAGGTAAAATTTATGTAAAGAATCTTTTTTGCCGGTTCAAACGGTAGCAATGAAAAGGAAAATAGGCTATCATTGCATATAGAAGGCCTTGTTTCTGTTTCTTTCAGTCTATAACAAGGGAATACAGATTGTCAATAAAAGGTGGACAAATTTTGTCCCGAACAGCGGGAGACCAGCGGCGCTGGGGTTGCCAAAGGAAAGGAGCGCTTGGACCATGGAACTGACGATGGAAAACCAATTTCTGCGGGCGGAAGTCACCAGCTTTGGTGCGGAACTGACTTCTCTCTATCACAAAGGTACTCAGCGGGAGTATATCTGGGGGGGAGAGGCTTCAGTGTGGTCCCGTCAGTCTCCCATTCTTTTTCCCAACTGCGGCGGGGTGAAGGACGGAACCTTTCGTATGGGCGGGAAGCCCTACAAAGGCGTACAGCACGGCTTCGCAAAGGATCTGATGCATCATATCGTCTGCGCCGATGACCGGGTGGTCACCTTCCGGCTGGAAAATTCCAGGGAAACAGCGGATTTTTACCCCTGGCCTTTCTCTTTGCGCACCACCTATAAACTGGACAAAAACTCTCTGATCTGCCAGTATAACGTAGTCAACTGCCACACTGATCCCATTTATTTCAGCCTGGGCTTTCACACCGGCCTGCGGTGTCCCTTCGCGGTGGGAACGGCGGCCAGCGACTATGCAGTGGTGTTTGAGCATGGGGAAAAGCTCACCTATCTGGCCCAGAATGAAGAGGGGCGGCTGCTTCATAAAGCCTATGAAATGGATCTGCCCGACGGGCGCATCCCCATTACCAAAGGGATCTTCAGCAAAAGCCTGGTGCTGATGGGGGTGGAGTCCAGCTATATTCAGCTGGAGGAGACCATCAGCGGGGACTATATTCGGGTTCGGGGCACCAACAGCCCCTATACGGTGCTGTGGAGCGCGCCGGACAATGTGGCGACGGTTTGTATTGAGCCCTGGTACGGGGTGGGGGATTTTGTGGACGCGTCGGGGAATATAGAAGAGAAGGCGGGGATTATCAGACTGCCGGCCAGGCAGGAGTTTACCTGCAGTCAGGTGCTGGAGATCGGTTCCCGGGACCGGTGAGGGGGAAAGGGGTCCAGCCAGCCCCCGGCATTTTTGTGAGGGAATCCCATAAAAGTGCGTTAAATGCTTAACAAATTTAGAGAGTTGTTTCCTTGCTTTTCCAGGCGGTTTGTTGTAAACTGAAAAACGGAACATTGCCCGCCAAACAGGGCTCTCTCCTTTTGCAGAAATCAGTTTTTCCGGGGCAAGGGCCTGACGACGATAGCCGGCATTTCCGGCGGATAGGAGAACAGCAAAAATGAAGATCTATGTCTGCATTGGCAGTTCCTGCCATCTGAAAGGTTCCTATGACATCATCGCCGTGCTTAAAAAGCTGGTCAGTGACCGGGGGCTGGAAAAAGAAGTGAGCCTCAACGCCTCCTTTTGTCTGGGTCACTGCATTGACGGCGTAACCATCAAGATTGACGATGAACTGATTACCGGCGTCACGCCGGAAAATATCACCGGAATTTTTGACCGGGCCTGGGCAGAGCGGCATCCTGCCTGAGGCGGCCAACAGAACACGACGGTTTTCCGCCTCAGGCGGAGCCGCATCAGCCCGGCGGGAGAGGGCTCCCTTTCCCGCCGGCGATTTTTTTATCACCGGCACTCACCCTTTTGTCCGGAGCGCCGGAAGGAAAGGAAGCGACGTTATGGAGATCCTGGGCCTGAAAAAAGCCAACTGCAAAAACTGTCACCGGTGCATCCGGGAATGTCCGGTGAAGTCCATTGAATTTTCCAGCCAGCAGGCGCGTATCATCAAGGATGAATGTATCCTCTGCGGCCGCTGCGTCATCACCTGTCCCCAGAACGCCAAGGTGGTCCGAAACGATGTGGCTCAGGTCCGTCAGGCCATAGCCGAGGGCCGGAAGGTCATCGCCAGCGTCGCCCCCTCCTTTATTGTGGATTTCCCTGTGGAGGGCATCGAACAGATGCGGCAGCTGTTGGCGGAATTGGGCTTTTCCGGCACCGAGGAGACGGCGGTGGGGGCCCATATCGTCAAATCCGAGTACGAGCGGATTGTTCGTCAGGCCAAGCAGGATGTGGTTATCACCACCTGCTGTCCGTCGGTTATCAAGCTCATCCAGAAATATCATCCTCAGATGCTGGGATGTCTGGCTCCGGTCATCTCCCCCATGGACGCCCATGGCAAGCTGATTAAGGAGCGGGACCCTGACGCTTTTGTGGTCTTCATCGGTCCCTGTATCTCCAAAAAAGCGGAGATTGAGGAATATCCCACAGGCGTGGACTGCGTTCTCACCTTTGAGGAGGTGCGGGACTGGCTCAGGGAGGAGCAGGTGGCCCCGCCCACTGCCCCCTGTGACAAATCCGGGGCCATGTCCCGGTTTTTCCCCAAGACCGGCGGTATCATCCAAAGCATGAACCGGACCGGCACCGGCTACCGGTATTACGCCATCGACGGAGCGGAAAAGTGTATTCAGGCCCTCAAGGACCTGGAGAGCGGCAATCTTCACCACTGCTTTGTGGAGATGAGCATCTGCGAGGGCAGCTGTATCAACGGCCCCATGGTCCGTTCCTTCCGGGGAGGCGGGATGCTGGAGTGCCACGACAAGGTGACCGATTACGCCGCCCCCGGCTATCCGGACAATATGGATTACCGGGATTTCACTCCCCAGTACCATTTCTCCCTGGACAAGAACGTTCGTCCGGAACTGGTGCGGGAGCAGGTGCCCGGGGAGAAGGAGCTGCGGGAGATCCTGGAAAAGATGGGCAAATTCATGCCGGAACAGGAGCTCAACTGCGGCAGCTGCGGCTACCCCACCTGCCGGGAGAAGGCCAAGGCGGTCTACAACGGCAAGGCGGAAATCACCATGTGCCTGCCCTATATGAAGGAGCGGGCGGAATCCTTCTCCGATAAGATCATCAGCTCCACCCCCAACGCCATTCTGGTGCTGGACGAAAATCTGGTGATTCAGCAGCTTAACCAGGCGGCCTGTCACCTGCTGGGCCTCAGCCGTCCCGATCAAGGGGTGAAAAGGGATGTGTCGGAGCTGTTGGATCCCACCGACTTTGCCTATGTGCTGGCGGACGGGCGCAGCATCACCGATAAAAAGACCTGGCTGGGGGAGATCGAGCGGTTTGTGGAGGAGACCATCGTCTACGATATGGACAGCAAGCTGCTCATCGCCCTGATGAAGGACATCACCGAACAGCAGCGGCGGGAGCGGAAAGCGGCGGAGCTGCGGCAGCAGACCATCGAGGTTACGGACCGGATCGTGGAGAAACAGATGCGGGTGGTCCAGGAGATCGCCTCCCTGTTGGGAGAGACCACGGCTGAAACCAAGGTGGCCCTGACCAAGCTGAAAAAAGCGGTGGACGGCAGTGAGGAGCGGCAATGATGGAAAAGCTCTACATAGAATCCGGCTGGCTGAGCCTGAACAAAATGGGGGAGGAGCTGTGCGGTGACCGGGTGGAATGTCTGAATCTGGAGGACTGCTACCTGATGGTGCTGGCGGACGGCCTGGGCAGCGGCGTCAAGGCCAACATCCTCTCCACCCTCACCTCCAAAATTATCTCCACCATGCTGGCCAACGATATGACCATTGAGGAATGTGTGGAAACCATCGCCAACACCCTGCCCGTCTGCTCCCAGCGGCAGGTGGCCTATTCCACCTTCACCATTCTCCAGGCCTTCAAGACCACCGGCGAGGTGATTATCACCCAGTTCGACAACCCACAGGTCATCATTCTGCGGGAGGGCAAATCCATCCCCTATCCCATGGAGGAGCGGGTGATCGCGGGGAAAAAGATTCAGATTACGCATTTCCAGGGGCAGGTGGGAGACCTGCTGCTGATGATGAGCGACGGCACCATTCACGCCGGCGTGGGAACGGTTCTCAACTTTGGCTGGCAGCTGCCGGAGATCATCGAATACGCCCAGCGGAAATATAAACCGGATCTGTCCGCCCGCTCCATGGCGGGGATCATCTGCGACGCCTGCCGGGATCTCTATATGGATATGCCCGGGGACGACACCACTGTGGCGGCGCTGCGGATCCGGCGGCACCGGGAAGTGAACCTGATGATCGGTCCCCCCGTGGAGCCGGCCCAGGATGAGGAGATCTGCCGGGACTTTTTCGCCCTGCCCGGAAAGCATATTGTCTGCGGCGGTACCACCTCTACTCTGGTCAGCCGGTACCTGAACCAGCCGGTGAATCCCAGTATCGATTACATCGATCCCAAGATTCCTCCCATCGCCTTTATCAAGGGGGTGGACCTGGTGACCGAAGGGGTCATCACCTTGGGACGGGTGGTGGAGCTGGCCCAGAAGTTTGTTTCCAGCCAGGACACCGATACTCCCTGGCGCACCAGCAAGGACGGCGCCTCTCAAATCGCCCGCCTCCTTTTTGAGGAGGCCACAAAGGTGGAGCTGTATGTAGGCCGGGCCATCAATCCCGCCCATCAAAATCCCAATCTTCCCCTGAACCTGAGCCTGAAGCTGAGGCTGATGGAGGATCTGGCGGCTTTGCTGGAGAAGATGGGCAAGAGTGTTTCCCTGCGGTATTATTAAAAACCGAAGGTCGTTGTCCCGGCGCCATTTGGGAATATCCCGGAGGAGGGGCGTTGGCGCGCCCTGAACCCAGGGGAAAATGACCTTTCCGCCCCAGGGCTGCCGCTTTTGGTTGGCGGCGCCTTCCGGAAGGACAGGGAGCTGTCCGCTGCTGAGGAAAAATTTTCCCTTTCAGCCGCCGGGAGAGTGAGCAGCCTGCTGAAAGGGGAAGCGCCTGTCGCCTTTGTCCTTGTTGTTGGAGGATTTTTCTCTGTCCCCCTGGGAGCGAAGCGGGAAAGGCCTGAAATTTACCGCCTCCGTTTCCTTACATTCTTTGAAGCAGCTATGGTGGGAGAGCCGCAATGCCCGGTGTATTGCGGCTCTCCGTAATTTATGGAGCGGGGAAGTTCATCCTGTTCCATATTTTTTTGTTCGGAGTGCAGCTTTTCTCTGTTCCAGGGCGTATTTAAAATGAAAGGAGGTTGGAGCAATGGTTTTGTCTCGTTCGGAGACGCTTGCGGAGCAGGCGATTTCCCAATATGGGGAGATGGTGTATCGGCTGGCGTTTTCCCACACCGGATCCCGCCAGGACGCCGACGACATCTACCAGGAAGTGTTTTTGCGGCTGGTCCGTTGTTCCACCGCCTTTGAGGATGGGGAGCATCTTCGGGCCTGGCTGATCCGGGTGACGATCAACTGCTGCAATTCTTTGTGGCGTTCCCCCTGGAAGCGGAGAACGGTGCCCCTGGTCCAGGTGGAGGATACCCCTGTGGAGATGGGGCCGGAGCTGGCGGAATTGACCGAGGCTTTGGGACGTCTTTCTTCCAAGGACCGGACCGTGATCCACCTTTTTTATTATGAGGATCTGTCGGTGGCGCAGCTGTCCCGGCTGTTGGGGGAGCGGGAGAGCACCATCCGCTCCAGACTGACCCGGGCGCGTCAGCGCCTCAAACAATTGCTGGAAGGGGGAGAAGCATGAATCAGGAGGAATATAACCGGCTGCTCAGCCAGGTTGCGCCTTCGCCGGAACTGGTGAAGAGAACCAGGGAACAGATACATCTGGAGGGGGAAAGACGCAGGAAAAAAGCAGAGAGCAGGTGGCTCTTCCGGGGATTTCGCCGCGGTTTGGCTGTTGCGGCGGCGATGTTGGTGATGGGGGTCAATATCAGTCCCGCTTTCGCCCAGATGCTGGAAAAGGTTCCGGTGCTGGGGCAGGCGGTGCAGGTGGTGACGGTGCGCAACTGGTTTTCCCAGCAGGGGAACCGCCAGATCACGGTAGACCAGCCTGGCCTGTCCGGGGACGGCGCTTCCTGGGCAGTGAATATCAATGAGGAAATCCAGCAGACGGTGGACCGCTACCTGGAGGAAGCGAATCAGAGGCTGGAAGAATATAAGCAAGCCGTGCTGGCCACAGGGGGAAGCGAAGAAGAATTTGACAGCCGGCATTTCCAGGTGTCGGTGGATTATGAGATCCAGTATCAAAGCGACCAGTACCTTTCCTATGTGTTGTATGGCCGGGAAAGCTGGACAGGAGCCGGGCAGATCACCCGATTCTACAACCTGGATCTGACCACCGGAGAAGTCCTGACCCTGGAACAGCTGTTGGGAGAGAACTGGAAGGAGCTGGCGGAACAGGCGGTCCGTCAGCAGATGGCGCAGCGGGATCCGGAGGGGAACCTTTATTTCCCGCCGGAGATGGGCGCTTCCCCTCAGGTGACAGAAGAAACTTCCTTTTATCTGAATGAAAACGGCGACGTGGTGCTGTATTTCGAGCCTTATACCATCGCCCCTGGCGGTTATGGTCCCCAAACCTTTGTGGTGGAAAGGGAAGAGGAGGCAGGAGGGGAAGACGCTTCCGTATCCTGATGAAAAGACCGGCCTCAAAAGCCTGAATTGAATAAAAGGAGAGTTTTTGATGAAAAAGATGATCGCTTTGCTGTTGAGCTTTACCTTTATTTTTGCGGGATGCAGCACAACGGAGGAGAAGACATTTCCCACCGATGAGGAGATCCTGGAAAAAATGACCCCCTATCTCACCAACGCCCAGGAGCAGGACCCCGCCCTGTACCCCTCTTACGACGATTTTTTGAAGGCCAATCTGGGGTTCGGGGAGGATCAGGTATCCGATGCGGTGCTGTATATGGGGGCGCCGAATCAAAACACCACCTTCTTTTTGATGCTGACGATGGCGGAAGGAGCGGATCTTGATTTTATCACAGAGAAGCTGGAGGCCAAAGCGGTTTCCATGGTGGAGACGGCTTCCATGGGATACGCCCAGGGCTGTACAGATTATAAGATCATCCAAAAAGGAGAAAAAATCTTTTTGGTGATGCACGAGGACCAAAGCTCCTTGGAGGAAATGGTGCAGTGGCTGGAAAGCCTGTGAGGGGTGAGCAGAAAGGCGGGGGCAGAAAGGGCGTTTGCCCCGTCTGGAATCCCCGGCTTTCCCGGCGGAAAATTCCGGTTCCCGGAAAGAGCTGTTCCTGTCAGCAGGGAAAGTCCAGCCTCCTGAAACTGGGGAACGCGGGTCTGATCCGGATTGCGCCACCCGCGCCCGCCGGGAGATAAAACCGGAAGGATCGCCGCTCTTTTCAGAAGCTATACGGCGTGTTGAAGGGGAAATTATTTCCCCTGGCGCGCCCGGACTTTTCTACAGACAAGCGGAGGGCTCCGACATTTGTCGGAGCCCTCCGCTTGAGCGTGTCGAAAAAGTTCCACACGCTTCCAGGGGGACTGGGTCCCCCTGGTATCGATTCTGGTT